>JAVVHH010000062.1:0-22198 GCA_032249615.1 Acetobacteraceae bacterium
CAACCTCGCCGCCGAGGTCAAGCGCATCACCGGGGGCGCGATGGTGCCGGTGGTCTACGACAGCGTCGGCAAGGATACGTTCACCGCGAGCCTCGACAGTCTCGCGCCGCTGGGGCTGATGGTCACCTACGGCAACGCATCCGGCCCGGTGCCGCCGGTGGATCTCGGCATGCTCTCGGCCAAGGGCAGCCTGTTCCTGACCCGGCCCACCTTGGCGACCTACACCGCCAAGAGCACCGACCTGCAGGCCTCGGCCGAAGATCTGTTCGACGCGGTCACCTCTGGCGCGGTCAAGATCCGCGTCAACCAGACCTTTGCGCTGGCAGACGCAAAGGACGCGCACGAGGCGCTCGAGGGGCGGCGGACCACGGGCAGCACCGTTCTGATCCCCTGAGCGCGGCGGCCCCGCCGGGGGAGGTGACGGTCCCGGCGCCGAACCCCGGCCGCACCCGGCTCACGGCAACCATCGTCGCCTGCGCGCTGCTGATGCAGAACCTGGACGGGACGGTGGTCGCCACGGCGCTGCCGGCCATGGCCAAGAGCTTCGGCGCAGCGCCGCTGGAGATGAACCTCGCGCTCACCAGCTACCTGCTGTCCCTGGCCGTGTTCATCCCGGTCAGCGGCTGGATGGCAGACCGATACGGGTCGCGGACCGTGTTCCGCGCGGCGATCGCGGTGTTCACGCTGGGGTCGATCCTGTGCGGGTATTCGAGCAGCCTGGCCATGCTGGTGTTCTCACGCATCGTGCAGGGGCTCGGCGGCGCGATGATGGTGCCGGTGGGGCGGCTCGTGCTGCTCCGTAGCGTCGCCAAGTCGGAACTCGTGGCCGCCATGGCCTGGCTGACGGTGCCGGCCCTGATCGGCCCGGTGATCGGACCGCCGCTGGGCGGCTTCCTGGTCACCTACGCCAACTGGCGCTGGATCTTCACGATCAACGTCCCTATCGGCCTGCTCGGGATCCTCCTCGTCAGTCTGTTCGTGGACGAATTGAAAGCAGACAAGCCGGGGCGGCTCGATGGCTGGGGATTGGTGCTTGCGGGCGTCGCGCTGTCCGGCATCACCTTCGGGTCGGAGATGTTGGGCCGCGGAGTTGCCGCGGCCTGGGCGGTGGCGGCGTGCCTATGGACCGGGCTGGTGGCCGGGGCGGGCTATTTCTGGCACGCGAGGCGCCGGCCGGACCCGCTGCTCGACCTCACTCTGCTCAAGATCCCGACTTTCGCAGTATCGGTTCTGGCCGGCACGTTGTTCCGGATCGGGGTCGGGGCGATCCCGTTTCTCTTGCCGCTCATGTTCCAAATCGGGTTCGGCGACAGCGCGGCGCAGAGTGGGACGGTCACGTTCGCCAGCGCCATCGGCGCGGTCATTATGAAGCCTGCGGCGCAGCGCGCGCTCCGCGCGTTCGGCTTCCGCGCGACGCTGCTGTGGAACGCGGTCGCCTCGGCGGTGGGGGTCGCGCTCTGCGCTGCGTTCCGCACCTGGTGGCCCCTCGCGGCAATCTACGCGGCCCTGATCGTCGGCGGGTTCTTCCGCTCGCTCCAGTTCACCGCCTACAACACGATCGCGTACGCCGACATTCCCCGCGCGCGGATGAGTGCGGCGACCAGCCTGTATGCGACGATCCAGCAGCTTTCACTGACCTTCGGTGTCACCATCGGCACGACCGCGCTGGCCGCCGCCAGCCATTTCTACGGCCGCTCCACGCTGCAGGTTTCCGATTTCGCGTTCGCATTCCTGGTCGTCGCATTCCTGATGATGCTGGCCGCGCCCGCCTCGCTGCTCATGCCCGCCGACGCCGGCGCCGAAGTGAGCGGGCACCACCACCGCGTCGGCGATGCCGGCGACGGCGCATCCGGGCGGTAGATGTTCCGCGCGGCGGCGGCCGGCGAGACCTACGCCTTCGACGGCCTCGCGCCGCTCCTGGCCGCCGCCACGCCGTTGCGCTCGGGCGACCAATTGGCGGGGATCGCAGCGACCACCGCGGCGCACCGGGTCGCGGCGCAGGCGGCGCTCGCCGACCTGCCGCTCGCAACTTTCCTGGCCGAAACCGTCATCCCGTACGAGAGCGACGACGTCACCCGGTTGATCCAGGATAGCCACGACCCGGCGGCGTTTTCACCCATCCGGAGCCTGACGGTCGGCGGCCTGCGGGACTTCCTCCTCGCCGACACGACGGACGCCGCGGTGTTGGCGGCGCTGCGGCCCGGGCTCACGCCGGAGATGGTCGCCGCGGTCGCGAAGCTGTGCCGCGTGCAGGACTTGATCCTGATCGCCCGCAAGGTGGAGGTGACGACCGCTTTCCGCACCACGATCGGGCTGCAAGGCCGCTTGTCGACGCGGCTCCAGCCTAATCACCCGAGCGATGACCCGGCTGGGATTGCGGCCTCGGTGCTCGACGGGTTGCTGCTCGGGTCGGGCGATGCCTGCATCGGGATCAACCCCGCGTCAGATTCGCCGGAGCGGACGCACAGCCTGCTCTGCCTGCTCGACGACATCCGGCAGCGACTCGCGATCCCCATGCAGAGCTGTGTCCTGGCGCATGTGACGACGACGCTGGAACTGATCCGGCGGGGCTCGCCGGTCGATCTCGTGTTCCAATCGGTCGGGGGGACGCAGGCGGCGAATGCGAGCTTCGGGGTGACGCTCGGGCTGCTGGACGAGGCGGCGGAGGCGGTCGCCGGGCTGGCGCGCGGCACCGTCGGGCGGAACGCGATGTATTTCGAGACGGGGCAGGGCAGCGCGCTCTCGGCCAATGCTCACGCCGGCGTTGACCAGCAGACGCTCGAGGCGCGGGCCTATGCGGTGGCGCGGCGCTACCACCCGCTGCTCGTCAATACAGTCGTAGGTTTCATTGGGCCGGAGTATCTGTTCGACGGCAAGCAGATCACGCGCGCCGGGCTGGAAGACCATTTCTGCGGCAAGCTGCTCGGGCTGCCGATGGGATGCGACGTTTGCTACACAAACCATGCCGAGGCGGACGAGGACGATGCGGACGCGCTGCTCGGTCTGCTGATGGCAGCCGGGATCAACTTCATTATGGGCGTGCCGGGCGGGGACGACGTGATGCTCGGTTATCAGAGCACCAGCTTTCACGATGCGCTGGCGATGCGCGACGTATTCGGCCGGCGTCCCGCGCCGGAGTTCGAGGCTTGGCTCGGCGCGCAGGGCCTGCTCGACCCGGCGGGCCGCGTACGTCCGCCCGCGCGGCCGGAGTTGCTGCGCCTGTTGCCGGGCCCCGGTGGTGGGACCGCCCGCTCGCTGCCCGCGCTGCGGCAGGCGACCCCGGCGCGGATCTTCCAGGAGCGGACGGGAGCCTCGCTGGGCAGCGCCCCGCTGCTCGGCTTCCGAGCGGCACAGGCCCATGCGCGTGACGCCGTGCACGGGGCGTTCGCGGTGGGCGATCTTCCCGAGCCCGCGCTGACGGTCCGCAGCTTGGCCGCTGACCGGCGGACCTACTTGATGCGGCCGGATTGGGGGCGACGGCTGAATCCGGCAGACGCGGCCCGTCTCGCTGCCCATCGCGGTGACTACGACCTGGTCGTCGTGCTTGCCGATGGCCTGTCACCGGGAGCGTTGTCGACCGGCGGAACCGGGCTGCTCGCGACGCTGCTGCCGGCGCTGAGCGGTTGGACGCTGGCACCGCTGGTCGTGGCGACCAACGCCCGGGTCGCGCTCGGCGACGCGATCGCGGCGAGCCTCGGGGCGAGGTCCGTGCTGGTGCTCATCGGGGAGCGGCCCGGCCTTTCGGCGCCGGAGAGCCTCGGCGCCTACCTGACCTGGGCGCCGCACCCGGAAACGACGGATGCCGACCGGAACTGCGTGAGCAACATCCAGCCAGCCGGCCTGAGCGGCGAGGCGGCCGCGCGGATTCTGCTCTTCCTGCTTCGCGAGATGCGATCGATGCAGGGTTCGGGCGTCCGGCTCAAAGACCTATCGGGCTCGGACAGGATCGCCGGACCGGACTGAAGGTGCCGGCGCGCGCGCGATCGCCTGCCGCACGCGCTGGGCCAGAGCCGTGTAGCTGAACGGTTTGGCCAGGAGATCGAGGCTCGGGTCCGGCCGCGCGTCGGTAATGATGTCATGCGCGTAGCCGCTGGTGAACAGCACGGGAGTGCCGGGCCGAGTTGCGGCCGCGTGCTCGGCCACCTTCCGCCCATCGATCGGACCTGCGAGTACGAGATCGGTGAAAACCAGGTCGATCCGCTCGCTGCCTTCCAGCAGCTCGACGGCTGCCGGCCCATCTGCCGCGACGAGCACCTGATAGCCCAACTCGGTCAGCACATCGCACGAATAGGTTCGCACTTCCGCGTCATCCTCGACGACCAGGATCGTTTCATGCGGCCGGGCCGCCTCGACGGGGACGGCGCTTCCGCTCGATACGCGCGCGGCTGCGCCGTCGCAGCGGGGCAGGAACAGCGTCACCGCCGTGCCGCGCCCGAGCTCTGACTCCAGCCGGAGGTGCCCCCCGGATTGCTTGGCGAAGCCGTAGACCATGGACAGGCCGAGCCCGGTGCCCTTGCCGACTTCCTTGGTCGTGAAGAAGGGCTCGAACACCCGAGACCTAATCTCTTCCGGCATTCCGGTTCCCGTGTCGCTGACCGTCAGCGAGACGTAATCGCCGGGCTCGGCGTCATCGGAGACGTCGCCCGGGCCGATCCGGGCATTGGCGGTCGTGATCGTCAGCGTGCCGCCGCCGAGCATTGCGTCACGCGCGTTGACGGCGAGGTTCAGCAGTGCGTTCTCGAGCTGGTTGGCGTCGGCCTCCAAAGTCCAGAGATCGTCGGCGGGCTCGGTCCGGATCGACACGGTTTCGCCGAGCGTGCGGCGCATGAGGTCCAGCAGGCCGTCGACCAGGCGATTGAGATCCACCGGCTTGGGCGCGAGCGGTTGGCGCCGCGAGAACGCCAGCAGACGCTGGGTCAGTGTGGCCGCCCGTTGCGCGCCCGACATCGCATTGCCGACGGCCCGGCGCAGCCACACGTCGTCCGGCGGCAGCCGCCGCAGCACCAGCTCCAAATTGCCGGCGACGATCTGCAGCAGATTGTTGAAATCGTGCGCGATGCCGCCGGTGAGCTGCCCCACGGCCTCCATCTTCTGGCTCTGCCGCAGCGCGTCGTTGACGCGTTGATAGTCCGCCACGGCGGCGGCCACCCGGCTCTCCAGCTCGGTATTCAGAGTGGCAAGCTGCGCGGCTTTCTCGTCTAGTTCGGCGTACAGTGCCACGACACCTCGGTTGGTGGTCGCCAGCTCCTCGTTCAGCCGTTCGCTCTCCTCCTGCTTGGCCGTCAGCGCCGCCAAGCTCTGCAACAACTCGCGGTTCTGCAGCCGCGCCTCCGCCCCGGGGTCGGCCTCCGCGCGCGCGGCTAGCGTCTGGGCGATGCGCGCCACCGTCGCCGGCGTGAGCGGGGGCGCCTGGCGCGGCAGGAACTTCGTCAGTGTCACGCACGTGCCCGCCCGGCTCGTCTCGATGTCGAATTCGTCCATCAGCCGCCGCGTGCTCGCGATGCCGGTGCCCGTCCCGCCCGCGCCCCGGACTCGGCCCTCCAACACAGCCTCAATCTGCGCGATACCCGGGCCGGTGTCGCGGACCACCAGGCGCAGGCCGGGCCGCGGCTTGGCTACGAACGCGAACTCGACCCGGCCGCCACCGCCATGGGTCGCGGCGTTGCGGGCGATCTCGGACGCGGCGGTCGCGATCCTCGTCTGGTCCTGCGGCTCGAACCCCAGCAAGGCCGCGACCTCGCGCGCCCGCCGCCTCGCGACGAGGATGTCGGGTTCCTGAGCCACGGCCACCGTGGCCAAACCCGTCGCGTTCATGGGCCGTTCAACTGGCACACCAGGACCGTCACATCATCCCGCCCACGGCTGAAATCACGATATAGAACCCCTGCCACGAGGGTCGGGTGGCAGTCGAGCAAGCCCGGGTAATCGTCCAGCCGCCAACCACTCAGGAGACCGTCCGACGCCATGATCAGCAAACTCATCCCCGCCGTCGGGTAGGTGAACGCGCGCATGTGCTTGGCGATGTGCCCGACCGTCCCATTGTTCGACACCATCCGGCGCATATCGCCATTGCGCCCGACAAGCGCGCCCGCGACGTTGCCGACGCCGGCGAACACGACCTGCCCGGCCGCGGCATCGAACTGGGCGATGGAGACAGCGGCGCCGCGCGTGGGGCGCAGCGCAGCGTGCATGGCGGCCAGCACCTCCCCCGGCGGCTTCCGCTCGATCCCTTCGAAGCGCCGCACAGCCAGGGTTGCCGCTTCGGCCGCGACCGGGCCATGGCCGAGGCCGTCGGCCACCATCGCCGTCCAGCCACCATCCCAAACGCTTCGGCACCACGCGTCGCCGCTGACGTCCTCGCCCGTCACCGCGACGGCAACGGCGCCGTAGGCCGGAAGGGCCAGCTTGTGCCGGTCGCGGGCGGTAAATCGGCCCAGCCGGGCAAGGATCGCGGTTCCCGCATTCGGCCGGGAATAGATTTCCATGTAGTCGGCGCCGCGGTTCACCGCGCCCAGGCCGGTGCCGGGGCTGCCCGCCGTGGAGTGCCCGTCGCGCATGGACGCCGTGACATTCTCGATGCCGGCGCCCCGATCCAGTGACAGCAGTTCCAAACCTGCCCCGCCCTCGTCGTCGAAGCCGCCGACCAGGAGGGCTCCGCCACCGCCATGCCGACTCAGGTTGGTCGCCAGTTCCGTCGCGACGAGTGCCGCCCGGCCCGCCGCTTCCTCCTCGAAACCGAGCAGATGGGCCTGTTTGGCCGCGGCCCGCCTCGCTTCGGCGACTTGCGACGGATCGCCGACCTCGATCGCCCGCATCTACTTCCAGCGCGCCAGCACGACCCGTGTTCCGCGGCCGGGGCGGGACTGCAGGTCAAATTCGTTGGACAAGCGGCGGGCGCCGGAGAGGCCGAGGCCTAGGCCGTTGCCGGTAGTGAAGCCATCGGTCAGCGCCTTGTCCAGATCGGCGATGCCCGGCCCCTGATCTTCGAAGAACAGCCGCACGCCCTGCCGGGGTGGCTCGGTGAAAGTTTCGATGCGCACGGTCCCGCCCAGCCCATAATCGAGCGTGTTGCGCGCGATCTCGCTGGCCGCCGTCACGATCTTGGTTTGATCCACCAGCCCCAGCCCGGCCTGAACGGCCCGCGCCCGAACTGCCTGGCGCACCCGCACCACATCGTCGGCCTGCCTGATTTCGACGACCTCAGCCCAGGTCGGGTTCATCGATGGTCTCCAGCCCGGCCCCGCCCTCGTCGCCTGACCCATCGCTGACCACGGTGCCGATGAGACGCATGCCCCGCTCGATGTTGAGCGCCGTGCGGACCCCGTTCAGCGACAGGCCCAACTCGACCAGAGTGATGGCGACGGCCGGGCGCATCCCGACCACGACGGTGGCCGCCCCCAGCAAGCGTGCGACGCGGGCGATGTTGTCCAGCATGCGCCCCATGAAGGAATCGACGATCTCCAGGCCCGAGATGTCGATCATGACCCCGCGGGCTTGGGTTTCCACGATCCGTCTGGCGAGGTCGTCCTCGAGTGATTTGGCCAGCCGGTCGTGCACGTCGGCCTGGATGCTGACCAGCAGCGCCCGGCCGAGCTTCAGGATCGGGATATGATCCATCGGACGGCTCAGCGCGAAAGAGCGGGGCGGCGGGTTACGGTGCGGCCGGTTCGCGCAAATGCCTGCGCCAACGCATCCGCCAGGGTGGCCTTCGAGACCACGTCCAGCTCGACGCCCAGATGGACCATGGTCTGCGCGATCTGCGGCCGGATGCCAGAGATGATGCAGTCGGCGCCCATCAGCCGGGCCGCGGCGATCGTCTTGAGCAGGTGCTGGGCCACCAGCGTATCGACAGTCGGCACGCCGGTGATGTCGATGATCGCGAGCTCTGCATTCTGGTCGACGATCGCCTGCAGCAGGTTTTCCATCACGACTTGCGTCCGCGAGGAATCGAGGGTGCCGATCAGGGGAAGGGCGAGGATGCCGTCCCAGAGCTTGACCACCGGCGTGGATAGCTCCGCGATCTCTTCACGCTGCCGCCGCACGACCTCCTCGCGGATGCGCTGGTGCACGTCCACCATGTAGAGGCCGAACTGGTCGATCAATTCGGTCAGCTGCCAGCATGCGGCGGCCGTCTGCGCAGCATCGTCGCCCGCCTTCGAGCGGATGCGCTCGAACAGCGGTTGCTTGATCGAGAAGACGAAGGTCGCGGTCTCGCGCGGGCCGAAGCCGGAGGCCGCGCTTGCCTTAGAGAGATCGTCGAGAACCGCGCGCGCGGGCGCAAAGGCCGGTTCGGAAACCGTGCTCGCGCCGGAGCGCACTCCCTCGATGAGTGCGGTCAGGAAAGCCTGACACTGCTTCTGCATCTCACCATCGCGGATACGTCCTGGCCCAGCGGCGCCGGAGGCCGCGACCAGCTCTTGCCAGCGCGCTAGCAAGCCGTCCGCGTCGTCTGCGACGACCCGCTCCACTATGTTCGATCTCGGTTCCATGGCGCCCCGTCATTTCTTCACTCGTGCGCCGCAGCGTAATCCGACCCGCCTCGTTTGTCGCATCCCGGGGGCGCGCGATCAGGCGCGGCGACACAGTCGTCAGCGCGACTAGGGCGAAATGGCAAGTTCCTTGACATGGCGCAGGTCGGCGACGAAGGCCGCGTATTCACGTTCCTTTGCCGCCGGGTCCGGCAGGCGGAGAAGGTAGGACGGATGTACGGTCACGAACCCCTGCGCATTGCCGGTCAGCGGTATGGGCCGGCCGCGTTCGCGCGAGATGGTGACGGTGCGGCCGAGGACGGCGTGCGCGGCCGATGCGCCCAGCATGACGGTCAGGGCAGGTGCCACGGCCGCGCGCTCGATCTCGAGCCAGAAGCGGCAGGCGGTGATTTCGGAGGTGCCGGGCTTGGCGTGGATGCGGCGCTTGCCGCGGGGCTCGAACTTGAAATGCTTGACGGCATTGGTGACGTAGACTTGCGAGCGGTCGAGGCCAGCTTCTTCCATCGCGCGGTCGAGCAATTGGCCGGCCGGTCCGACGAAAGGGCGCCCCGCCAGGTCTTCCTGGTCGCCGGGCTGCTCCCCAATCATCATGATGCGCGCGTCTTGCGGGCCCTCGCCGAACACGACCTGGGTCGCCGGCTGCCAAAGGTCGCAACGGCGGCAGCTTTCTGCTTCGGCGGCAGCGGCGGCGAGCGGGCCGGCAGCCGGGCTCGGCCGGGGTTGCGCCGGCACCGGGCGCGCCGCCTTTGGGGAGGAGATCACGGGGCGTTCGACCATGTTCTCCACGCGGGCTGGGGCGTTGCGGATGAGGTCCGGGATGGCGGCGGCTTCCGGCAGGTTCTTCCAATACTTGCGCGGCATTTCCGACGTCATCGCGCCGATCTTGAGCCGGGCTGGATTGAAGATGGAACTGTAGTAAGCGCGCCAATACGCCTCGAGCCGGTCGTCGTCGGGCACGTCGTCGCGGCTGGCGCCGGGGGCGAATTCAAGGGCCTCGCCGGTCCAGTGGACGCTGCGGTAGGGGGTCAGGATGGACCAGACCATGGTCGCGAAACGGCGGACGAAGAAGGCGGCGTTGGCTTCGACGATGAAGTGATCCGGCTCGAACCAGCTGACGTAGCGCAGCCCGGCCGGGTCGGCGACTTCGCGGAAACGAACAAAGGCGCGCATCTTGTGGGTGTCGCGCCGCACCGCCTGGGCGAGCCGGTTGACCTCGTGGACGTCGGGGTCGGTGGTGATCTCCAGCAGATGCTTTTCGCCGCGGTGGGCGCGCCAAATCAGGCGGTAGAGGCGCGCGAAGCGCTCGGGATCGTTGGCCTGGATGACCGTTTCTGCGAGCGAGACGAGCGCCCGCGGAACGGTGAAGCTGCCGGCAGGCGCGGGCGGTGCGGTGCGGTCGCCCTCGGCGAACAGGTCGTCCGGCGCGCCGACCGACCACACCACGTCCTCGGGCGGCACGCCCTCGAGTGCGAGGCTTCGCGCGGCACCCCGCCACCGGTCCCAATCGACGGGATGGGCGAGCGTCACCGCCCTCATGCGAACAGGTCGGCCTGCACGGGTTTGGGCGCGAGACGCTGTTGCAGGAGGGCGCTGTCAAGCTGTGCGCCGGGCTGGTGGTCGGCGGTGATGATGAACGGGGCGATCTTGCCGAGCGGCAGGCGCAGCCGGCCGAGGTCGTCCATGCGCAGACGACGATGGCGGCGCGCCTTGATGATCCGATCGACCGACTTCACGCCCATGCCCGGCACGCGCAGAAGCTGCTCCCGGGTGCCCGTGTTAACGTCCATCGGAAATTGCTCCCGATTTCGCAGCGCCCAGGCGAGCTTGGGATCCATCGACAGATCCATGTTGCCGGTCGCGTCGAGCGCCAACTCCTTGGCATCGAATTCGTAGAACCGCATCAGCCAATCGGCCTGGTAGAGGCGATGTTCGCGCAGCAGCGGCGCCTTGGCAGGCGGCAGGGCGGCCGACGCGTCCGGGATCGGGCTGAATGCCGAGAAGTAGACCCGGCGCAAGCCGTAATTGCCGTAGAGGTTGGTGCTGAGGTCGAGGATGTCGCGGTCGGAGCTGGAGTCGGCGCCGATGATGAGCTGCGTGCTCTGCCCGGCCGGGGCGAAGCGAGGCGCGTTGCGTTCGGCCTTGGCCTCGTCGATCCGCAGGCGCATGCGCCCCATGGAGCGGCGGATGCCACCCATGTCCTTCTCAGGCGCGAGACGGGCGAGGCTCCCCTCGGTGGGCAACTCGACGTTGATGCTCAGCCGGTCGGCATAGCGCCCCGCCTCGGCCAGCAACTCGGGCGCGGCGTCGGGAATCGTCTTAAGGTGGATGTAGCCGCGGAACCCGTGCTCCTCGCGCAGCAACTTCGCCACCCGCACGACCTGCTCCATCGTGTAGTCGGGACTGCGGATGATGCCGGAGCTGAGGAACAGCCCCTCGATGCAGTTGCGGCGATAGAAGCCGAGCGTGAGAGTGACGACTTCCTCGGGTGTGAAGCGCGCCCGTTGGACGTTGCTGCTGCGGCGATTGATGCAGTATAGGCAGTCGTACACGCACGAATTGGTCAGCAGGATCTTCAGTAGGCTGATGCAGCGGCCATCCGGCGCATAGGCGTGGCAAATGCCCATGCCCTCGGTCGACCCGACGCCGCTCTTCTCGCCTAGCGAAGAGCGTTTGGCGGTTCCGGACGATGCGCAAGATGCGTCATACTTCGCCGCATCGGCCAAAATCTCGAGCTTCTGAAGCAGATCCATCACCCCCCATGTTTAGCAGCATTAGGCGGATGCAAGTGGTCACGATGTGCCCCGATGCAGAGCGTCAATGGCAACTCGCCGCGGCGCAGCGCGCTACGCGAGTCGGCGCACCAATCCTGTGGGACGAACGCGATGCAATTCACCATCAACGGTCAAACACGCGAAGCCGACGTCGATATCCGAACAACGATCCTGGACCTGCTCCGCGAGCATCTTGGGCTGACGGGGAGCAAGAAGGGCTGCGACCATGGTCAATGCGGCGCATGCACCGTGTTGATCAACGGGAGGCGCGTGAACAGCTGCCTCACCCTGGCGGTGATGCATCAGCAGGACGAGATCACGACGATCGAGGGGCTCGGCACGCCCGAGCATCTGCACGCGTTGCAAGAGGCTTTCGTCCGGCACGACGGATATCAGTGCGGCTACTGCACGCCGGGCCAGATCTGCTCGGCGGTCGGGATGCTGGATGAAGTCGCCAAGGGCTGGCCGAGTTACGTGAGCGACGACCTCGACCAGGTCGCGCTGAACAACGCGGAAATCAGCGAGCGCATGAGCGGCAACATCTGCCGTTGCGCGGCCTACCCGAACATCGTGGACGCCATTCGCGAAGTGGCCGGGGTGGACGCATGAGGACCTTCGACTACGAGCAGGCGAACAGCCCGGCGGCCGCCGTGCAGGGCGCCACACCCGCCTTCGCCAAATTCATCGCCGGCGGCACCAACCTGCTCGACTTGATGAAGCTGCAGGTCGAAACGCCGGGCCGCCTGGTCGACGTCACCCGGGTCGCCCTGGCCGACATCGAGGATCTCGATGGCGGCGGGCTGCGGATCGGCGCGCTCGTGCCCAACAGCGACCTTGCGGCCGACGAGCGGGTGCGGACGCGGTTCGAGGTCCTGAGCCGGGCGCTGCTGGCCGGAGCGACCGGTCAACTGCGCAACAAGGCGACCACCGGCGGAAACCTGCTGCAGCGGACCCGGTGCTACTACTTCTACAACACGGCCAACCCCTGCAATAAACGCGAACCGGGCAGCGGCTGCGGCGCGATTGGGGGCTACAACCGCATCCTGGCGATCCTCGGCACCAGCGACAAATGCATCGCGACCCATCCGAGCGACATGGCGGTGGCAATGCGCGCGCTCGACGCCACGGTCGTCACGCTGAAGGCGGATGGCGGCCAGCGCCGGATCTCCATCCACGAGTTCTACCGGCTGCCGGGCGAGACCCCGCACATCGAGACCGTCCTCGAGCAGGGGGAGTTGATCACCCATGTCGAGCTGCCCGCGCCGCCGTCCGGCGCCCGACAGCAGTATCGAAAGGTGCGCGACCGCGCCTCCTATGCGTTCGCACTGGTGTCGGTGGCGGGTGTCGTTTCCATGGAGGGCGGCACCATCCGCAGTGCCGCGCTCGCATTCGGTGGCCTTGCGCCGCTGCCCTGGCGCAACACTCCAATGGAGCAGAAGCTGGTCGGTCAGCCCCCTTCGCTGGCGCTCTTCGAACACGCGGCCGACGAGCTCCTCGCCGAGGCGAAGGGGCAGGGCACCAACGATTTCAAGATACCGCTCGCCCGCCGCACGCTGATCGCGTGTCTGCGCGATCTGACTGGAGAATAGCCCATGCTTGGTTTCGGCGGGAATAACGACGTCACCCTCACGATGGATAAGCCGCAGCCGGACAGCCTGCTGGACACGACGGTCCAGGACGTCGTCGGCAAGCCGCTCAACCGCGTGGATGGACCGCGGAAGGTATCGGGAACGGCGACCTACTCGGCGGAGTACTCGTTCCCGCGCCTGGCCTACGGCGCGCTCCTCAGCGCGACGATCGGCAAAGGCAAGGTGCAGTCGATCGACGTCGAGGCCGCGAAGGCGATGCCCGGGATCATCGACGTCGTGATCGATTTCGACACCTTCACCCGGAACTCGCAGCAGGGTGGCGAGACCGAGGCTCCGACCCAGGGGGTCAAGGCGGTCGACTATTTCGGCCAGATCATCGCCATCGTCGTCGGCGAAACATACGAGGCCGCGCGCGATGCGGCGGAGCAGATGCCTGTGCACTATGAGCGGGACGAGGGCGTGTTCGCCTTCTCCGCCGGCCGCGAGCGCGACAAGGATCTGCCCGACAACAACACGCCAGCGCAGTTCGAGCAGGGCGATCTCGACAAAGCGATGCGTGAGGCGGACGTCACGGTCGACGTCACCTACAGCACGCCCAGCCAGAACTCGGCGGCGATGGAGCCGCATGCCTCCATCGCGACGTGGGATGCCGGCGCGCTGACGCTCTATGGCTCCTACCAGATGCCGACTTCCGACGCGCAACAACTCGCCGACGCTCTGGGGCTGCCGAAGGACAAGGTGCGGATCATCTCGCGCTTTATCGGCGGCGGGTTCGGGTCGAAGCTCGGCATCGCGCCGGAAAGCGTCGCGGCGGCGATAGCGGCCAAAAAACTGGGCCGGCCGGTGAAGGCCGTGATGATGCGCCAACAGGTGTTCGAAGCCACGGTACGCCGCTCCAACACGGTGCAGCGCATGCGCTTGGCGGCAACCAAGGAGGGCAAGCTCATCGGCATTGGCCATGAGACGGTTGGGTCCAACCTCCCGGAAGAGGATTTCTTCGAGCCGGCCGGGCTGTCGACGCATTTCCTGTATGGGGGACAGAACCGGGTCATCACCCATGACCTGGTTCGGATGAACTGGCTGCTCTCCGGCTCCATGCGCGCGCCGGGCGAGGCTGTCGGCCTGATCGGGCTTGAGAGCGCGATGGACGAGCTGGCCGAGAAGCTCGACATCGATCCGATCGAGCTTCGCCGCCTGAACGATCCGGAGCAGGACCCGGAGAAGAAGGTGCCGTTCTCGTCGCGCAAGCTGGTGGAGGCGCTCGATGTCGGCGCGCGCAAGTTCGGCTGGAACAAGCGCCAAAAGCCCGGGCAGCGGCGCGAGGGGGAGTGGCTGATCGGAATCGGCGTCGCCTCCGCGGCCCGTTCCAACCTCATGCACAGCAGCTCCTCCAAGGTCGCCATTCACAAGGACGGCACCGTGACGGTCTCGTCCGCCATGACCGATATCGGCACGGGCAGTTACACAATCCTGAATCAGATCGCGTCCGAAATGCTGGGCGTGCCGATGGAGCGGATCACGGTGGAGCTGGGCGATACCAACGACGTGCCTTCGGCGGGGTCCGGCGGCTCGTGGGGCGCGGCGTCGTCGGGGTCGGCGACCTATCTCGCGTGCGAGTCAATCCGCGCAAAATTGGCCAAGGCGCTAAGTGTCGATGAGAAAGGGCTGACGTTGAAGGACGGGCAAGCGATCGGCGACAACCGCTCGGTCGCCATCGGCGAGCTGGTCGGCGACGGGATCGAAGCCGTGGGGACCATCAAGGCCGGCAAGCAGAAGGACATGTTCAACCAGGCCTCGTATGGCGCGCATTTCGCCGAGGTCGCGGTCAACGCCGTGACCGGGGAGACGCGGGTGCGGCGGATGCTCGGGGTGTTCGCGGCGGGCCGCATCTTGAACGAAAAGACGGCGCGGTCGCAGTGCCTGGGCGGCATGACCTTCGGCATCGGCGCGACGCTGATGGAAGACCTCGTCCACGACGTCAGGACCGGTCAGGTCGTCAACCATGACCTTGCTGAATACCACGTTCCGGTCAACGCGGACGTGCCGCAGCTCGAAGTGGAGTTCCTGGAGGAGCGCGACATCCACGCCAACCCGATCCACTCCAAGGGTATCGGCGAGCTCGGGATCTGCGGTGCGGCGAGCGCTTTGGGCAACGCGATCTACAATGCCACCGGCATCCGGATCCGCGACTACCCGATCACGCTCGACAAGCTGCTGGCCCAACTGCCCGCGCAATGACGGGATACTGACCAGCCCCCTCGTGCGCCCGGGCCGTTCGGCCCTATGCTCGGGTCGGGGGGTGCGTGGGTGAGTGAATTAGCATCGAGGCCGCTGCTGACGCGTGCGTGGATGAGCGGCCCGGTCTTGCTGGCGCTGGCGATGCTGTTCTGGGCAGGTAGCATCGTGAGCGGCCGGGCCGCCGCGGCGCTGGTGCCGCCGTCGCTGTTCACGCTCCTGCGCTGGGGCGGCGCGCTGGTCATCGTGGCTCCGCTCGCCTGGCCACATCTGCGGCACGACAGGGCGGCGCTGCTGCGGCGCTGGCCGGTGGTGGTGGCGTTGGCCGTGTTGGGCGTCGATGCGTTCAACAACCTGATGTACCGGGGGCTGCACAGCACCACCGCCATCAACGCCCTGCTGCTGCAATCGGCGACGCCGCTCTTCGTCATCGTCGCGCTGTTCGCCATGTTCCGCGAGCGGCCGACGCTCCGGCAGGTCGGGGCGGTGATGATCTCGCTCGCGGGGGTCGCCGTGATCGCGGGCCAGGGGTCGCTTACCGTGCTGCGCTCGTTGAACGTCAACGGCGGCGATGCGGTCGTGACGGCGGCCGTCGTCTGCTACGCCGTCTACTCTGCGCTGCTCCGGCTCAAACCGGCGGTCCATCCGCTGAGTCTGCTCGCGGCCAGCTTCGCGGTGGGCGTCGTGTTTTTGGTGCCCTTGGCCGGCATCGAGGCGCACGAGGGCGCGCGACTGATCCTGACGCCCGTTTCCATCTTCGCCATCCTCTACTCCTGCGCCTTTCCGGCCTTCCTCGCCTACCTGTTCTATAATCGCGGCGTGGAGCTGATCGGCCCGGCGCGCGCGGGACAGTACGTGCATCTGATGCCGGCTTTCGGGGTGGTGCTGGCGGTGCTTTTCCTGGGCGAGACGCTGCATCCGTTCCACCTCGCAGGCATCGGGCTGATCGGTGCCGGTCTGTGGATGGCGCGGTGAAGATCCTGGGCCTCACGGGGGGGATCGGCATGGGAAAGTCGAACGCGGCGGCCGTGCTGCGCCGGGCCGGGCTGCCGGTGTTCGATGCCGACGCTGCGGTCCACCGCCTGCAAGCCCGGGGCGGCGCGGCAGTTGCGCCGATCGCAGCGGCGTTCCCCGGTTGCGTGCGGGACGGGGCCGTGGACCGGAGCGCGCTGCGACAGGCAGTTCTGAGCGACCCCACCGCGCTGCGCCGCCTCGAGCAGATCGTGCACCCGCTGGTCCGGCAGGCCGAGGCGCGGTTCCTCGCGCGGGTGCGCCGGGCCGGACGGCCGTTGGCCGTGTTGGACATCCCGCTCCTGTTCGAAACCGGCGGCGAGCGCCGGGTCGACCACGTGGTCGTGGTCAGCGCGCCGCTCGCCGTGCAGCGGGCGCGGGTGCGGCGCCGCGGCAAGATGACGGCGGCGCAGATCGACGCGGTTATCGGCCGTCAGATGCCGGATTGGCAGAAGCGGCGGCGCGCCGACACCGTGGTTCGGACCGGCTTGTCGCGGCACCACACGCACTGCCAGCTGCATCGTCTGATCCGGCAGCTGCGATCCTGATGGACCCCGAAACGCTCGCGTTCATCGGCACGAGCGACCTCTCGGGCTCGGTGCGCGGGGCCGCCGTGCCGTGGACCGATTTGGATCGGGTGATGGAGCGCGGTGTGTTGCTGCCCGGGCACGTGCCGCTGCGGCATCCGGACGACCCGGTGTCGGCCGGTCGGCCCGACCTGCTGCTGCTGCCCGATCCGGCGACGCGAGCCTATGTGCCCGCCGTCGGTGCGCCCGACATCGTCATGCTCCTCGGTGATTTGCTGGAGCTGGATGGCGCGCCCTGGGCATCTTGCCCCCGATACTTGCTGCGCCGAGCCCTCGCGGCGCTGCACGCGGAGTACCACCTGAGCGTGCAGGCCGGATTTGCGCAGCGATTCATCCTCCCGGGTCCGGCGGGCGGCGGGCCGCGCAGCCTGGCGGCGCTGAGGCGGGCTGCCCCGTTTTGCGGAAGCTTGCTGGCGTGCCTGCGAGCCAACCGGATCGCCGCGGAGACGATGCAGCCCGGCGACCAGCCCGGCGAGTTCGAGGTCGCCGCGCAACCTGCAGCGGGGATCACCGCGGCCGACCAGGCCGTCATACTCCGGGAGTTGATCCCCGCGGTGGCCGCCGCCGGAGCGGTGGGACGGCCGGCGCTGACAGGGGTGCGGATCGGGTTCAGCCTGTGGGATGGGCTCGGAGGCTCGGCGATGAGCGACAGCAGCGGCGAGCATGGCTTGTCGGACGAGGCGGAGCATTGGACGGCCGGATTGGTCCACCACCTGCCGGTCGTCGCGGCGGTGGTTGCGCCCGCGGGCGTCGGCGACAAGCGCTGGTCGGAGTTGGCCGTCGAGGGGCGGCCGGGAGCGCTGCGGCTCTGCAGCGACGTGGACGCCGAAGGTATGATGGTGCCGGCGCGGGTCGAGCTTGACCTTGGCGATGCGGGTGCCTCGCCCTATCTCGCTCTAGGTGCGTTGGTTTGGGCCGGATTGGACGGGTTGCGTCAGCATCGGCGGCTGTTCGAGCAGTCGCGTCAGGCACTGCCCCGATCGCGCGCCGAGGCGATGGATTGGTTCGGCGAGAGTGTCTGCGTGGCGGAATGGTTCGGAATGGATTTCCGCGAGCAGTTCCTCCGCTACGGACGCCGACGGGACCCTTGAATGATGACGGATGAGGAAACGGCGGCCAAACTCAAGCGGCTCGCTGCCCTGGAGGCGACCATCTCATCACTCCGGCACGATCTGCGGGGCATGCTTTCTCCGGCGCTGCTGGTTGCCGACCGCCTGCTCGCGCACACCGACCCGATCGTCGTCCGCGCTGGCGAAACGGTCGTCAAGGCAATTAAGCGGGCCGACGCCCGGCTGGACGAGACGAAGGAGCGTTGACGCGGTGCCGCGTCACCGAGCCGCGTGACGCGGTGCCGCGTCAGGCGGCTTCTTCGGTTTCCGGCAGCGGCGGCACCGGAATGGCCTGACCGTCCCGGGCCAGGCGTTCGTTCGCGGCCGACACGGCCGCGTTCAGGTCCGTCTGGCTGCACAGGCCCAGGATCACAGGGTCGCGCGGCTTGATGTTCGCGCTGTTCCAGTGGGTCCGCTCGCGCACTTTCTGGATGGTGTCCTTGGTCGTGCCCAGCAGCTTGATGACTTGCGCCTCGGACAGCTGCGGAAAGTTCCGCAACACGAAAGCGATCGCATCCGGCCGGTCGTTGCGCTTGGCCACCGGCGTGTAGCGCGCGCCACGCTTGACCTTGGAGGCGTTCGCGGGCGGCATCAGCTTCAGCCGCGCCTCTGGGCTCTTCTCGCAGCGCTTGATGTCTTCGTCGGTGACCTGCTGGTTGGCGACCGGATCGTAGCCTACGATCCCCTGCGCCACTTCGCCATCCGCAATCGCCTGCACCTCGAGCGGGTGCATGCCGCAGAAATCCGCAATCTGCGTGAAGGTTAGCGCGGTCTTTTCGATCAGCCACACAGCGGTGGCTTTCGGCATCAGCGGGAGGCTCATCGGATCACATGTCCTTCGCCGGTCGGCGAAGCAGGCGCGGCCGGCGGTTCATTTTCAAGGGAGAGCGGATATGGGGCTGCCGGATGCTGGCGGTCAAGCCCACGTGGGCTAGTATGCATCATCAAGCGACGGATCGGTCCGATGGCGATGGAAGAAGATGACGCCCGCCCCCGATTGGCTCCGCTTCTGCTGGACCGGTTGGGCGTGGAGGAGCTGGAACGGTACATTGCGGAGCTGCGGGCGGAGATCGCCCGGGCTCAGGCGCAGATAGCGGCCAAGCGCGACCATCGCAGCGCGGCCGATACTTTTTTTAAGTTTTGAAAGAGGAGGGCCGGGTTGTACCCGGCCCTCCTCCAGTTGCTTGTTACGCAGCTTGCGCGGCGTTACCAGCTGTGTCGTTCGCGATCGCTGGCTGAGCGGCTGACGCCGTGCCGATCGCGATGCGGCGGGGCTTCAGAGCCTCCGGCACGACGCGCTTCAAGCCGACATGCAGCAGGCCGTTCTTCAGCGACGCATCGTCGACAACGATGTGATCGGCCAGAACGAAGCGGCGCTCGAACGCCCGGCCCGCGATCCCGCGGTAGAGCAGTTCGGCCGGATTTTCCTCGTTCTTGACCCGGCCCGTGATCACGAGCGTGTTCTCGCGCACGACGAGCTCGAGCTCATCCTCGCTAAAGCCGGCGACGGCCATAGTTAGACGATAGCTGTCGTCGCCAGTGCGTTCGATGTTGTAGGGCGGGTAGCTCTGGGCGCTCGCCGCGTCCTGCGCGGTCGACGCTAGACGTGCCATGCGGTCAAAACCGATGGCGGTACGGAAAAGGGGAGCAAAATCGAGAGTCGTCATGGTAAACCTCCAAGATGCAAGGTCGTTGTTGTGGCCGCCCGAAAGAGCCGGCCATGGCAGTCCCCGAAGCCCCAACTGGGCGCCTCGGACAGTCCTAAAATAAAAAAGGCCGCCCCTGGTTTCAAGAGGCGGCCTATCGTCAATCGCGTGGTGGCGCGGTTACTTCTTGAGGCCGATCCCGGCGAACTTACGGTTGAATTTGGCGACCTGGCCGCCGGTGTCCATGATCCGCTGCACGCCGGTCCAGGCCGGGTGAGACTTCGGGTCGATGTCCAGACGGATGGTGTCGCCGGCCTTGCCAGCGCACGATTTGGTCTTGAACGACGAACCGTCGGTCATGACGACGGTGATCTCATGGTATTCGGGGTGGATGCCGGGCTTCATCGTCTCAAATCCTGTAGGGGCCGCCGATACCGACCGGCAGCGCGGACCGCGTCTATAAGAGAGACGCGGCCGGCGAGCAAGCGCGCGTCAGACCTCCGCGCGCAGGTATTGCGGGACCAACTCCGGTTTCATGCCGAGCGTCTTGGCGGCGTGCAGCGGCCAGGCCGGGTCGGCGAGCACGGCCCGGCCGATGAAGACCAGGTCGGCCCGCCCGTTCGCCACGATCTCGGCGGCGAGTTCCGGGGTTTGAATCAGGCCGACGGCGCCGGTCTTGATCCCGGTCGCCTCGCGGATCCGCTGCGCGAACGGCACCTGGTAGCCGGGATGCAGCGAGGGAATGCGCATGGTCGGCTCGATCCCGCCGGATGAGCAGTCGATCAGGTCGACCTGTCCAGCTGCCTTCAGCCAGCCGCACAGCTCGACGACCTCATCGAGGGTGAGCCCGCCCGGGGTCCAGTCGGTGCAGGAAAGCCGGACGAACAGCGGCAGGTCGTCGGGCCACACGCCGCGCGTCGCCTCGATGACTTCCATGAGCAGTCGCGAACGGCCGCGCAGGTCGCCGCCGTAGCCATCGTTGCGGGTGTTGCTCAGGGGCGAGAGGAAGGAGTGGATCAGGTAGCCGTGGGCTCCGTGCAGCTCGATGACGCTGAACCCGGCCTCCCGCGACAGCCGGGCCGTTCCGGCGAACTCGTCGATCACGGTGTGGATGTCCGCCTCGCTCATCGCGTGCGGCTCGACGCCGTCGTCATGGAACCGGATCGCGCTCGGAGCCCACGGCACCCAGCCGCCCGCTTCGGGGCGGAGCGCCTTGCCGCCCTCCCACGGGCGCTGGCTGCTGGCCTTCCGCCCGGCATGGGCGATCTGGATGCCGGCAACGCCGCCGCCATAGGTGATGAGCGACACGAGACGGCGGGCGAAGTCGCGTTGCTCCTCCGTCCACAGGCCCAGGCAACCCGGCGTGATCCGTCCCAGAGACGACACGTGCGTCGCCTCCGTGAAGACGATGCCGGGGCCGCCCATGGCCTTGGCGCCGAGGTTCTGGATGTGCCAGTCGGTACCGAGGCCGTCATCGGCGCTGTATTGGCACATCGGCGAGATCGCGATGCGGTTCTTGGCGGTGACGCCACGAAGGGTGATCGGCTGTAAGAGAAGCGGAGTGCGCATGGCGGTTCCTTGCCGCGTTCGGCGCCCGCCGTCTACTCTCGGATTGCGGCGCAACGATCTGAGGTCACCGGCCGGCCAGATGGCCATGCAGCCAGCCGACCCTACACATTTTCGTATCTCGGGCACCCCGCGCGGAGCGACCCGTTAGGTCTGCGAAGCCGTGATCTAGCGAGGAAGAAAACATGTACTATTTCGACAGCCGCTTGCAGTATCCAGTTACTGTGGACAAGCCAAATCCGATCTTCGCTCGGATGCTTCAACAAGCGATCGGCGGGATCGAGGGCGAAATCCGGGTCTGTATGCAATATTTCTTTCAAGCTTGGGGCAACCGGGCGCCCAATCCTAAATACCGTGACATGTTGCTTCATACGGCGACTGAGGAGATCGGGCACATCGAAATGATCGCGACCGCCGTCGCGCTCAACCTTTCTAATGCCCCCACCTCCGCGCAGGAGGCCGGTGCGGCCGATACGGTGGTGGGCGCCGTCATGGGCGGCAGCAATCCCCGCCATACGATCGAGGGCATGCTCCACCGTCACGTGCTGTCGACCGGCATGGCCGCCTATCCGGCCGATTCCGACGGCGTTCCGTTCAACATGAGCCATATCTATGCGAGCGGGAACATCGCCGCGGATATGTATTGTAACGTGGCAGCGGAAGCGACCGGCCGCGCGCTCGCGGTGCGGCTGTTCAACGCGACGGACGACAGCGGCATGAAGAAGATGCTGCACTACAACATCGCCCGCGACACCATGCACCAGCAGCAATGGCTGGCGGTGATCGAGGAGCTCGGTGGTTACGAGGGCACCCTGCCGATCCCGAACTCCTTCCCGCAGGAGAAGGAGGATTGGGAGAACAACTACAATTTCTATGCGACCTCGGTCGACAAAACGGTTCCCGAGGGGCGGTGGACGTCCGGGCCATCGCTCGACGGCAAGGGCACCTACACCGTGTTCCAGAACAAGCCGCTGGGGGAGACCCCGAATCTCGGGCCGGCGCGTCCGGACAGCGGGGCCGAGAAGCAGCAAATCGCCTGAACGCGACGGGGGCCCGCGCATGCCGGCCCCCGTTCACCGGGTTGGGATGAGCCCGGCCTCCGTGCAGACCCTTTTGGCGTCGCCGCCGAAGATTCCATCGATCAGAAAACCGAGTTGCTCCAGGCCGCCGGCCTCGAGTTTGCCGCTTACATTGC
>JAVVHH010000063.1:0-21529 GCA_032249615.1 Acetobacteraceae bacterium
CGGGCTGGTATTGTTTCTGTGGTCATTCCGGGCAGCCGCGGGCGTCTCAAGTTTCGAACGTGTGCCAGTTCAGAAGGTGTTCACCTGACCGTATGGAGAGGCGAGCCTCGACACTCACCACGAGTGTGGCACGAATACGTTTATTTGGGTTATGCCGTTAAAGCTGACTGCAGCGCGTCCGAGACGTCAAACCCCTGAAGGCAAAGGCGCACAAACAATGCGGTTTGAAGAGCTCTGTTGCAATCTGCCGGAGGCGGCGAGCGGTACCGGAACAAAGAGGTTAATCACCCCGCCTGTTGGTCTAGCCGTGTGCCGGTGACTCTGGAAGAGCGTTCTGGATTGGGGGTTGTCGGGTGAAGACGGCGACTTCCCTGACGGTGTGCCACTCGGGTGCTGTGTTGTCGTCTAACCCGATGGAACTCGATATGAGGGTGCGGTGGTCAACCCACGGGTTCGGTGTCTGTCCGTAAGCTACCTAACTCGCTCATGAGTTGGTGGGTGCTGTAGGGTTCGAACCTACGACCCGCTGATTAAGAGTCAGCTGCTCTACCACCTGAGCTAAGCACCCGCAGGTCACGAGGACGTCGCTATAGCAGCCAGTGGGACGCATGCAAAGGGTTGAGCGGTCCTGCGGTTTGCGTCGGAAGCATGTCTGCCTGTTGGGACGGGGAGGCCTAAGCCGCTGCGACGACGATGCGGTGGTAGGTGCGACCGAAATAGATGAGGCCGTCGGCCTCGCTGCCGAACTGAAGGGCGTCCACTTCGCAGAAGAACACCGTGTGGGTGCCGACTTCGGTGAACTGCTTGACCCGGCAGTCGAACGACACGACCGAGTTTTGCAGCACTGGCGCGCCAGTCGAGAGTGTCGTCCAGGCTGCTTCCCGGAAGCGTTCTTCCTGCGTGGCTCCCGTCATGCTCGCGAAGATTGGCGAAAGGTGCTCTTGCGCGGCGCTGAGCGTGTTGACGCACAGCACGCCGCTCGCCTTGAACGCCTCGTTCATGTCGCTGTCGCGGTTGATGCAGAGCAAGAGGGTCGGGGGGTCGTCAGTGACGCTACACACGGCCGATGCCGTCAGCCCGCACGGTCCCGCAGCGTCCGTGGTGGTCACGATGTTCACGGCGGCCCCGAGCCGGGCCATCGCTTCGCGGTAACTCTGTTTGTCGATCAACGCCAACGCCTCATCATCCGTATGGATTATGGGGAGGGGCTGGCCTCGCGAATAGGGGCGAAAAGGGGGAACGCGGGCGCCATCCTGGGCCCCCGCGACCGAACTCGTCTACTTGTCCAGGGCGTCGCGTGCGGCGTCTTTGGCGCCGCCAACCGTGCTCTTCGCGCTGCCCTTGACCTGATCGGCCTTGCCTTCGGCTTCCATCTTCTCGTCGCCGGTGACCTTGCCGAGGCCTTCCTTGACGTTGCCCTTGGCCTTGTCCCAGGCGCCCTCGACTCGATTTTGATCAACCATGAGAACCTCCAATACGGCGATTTGCCGTTGGGATATCAACGCCGGCACGCCGGGCCGGTTTCACGCTGCGGACAGCGGCGGGGCGACAGACTCGAGTGAGCGCTTCTCCGCGTCCGTCCCCCAGACATAGGCGACGATCCCAGCCAGCAGCATGAGCGCGCCGCCGAAAAGGTAGCCAAGGAGGAGCTCGTGGCGCGAGCCGGTCTGGATCAACGCGCCGAATACGCTGGGGCCTGCCACCCCGCCGACGCCGGTGCCGAACGCGTAGAACAGGGCGATGGCGATCGCGCGAACCTCCAGCGGAAAAGTCTCGCCCACCGTGAGATAGGCCGATGACGCCGCCGCCGAGGCGAAGAAGAAGATGACGGTCCAGGCGACCGTTTGGCCTGTCGCGTCCAGCCAGCCCTGCGCGAATGCCCATCCCGATATTCCGAGCAGCAGGCCCGAGACGGCGTAGGTCCCCCCGATCATGAGCCGGCGCCCGAGACTGTCGAACAGGCGGCCCAGAAGGATCGGCCCCAGCAGATTGCCGGCCGCGAACGGGAGGATGTACCAGCCGATGGCCGTGCCGGGCACGCCGTAGAATTCGGTCAGCACGAGGGAGTAGGTGAAGAAAATGGCGTTGTAACAGAATGCCTGAGACGCCATCAGCACGACGCCGACCAGGGTTCGGCCCCGATACTGTGTCGCAAGAACCTTCAGGCTCGGCAGGAACCAGTCGCCCTCGTGCCGGCGAAGCCGAAGAGTGTCGGGCGGGACCGGGGGCAACGGGGCGCCGGTTTCATGCTCGATGCGCTGTTCGATCTCGCCGACGACGCGGTCGGCCTCCTCCGGGTCGCCGTGGGTCATCAGCCAGCGGGGGCTCTCGGGGATCCACTGCCGCAGGAACAAGACGCCCAAGCCGATGACGCCGCCGACGATGAAGGCCGCGCGCCAGCCCCATTCCGCCGGCACGATCGCCGGGTCGAGCACGACGAGCGCGCTGGCGGCACCCAGGGCCGCGCCGAACCAGAAGCTGCCGTTAACGCAGAGGTCGGTGAACCCGCGCCGCCGGGCTGGGATGAGTTCCTGGATCGTCGCGTTCACCGCGGCATATTCCCCGCCGATGCCGGCGCCGGTCAGGAAGCGGAAGATCGCGAACGACCAGAAGCTCCAGGCGAGACCCGACGCGACGGTTGCGACGAGGTAGACCAGCACCGTAATGCTGAACAGCCGTTTGCGTCCCCACCGGTCGGTCAGCCAGCCGAAGCCGAGCGCGCCGACGACCGCACCGGCCAGGTAGGCCGACGCGGTGATCCCGAATCGTGCGCTGTTCAGGTGGAGGCTGGGACTATGGGTGATCGCGCTGGCCAGCGAACCGACGAGGGTGACCTCGAGACCATCGAGGATCCAGGTGATCCCGAGCGCGACGACGACCAGCCAGTGGAACCGGGCCCAGGGCAACCTGTCCAGGCGGGCGGGCACGTTCGTGGTAAAGATGTCGCGTCCCGGACTGGCGGCCATCAAGCCGCAACGGTCCGCTCACGACCGGGTTGCTCTCCATCGTTTACGATCGAGCCGAAGGCGCGCTACAGCCCGGGAGCGGGGACGGGTCGTGGATCGGGTAAAACTCATCGCGTTGGTGTCGATCGGGATTGGGACGGCGGTGCTGCTGCTGAAGGCCGGAGCCTGGTGGCTGACCGGCAGTTCGGCCCTCTACTCGGACGCGCTGGAGAGCGTGGTCAACGTGGCCGCGAGCATGGTCGCGGCCGGGGCGCTGTTCTACGCGACGCGCCCGGCCGACAAGAATCACCCGTATGGGCACGACAAAGCCGAATTCTTTGCCGCGGTGCTCGTCGGTGTCCTCATCATCGTCGCCGCGCTGTCGATCTTCGAGAACGCCCTGGCTCACTGGCGTCACCCGCAAATGGTACAGGAGCCGTGGCTCGGGCTTTCGCTGAACGTGGCCGCGACGGTGCTCAACGGGCTTTGGGCCGTGGTGCTCGGCGCGGCGGGGCGGCAGAGCCGATCAGCGGCCTTGAAGGCCGATGCGAAGCATCTCTGGAGCGACGTGGTCACTTCCCTCGGGGTTCTGGCCGGCGTGGGCATCGTGCTGGCGACCGGGATCGGCTGGCTGGACAGCGCCTTGGCGATCGCCGTCGGGCTGAACGTGCTCTGGTCGGGTTGGGGCGTGATGCGCGAGAGCGTCGGTGGGCTGATGGACGAAGCGCCGAGCGAGGGTGTGATGGAGCGCACCCGCGAGTTGCTCAACCGAACGGCCGAGGGGGCGATCGAGGCGCATGATCTGCGCATGCGCCTAGCGGGGCGCACGACCTACCTCGAGTTCCACCTGGTCGTTCCCGGAGCGATGCAGGTGGCGGATGCCCACGTGATTTGCGACCGGGTTGAGGCGGCGCTGAAAGCTGAGACGCCGGGCTTGGTCGTCACCATCCATGTCGAGCCGGAGGGGAAAGCCAAGCACACCGGCGTTCTGGTGCTCTGACGTGCTGATCGCCGAGCCGCGACCGTTTGCGCCGATGCGGGCGGAGCGCTCGCGCACCAATCTAGGCGCTGCCGCGATCTCGGCCGCCCTGCACGCCGCTGCCATCGCCCTGCTCCTGGTCCGGCCCGGCCCGGCCCTCCCGCCTCCGATACCCCCGCTTGAGATCGAGATGGTGCAGCAGCAGGCGCAGGTGCGCGGCGCGCCACCGCCGCCTTCTCCGGAAGCAGCGCCGGTCGCCGCGGCTGCCGTAGCCGCGACGGCGCCAGCGCCGCCCCTTCCTGCGGCTGCGCAGTCGCCGCCACCCTCGAAGGCATCGGCCTCGGCGCCGGCATCACCCAGCCAGCAGCAAGCACGCGCCAAGCCAGCCGCACCGGAGGTCAATCTGGGCGACGCGGCGCTCGAAATCGATCCGCTGAGCGTGACGGGCGACAACGTGGTGCCGCCCGGCCCGGATTCGCGGTACCGCAACCTTCCGCCGCACTACCCGGCGGCCGCGGCGCGGGCCGGCGCAGAGGGCACGGTTCACCTGGTCGCACGGATCGCCCCCAACGGGTTGCCGCTCTCGGTGGCGATCGCCGAAAGCAGCGGCAACATCGACCTGGACGAGGAGGCGCGGCGCGCGGTGCTGCTGTGGCGGTTCCGCCCGGCGCGCGAGGGCGGGCGGGCGGTGCCCTACGACTACGCCCTCAAGATCCGGTTCGCGCTCGACGAGCGATGATCCCTCTCATCAGAACAGCAGGTCCTTCGGCCAGCGTTCCGAGCGGTAGCGGAGCTGATCGACCAGTGGCGGTGGGGTGAAGCCCGAGATGAGCGCCCCGGGCGGCACCGCCGAGGGTTCGGCCCAGCAATCGACGACCCCGATGCTGCGCGTGCAGATCGGCTGGACGGGCGGCCCCAGGTACACCGGGGCGCAATACGTCTTGCCGGCGTCCAGCCGAACGACGGAGCAATCCCGCCCTGTGATGGCCGACACGCCGATATCGGTGAGCCCGCGTCCGAACACGGTCACGCTGGCGACGTCTGCCGCCACCAGGCCCGCGGCGGGGGCACACCCGCCGAGCGCAGCCAGAACGAGAAGGAAGAGCGCCCACCGCATGCCGGCATTACACCACCCACTTATGAAGGAGTGGTTACGGCCGTTTGCCCTCGCTCTGGCGCCCCAGTATGGTCCGCCCGAGTTTGGGGGTAGCCGTGCCTGACATCTTCGACGAAGTGAACGAGGACCTACGCGCCGAGCGCGCCCGCCGCCTGTTGCAGCGCTACGGCTTCCTGCTGGTCATCGTCGTCGTGCTGATCGTCGCCGGTGCGGCGGGATGGCAGTATTGGCAGGCGCGCCAGCGGAGCGCGCGCGAGGCGGTCGCCGGCCAATTCCTGGCCGCCATGCAGGAACAGACCGGTTCCGACCGCGCCAAAGCGTCTGCCACCTTTACCGAGATCGCCAAGGATGGCCCGAGCGGCTATCGCTCCCTTGCCCGGCTGCGCGAGGCCGCGATCAAGGCCAGCGCGGGCGATCTGCCCGGGGCGCTCGCCCTCTGGGACGAGGTTTCGGCCGACGAGCAGGCCGACCCCAGCCTGCGCAAGGTCGCCGATCTGCTGTGGGTCCAGCATCAGGTCGATACCGGCGAGCCGGCGCTGGTGGAGGGCCGCATCCAGGCGCTCGCCGCCCCCGGCCAGCCCTGGCGGCCCTTGGCCCTGGAAGCGCGGGCTTGGCTGCAGCTCCGCACGGGCAACCAGTCCGCGGCCGAGAAGACGCTGCTCGAGATCAGGTCTCTGCCCTCGGCGCCCCCCGGCGTGCGCGCCCGTGCCAACGGCCTGCTCGCGCGGCTGGGTGTCGCCCCCGACGCCGCCGCCCAGGACCAGCAGGGATGAGCCTGCGCCGCCGCGCCCTGATGCTCGGGTTGCCGTTTGCCGTGTCCGGCTGCGGGTTGTTCGACAGCATCCTCGGCGAGAACAAAGCGAAACTGAGCGGCACGCGCGAGGCCATCCTGGGGTCGCGGGGCGGCCTCACGGTCGATGCGGCCAACGGCCAGACCGTGACCGTGCCCGCCCCGATCAATGTCGCCGAGTGGGTGGAGGCCGGCGGCAACGCGACCCACGCTTTCGGCAACATCGCGGTCACCGGGCTCAAGCCCGCGTGGACGGCCGATGTCGGCGCCGGCGGCGGCTACCGCGCCAAGCTGACTGCGCAGCCGCTGATCCAGAACGGCAGCGTCTACACGATGGACAGCGACGGCAAGGTCTCCGCCTTCGACCTCGCCACCGGCAGCCGCCGCTGGCATACCGATACCCAGGCCGACGACAACCGAAGCACCAACATCGGCGGCGGCATCGCGATCGGCGGCGGCAAGATCTATGCGACGACGGGGCGCGGCGAGGCCCTCGCGCTCGACGCCGGCACCGGCGCCATCCAGTGGCGAAAGGACATCGGGGTGCCCGCCCGCTCCGGGCCGACGCTGTCGAACAACCGCATGCACTTCACCACCATCGACGACCAGTTGCTGGCGCTGAGCCTTCCGACCGGCGAGCGGGCTTGGAGCTACACGGCCGAGACGGCGAAGACGACGGTTCTGACCGATGCAGCACCGGCGATCAGCGACGGCTTTGTCGTCGCGGGCTTCGGCTCCGGCGAGCTCGTCTCCGTCCGCGCCGATAGCGGCGTGCTGGCCTGGAGCGATACGCTCGCCTCGTCGCGCGGCCGCAACAGCAGCGTCGATCTCTCGGCCATCCGTGCCCTTCCCGTGATCGATTCGGGCCGTCTGTATGCGATCGGCGTCGGCGGCCTGATGGTCTCCCTCGACCTGCGGTCCGGCAGACGCCTGTGGGAGCGCGACGTCGGCGGCGGACAGACCCCTTGGCTCGCGGGCGAATGGCTGTTCGTGCAGACGAGCGGCCAAGCGCTGGCGGCCATCAACGCCGGCGATGGGCGTGTCCGCTGGATCCAAGATCTCCCGCGCTGGGACAACCCGGCCAAGGAGCGTGACCCCATTTTCTGGAGCGGCCCGCTGATGGTGAACGGCAAGCTCCTGCTGGCCGGCACGAGTTCGACCGCCGTCACCATCAACCCGCTCGACGGCCGCATCCTGGGCACGCAGACCATGAGCAGCAGCGTCTCCGTCGCACCCGTCGCCGCTGCCGGGACCGTGCTGATCCTCTGCAACGACGGCACGCTCCAGGCCTTTCGATGACGGATCTGCAGGCCGCCAATCTGCCGGTCGTGGTGATTGCCGGGCGGCCGAACGTCGGCAAATCGACCCTGTTCAACAAGCTGGCCGGGCGGCGGTCGGCGATCGTATCCGACACGCCCGGCGTGACCCGGGACCGTAAGGATGCGGAAGGGCTGCTGCGGGGCCGGCGGGTACGGCTCGTCGACACGGCCGGGCTGGAGGAGAGTGCCCCCGATACGATGGCAGGGCGGATGCGCGCCTCTTCGGAAATGGCGGTGCACGCGGCCGACCTCGTCGTGTTCGTGGTGGATGCGCGGACCGGGCTGACGCCGGCCGACCGCCACTTTGCCGATTGGCTCCGCCGCCAGGGCCGCCCCATCCTGCTGGTCGCCAACAAGGCCGAAGGCCGCGCGGGCGCTGCCCTGGCGCTCGAAGCCTACGCGTTGGGGCTGGGCGAGCCGCTTCCCGTATCGGCCGAGCATGGGGAAGGGATCTCCGACCTGATGACGGAGATCGCCGACCGGCTGCCGGAGCCCGCGGAGCCCGGCGATGACGCCGACAGGCCGCTTAAGCTCGCCATCGTCGGGCGCCCGAACGCCGGCAAATCGACGCTGCTCAACCGCTTGCTCGGCGAGGAACGCATGATCACCGGCCCCGAGCCCGGGCTGACGCGCGACTCCGTCGCCGTCCGGCTTCGCGACGCGGTCGGCCCGATCGAGATCGTCGACACCGCCGGGCTGCGAAAGAAGGCGCGGGTCGAAGAGGCGCTCGAGAAGATGTCGGTCAGCGCCAGCATCGAGGCGCTAAAGATGGCCGAGGTGGTCGTTCTGACCGTTGACGCGGTGCTGGGCCTGCATGAGCAGGACCTGCAGATCGCGCGGTTGATCGAGCGCGAGGGCCGGGCCTGCGTGCTGGTGTTGAACAAGTGGGACGCGGTACCCGATCGCAGCGCGGCCAAGAAGGCCATCACCGACCGGCTCGAGACCAGCTTGGCGCAGATGAAGGGCATCCCGGTCGTGCAGATTTCGGCGCTGACCGGCGCCGGGCTCGATCGGCTGATGCCGGCGGTGCGCGCGGTGCATGCGACCTGGAACAAGCGCGTCGGCACCGGCGAACTGAACCGCTGGTTCGAGACGGCGCTCGAGCGCCACGCGCCACCGCTGGTCGAGGGCCGTCGGCTGAAGCTGCGCTACATGACGCAGGCGAAGGCGCGGCCGCCGACCTTCATCATGTTCGGCACTCGGGCCGAACAGACGCCGGAGGATTACCAGCGCTACTTGGTGAACGGGCTGCGCGAGCGCTTCGACATGCCCGGCGTCCCGATCCGCCTGCAGCAGCGCGGCACGAAAAACCCCTACGCCGACGATTGAACCGGCTTGGCCGTCCCTGCGTTGGGCGGGCGATGTCCAAGACCGCGAAAAACCGACCCGAAGCTTTGGGAAAAGGTGAAGGAAGACGTCGAGGCCGGCGACAAGGGCGGCAAGCTCGGGCAATGGTCGGCGCGCAAGGCGCAACTCGCCGTGCACGACTACAAGGAGCAGGGCGGCTACGTCGGCAAGAAGTCCGACGACAACCACCTCGCCCAGTGGTCCAAAGAGGAATGGGGAACCAAGTCGGGCAAGGGAAGCGCGGAGTCGGGCGCTACTTGCCGAAGAAGGCGCGCGAGAAGATGAGCGACGCCGAATACCGCAAGACGTCAGACAAGAAGCGGGCCGATACAGCCCGGCGAATAAGGGTGGTGGAGCTGAGGGGAATCGAACCCCTGACCTCCTGAATGCCATTCAGGCGCTCTCCCAACTGAGCTACAGCCCCGTTCGCTTGGGAAGGCGCGCATATACCGTTGCGTTCGGCCGGGGGCAATCCCCCTTTCGGGCGATGCTGCCGGGCGGAGGCGTCAGGCGGTGGCGCGCTGCTGAGGGGCCGACGCGTGGCCCAGTCCGCCGCTGACGCGGAAATCCGCTTCCGTCTTGGACCGGAGCTCGTCGACCGTCACGCCCGGCGCCATTTCGAGCAGGGTGAGGCCATCTTGCCCGGGTTGGTCGACCGACAGCACGCAGAGGTCCGTCACGATCAGGCTGACCACGCCGGCGCCGGTGAGCGGCAGGTTGCAGCGCTTGAGGATCTTCGGCGCACCCTTGGCGGTATGCTCCATCAGGACGACGCAGCGGCCCACGCCGGCGACGAGGTCCATCGCGCCGCCCATGCCCTTGACCATCTTGCCTGGCACCATCCAGTTCGCCAGGTCGCCGTTCTCGGCCACTTGTAGGGCGCCGAGGATGCTGATGGCGATATGGCCGCCGCGAATCATGCCGAAGCTCTGGGCGCTGTCGAAGATGCTGGTGGTGGGCAGCATCGTGACGGTCTGCTTGCCGGCATTGATCAGGTCGGCGTCCTCTTCGCCTTCGAAGGGAAACGGGCCGATCCCGAGCATTCCGTTCTCGCTGTGCAACTGCACGCTGACGCCGTCGGGGATGTGGTTGGCGACGAGCGTGGGGATGCCGATGCCGAGGTTGACATACATGCCGTCCTCGAGTTCGCGGGCAGCGCGGGCGGCCATTTCATCGCGGGTCCAAGCCATTTGTCGCTCCTATCAGGCGGGCAGGGATTCGGCGCCGGCGGCCGCGGGGGCCGCGTCGGCGGCGCGCTTGCGGACCGTCCGCTGCTCGATCCGTTTCTCGGGGTTTTCCACGTGGATCATCCGCTTGACGAAGATGCCGGGGGTGATGACGTGGTCGGGGTCGATCTCACCGGGCTGTACGAGGTGCTCGACCTCGGCAACCGTAATCTTGGCCGCGGTCGCCATCGGTGGGTTGAAGTTCCGCGCGGTGCGCCGGTAGACCAGGTTTCCCTCCGTGTCGCCCTTCCAGGCGTGCACGATGGCGAGGTCAGCGAACAGCCCGCGCTCCATGATGTACCGGTGGCCGCCGAACTCGCGCTCTTCCTTGCCTTCGGCGATCTTGGTACCGGCGCCGGTGCGGGTGAAGAAGGCGGGGATGCCCGCGCCGCCGGCCCGGATGCGTTCGGCGAGCGTGCCCTGCGGGTTGAATTCGATCTCGAGTTCGCCGGCGAGGTATTGCTTCATGAAGGTGGCGTTCTCGCCCACATAGGAGCTGATCATCTTCTTGACCTGCCGGGTTTGCAGCAGGATCCCGAGCCCGGCGTCGTCGACGCCAGCATTGTTGGAGATGAAGGTCAGATCCTTCACTCCGCTGTCCCGGATCGCTTCGATCAGCGCCGTGGGAATGCCGCAGAGGCCGAAACCGCCTGCCATGATGAGCATGCCGTCGTGCAGCAGACCCGCCAGCGCAGCCTTGGCATCCGGGTAAACCTTGTTCGCCATCTCTCTCCCACCTTCCGGTCTCACGCCTCGAGAGCACCATGTTGCCGCAGGAAGCCGAGCAAAGCGAGCAGGGGCAGGCCGAGAATGGCGGCGTACTCGCCCTCGATGCGATCGAAGAGTTGAATTCCCAGGCCTTCGAGGCGGTACGCGCCGACGCTGGACAGCACCGCATCCCCCTCCGCGACCAGATAACGATCGAGGAACGCTTCGCTGAACTGCCGCATCCGAAGCGTCGGCCGCGCGACATGGCGCCAAATTTCGTTACCTGCCCGATGACAGACGACCGCGGTGACGAGGGTATGCTCGCATCCCCGCAGACGCAGCAACTGCGCGCGGGCGGCCGCCTGGTCGGGCGGCTTGTCGAACCACTCGTCGCCGCAGACCAGGAGCTGGTCGGCCCCGATGACGAGCTCGTCCGGGCTGCGGATGCGGGCGGCCTTCAAGCCAGCCAGGGTCAGGGCGCACGCGTCGGGTCCGCTCTCGTGCATCGCCTGCTTGATGGCGCCCTCATCGATGCGGGAAGGTCGCTGCTCGAAGGTCAAGCCGGCTGCCCGCAACAGGGCGGCCCGGGCGGCCGATTGGCTGGCGAGGATCACGGGGCGGGTCTGGGCGGCGGATCGGCCTTGCGGCGACGCTCATGCCATCCATCCATCAGCTGCAGCACGGTCGCGGCGGTCTCCTCGATCGATCGCCTAGTGACGTCGATCACCGGCCAGCCCCGCCGCGTGCAAAGCCGCCGCGCCCACTGCAGCTCGGCTTTGACGGTTTCGACGTCGACATAGTCGGTCTGCTCGCTGCGGACCCGGCCGGTGTCGCCGCCCCGGGCGATCAGCTTGAGGCGATGCCGGCGGATCTCGATCAAGGCGAGCGGGTCGAGCGTGAGGCCGATCACCGGTCCGCGGGGGTCTTCCAGCCCGGGCGGGTCGGGCGTGCCCGGCACCAGAGGAACGTTGGCCGCTTTGACGCCGCGGTTGGCGAGGTAGAACGAGGTCGGCGTCTTGCTGCTGCGGGACACGCCGACGAGCACGACGTCGGCTTCCGCGAGCCCGGCCTGCGCCTGGCCATCATCATGCGCCAGCACGTAATGCATCGCGTCGATGCGTCGGAAATAATCGGCGTCCAGAACGTATTGGCGGCCCGGGCGAGACTGGGCCTGCTCCCCGATATGCTCCTGCAACAGCGTGAGCACCGGGTCGAGCACGTTGATCACCGGAACCCCCAGGCGTTGGCAGGTCTTTTCCAGATCGTCGCGCAGAGCCTTGTCGATGACGGTCGACAGCACGGGGCCGGGGTCGGCTTCGATGCCTTCCAATACGCGATGGAGTTGGAACCGGGTCCGGATCAAACTCCAGCGGTGGTATTGGATCGTGACGTGCTCGAATTGGGCCACGGTGGCTCGAGCGATGCTGTTGAGCGTCTCCCCCGTTGCGTCCGAGACCAGATGCAGGTCGATGCGATGCTCCATAACAACGAGGATAACGGGGATAAGTCGGGTTTGGCATAGGAAAGCGGACCGAGGGTGTGAGCGGCCGTGGATGAACGGTCGGAACGGGCGTACGCGGGACGGCCAGGCGCCCCTGTCGGCGCGCCTGCGGAGAACGGGGCGGGACCGGCGGGATTCAGAGGCTTGCGAGGCGCGATTGCTGTGAATAAGGAAGGGACAAGGCGGGAATTACCGGGTACCCCCGTTTTCACACCGCCTATCTCCTCCTCTCCAAGTTCTTAAGAATCTCTTAAGAAGGATCGCAATGTCTCACCCCGTTCTGCGCGTGCTCGCCGGAGACGATGTCTGGCCGCCTCCCGTATGGCTGATGCGGCAAGCTGGCCGTTACCTGCCGGAATATCGCAAGATAAGGGCCGAGGCTGGCGACTTCATCGCGCTCTGCACGGCGCCGAAGCTGGCGGCCGAGGTAACGTTGCAGCCCATTCGGCGCTACGGCTTCGATGCGGCGATCCTGTTCAGCGATATCCTGATCCTCCCCTGGGCGCTGGGCTACGGCCTGGCGTTCAAGGAAGGCGAGGGGCCGGTGCTGCCGCGGCTCCAGGACGAGACCGGTCTGGCGGCGCTCCAGCCGGGGCGGGTCGCCGGGGCGATCGAGCCGATCCTGGAGACGGTGCGGCGCTGCCGGGAAGGGTTGGGACCGGAGACCGTGCTGATCGGCTTCGCCGGCGGCCCCTTCACGGTCGCCTGCTACATGGTCGAAGGCGGCGGCTCGAAGGAGCATGCGCGGGTGCGCACGATGGCCCAGGCGCAGCCCGCGCTGCTGGACCGGCTGATCGACATCCTGACCGAGAGCACGATCGATTATCTTTCCGCCCAGGCGGACGCTGGCGCGCAAGTGCTCAAGGTGTTCGACAGCTGGGCCGGCGTGCTGTCGCCGCGCCTGTTCGAGCGGTATGTCACCGCGCCCACGCGGCGCATCGTGCAAGCGCTGGCGGCGCGGCATCCGGGCCTGCCCGTTATCGGATTTCCTCGGTTGGCGGGGCTCGGCGCCGGGTCCTATGCGTCCGCCACCGGCGTGCAGGGGGTCGCTTTCGATACCGGGGCGGATCTCCGTGTCGCGCTGACATTGATCCCGCCGGGCGTCGCGACGCAGGGCAATCTCGATCCGATGGCTTTGGTCGCGGGCGGGCAGGCGCTCGAGGCGGAGACAGCGGCGGTGCTCGAGGCCGTGCGGGGCCGCCCGCACATCTTCAACCTCGGGCACGGAATCGTGCCGCAAACTCCGCCGGAGCACGTCGCGGCGTTGGTTCGGCAGCTCCGCGCCGCCTGAGGGCGCTTGACGAAAGGCTCAGTTTGGCCACTTTGCTGACCATGTCGCAACGCAAGATCGCGGTCGTCTTGTTCAATCTGGGTGGCCCGGACCGCATGGAATCGGTCAAGCCATTCCTGCTGAACCTTTTCCGTGACCCGGCCATTCTCCGGGTGCCGCCCTTCGTGCGCCCGTTCCTGGCGCGGCTGATCGCAACCCTCCGGGTCAAGGCCGCCAGCGAGAACTATGCGATCCTCGGAGGCAAGAGCCCGCTGCTCGAGTTGACGGAGGAGCAGGCCCGCGCCATCGAAGCCCGCGTTCCCGGCGTCAAATGCTTCGTGGCGATGCGCTACTGGCATCCGTTCAGCCTCGAGGCGGCGCGGCAGGTCAAAGAGTGGGATCCGGACGAGATCCTGCTATTGCCGCTCTACCCACATTTCTCGACCACGACGACCGGCAGCAGCTTGACCGAATGGCGCGAGATGGCCGCCCGGGTGGCGCTGGCCAAGCCGACCACGACCCTCTGCTGTTACCATTCGGATTCGGCGTTCCTCGCGGCGACGACGGCGATCGTTCGCCGCAGCTACGCGAAGGCGCGCGCGGAACTCGCGCCCGAGATCGGTTTGCGGGTTCTGTTCTCCGCCCACGGGCTGCCGGAGATCATCATCAAGCAGGGCGACCCCTACCAGTTCCAGGTCGAGCGCACGGTGGCGGGCGTAGTGCGCCTGCTGGAGATGCCGGAGCTGGACTCGGCGGTATGCTACCAGTCGCGGGCGACCCCGCAGAAATGGATCGGGCCGAGCACGGAGGAGGAGATCGAGCGCGCCGTGCACGACAAGGTCGCCGTCCTCGTGGTACCGATCGCCTTCGTCTCGGAGCATTCGGAGACGCTCGTCGAGCTCGATGTCGAGTATCGGGAGCTCGCGGAGAAGGCGGGGATCGCCGGCTATTTCCGGGCGCCGACCCAGAACAGCGACCCGGCGTTCATCGACGCGCTGGGCGAGCTGACGGAAGCCGCACTGGGGCGCGGGCCCGGGTTGTGCAGCTTCGTGGGCGGACGCACCTGCCCGAAACAGTTCGGCGACTGCCCGCATGCCAAGGCCGGCGTCGCGCCAGAACTACCCGTGTTTGCATGAGCTTCCCGCCCTCGCTGCCATTGCAACTGGTGATCTTCGATTGCGACGGCGTTCTGGTAGACAGCGAGGGGCCGTCCAACCGGGCTGTGGCCGAGGAAGTCAGCAAGCTCGGCTGGGTCATGGACCAGGCGGAAAGCATGCGGCAATTCGTCGGCTTCCGGCTCGAGGCGATGCCGGAGGTGATCTCAGCGCGAACGGGGCGGGAGGTGCCGCCGGGCTGGGTCGAGGCGATGCGGGCGCGTCTGATTGCCGTGCTGGCCTCCGAGCTGGAATTGATGCCGGGCGTCCTCGAGGTGCTGGCGGCGATCGAGAGCGTGGGCCTGCCGTGCCGCGTGGCGTCCAACAGCAGCATGCGCGAGATGGAGGCCAAGTTCGCCCGAACCGGGCTGACGCACCTGCTCGGGCGGGCGCATAGCGCGGACGAGGTGGAGCGCGGCAAGCCGGCGCCGGATGTGTTCCTGCGCGCTGCCGCCGCCGAAGGCGTGCCGCCAGGCGCCTGCGTCGTGATCGAGGACAGCGTGCCGGGCACCGAGGCCGCCTTGGCGGCCGGCATGGCGTGCCTTTGCCTCGTGCCGCATCGGGACGGCGCGGCGCAGCGTGCGGCCGGCGGCACGGTGATACGGTCGCTGGCCGAGGTGCCCGCTCTGCTCGGGGGCGTGATGCGGCAGGCGGCATGATCGGGTCGGTGCTCTCGGCGGCCTATCCCTGGACGAAATCGCTGCACGTCATCTCGGTCATCGCCTGGATGGCGGCCCTGTTCTATCTGCCGCGGCTGTTCGTCTACCACTGCGCGCTGCCGCGCGGTTCGGCGGAGAGCGAGCGCTTCAAGATCATGGAGCGCCGCCTGTTCAAGCAGATCATGAACCCAGCCATGATGGCGACTTGGCTGTTCGGCATCCTGCTCGTGCTGACGCCCGGCGTGGTGTCGTGGTGGCCGATCAACTGGTGGCACGTCAAACTGCTGGCCGTGATCCTGATGTCCGGGTTCCACGGCGCCTGCAGCAAATGGCGGAAGAACTTTCTGCAGGACCGCAACCAGAAAGATCACCGCTTCTACCGATATGCCAACGAGGTGCCGACCGTCCTGATGATCGTGGCCGTGGTCATGGTGATCGCCAAGCCCTTCTAAGCCCTTGACGCGAGCGTGCGGCGATGCCATCTGGTCGTCGTCGTGATGAGAGCCGTCCTGGCTCAGATCATCCTTCCCCCCACATTGGGCCGGCGTCCACGTTAGCGAACGGCGCCGTTCTCCCCAAACTTTCCGATAAGGCGACCGAATGCATCTCGCCGAGTTGAAGGCCAAGCCGCCGGCCGATCTCCTGAGCTACGCTGAATCCCTGCAAATCGAGAACGCATCGAGCCTGCGCAAGCAGGACATGATGTTCGCCATCCTCAAGAACCTGGCCGACAACGACCAGGCGATCTATGGCGAAGGCACGCTGGAAATCATGCCGGACGGCTTCGGCTACCTGCGCTCCAGCCAAGCCAACTTCCTGCCGGGCCCGGACGACATCTACATCAGCCCGAACCAGGTGCGGCGTTTCGCGCTGCGGACCGGCGACACGGTCGAGGGGCAGATCCGGGCGCCGAAGGACGGCGAGCGGTATTTCTCCCTGCTCAAGCTGAACACCATCAATTTCGAGCCGCCGGACGCGGTCAAGCACCGGATCAACTTCGACAACCTAACCCCGCTCTATCCGGAGCGGCGGCTGAAGATGGAAGTGGAGAACTTCCAATCGGTCGCTAAAGGGCCGGGCAAGGACATGACCCCCCGCGTCATCGACCTGATCGCGCCGATCGGCATGGGCCAGCGCGCCTTGATCGTGGCGCCGCCGCGGACCGGCAAGACCGTGATGCTGCAGAACATCGCCACCGCCATCGCGGCGAACCATCCGGAAGTGTTCCTGCTGGTCCTGCTGATCGACGAGAGGCCGGAAGAAGTCACCGACATGAGCCGCACCGTGAAGGGCGAGGTCGTCGCCTCCACCTTCGACGAGCCGGCGACCCGGCACGTGGCCGTCACGGAGATGGTGCTCGAGAAAGCCAAGCGGCTCGTCGAGCACAAGCGGGACGTGGTCATCCTGCTGGACAGCATCACGCGGCTCGCGCGCGCTTACAACACGGTGGTGCCGAGCTCCGGCAAGGTGCTGACCGGCGGTGTGGACGCGAACGCGCTGCAACGACCCAAGCGCTTCTTCGGCGCCGCCCGCAATATCGAGGAGGGTGGGTCCCTTACGATCATCGCGACCGCGCTGATCGACACCGGCAGCCGCATGGACGAAGTGATCTTCGAAGAGTTCAAGGGCACCGGCAACAGCGAGATCATCCTCGACCGCAAGCTGTCGGATAAGCGCACCTTCCCCGCCATCGACATCACCAAGAGCGGCACCCGGAAAGAAGAGCTCCTGGTCGAGCGCGGTACCCTCTCGAAGATGTGGGTGCTTCGCCGGATCCTCAATCCGATGGGACTGACCGATGCTATGGATTTCCTGCTCGACAAGCTGAAATACAGCAAGACGAACCAAGACTTCTTCGACGCGATGAACACCTGATGCGCCGGGGCCGGGCTCTGTAGCCCGGTCCCGTAGCCAGCAGCGGGGGTGAGCCTTGGTCGAACTGTCGCGGCGAGCGCTTCTATCGGCTGTGTTGGCCATGCCGGCCGTCGCGCGCGCGCAAGGCAACCCGAAAAGCGGGACAGTTCGGGTAGGGATGGTCACCGTGCTGTCCGGGGCGCTGTCGTTGGTCGGGACGTCGCAACGGATCGCGGCCGAGCTGGAGGTCGCCCGCGTCAACGCGGGCGGCGGCCTGGCCGGGCGCACGATCGAGCTGGTGACGCGCGACTCGAAGGGTCAGCCGCAGGAAGCGGCGTTGATCGCCCGGACGCTGGTCGGCCAAGACGGGTGCGAGATCCTCATCGATGGCGAGTTGTCGGCGGGCGCCTTGGCGATCCAGCACGTCGTCCGTGAACTCGGCGTGCTCTGCCTCCACACCGCGAGCGAGGCCCCGTCACTGACGGCTGATCCGAAGCTGCGGGCGCCCACGGCGTTCCGTTCGGCGCGCCAAACCGTACACGACAGCATCGTCGGCAGCCAGTATGCGGCAGCCATCGCAAGCCAGAAGCAATGGCGGCGTTGGGCGACCTGTGCCCCGAACGACAATGACGGCCACGAGGCATCGTCGCTGTTCTTCGCGTTCTTCAAGCATTTCAAACCAGACGTCGAGATCGTCAAGCAGACCTGGCCGACACTGGGCCAACCGGACTTCACCGCGATCATCGCGAGCCTCCTCCATGCCAAGCCCAACGCGCTGTTCGGCTTACAATTCGCTGAGGACCTCAAGGCGTTCCTCGACCAGGCGAGGGTCTATGGCCTGTTCGAGTCCGTTCCGATGTTCAACCCAAACCTGGGCGACGAAGCGGTGCTGAACGCAGTCCGCTCAGTGCCGCCCGGTCTGCATGCCGGGTCGCGCTATCTGGAGAGCTTGCCCGCGACGCCGGCCAATCAAGCCTGGGGTGAGGCTTATCGGAACAAGACGAACCAGTATCCGACCAATTGGTCCTGGCAGAACGCGACGGCCTGGATGCTGCTGGAAGCAGCGGCGAAGAAAGCCGGGAGCCTCGAGCCGGCGAAACTGGCAGGCGAACTCACCGGCTTGACGATCGACTGCCCGTTCGGGATCGATGGAACGATCACGATGCGCGACGACCACACCATTGTCGGCTACGCGATCGGCTGGGGCCGGACGGTTCTGCAGGCGCCCTACATCGTCGACATCAAGAAGGGCGATTGGGCGCAGATCTTCCAGCTGGAGAGCGCCTGGAAACAGACGATGAAGTATACCTGACCGCGCTAAGACCGCCGGCACGTAAAGAGTATGTCCTAAGCCTCGCGGCTCAGCCGGCGCTCGAGGAAGTCGAGCCGGTCCTGCCCCCAAAAGATCTCTCCACCCACGACGTAGGTCGGCGCGCCGAACACGCCCCGCGCCAGGGCGGCTTGCGTGTCGGACGCCCGTTGCCCAGCCCAGCGCTCCTCGGCCGCCCGCGCCAGCAGCGTCTCGGGATCGAGCCCGGCCGTCGTGACCAGCCGCGCCAGCGTAGCCGGATCGGCCGGGTTCGCCTCGTCCTCCCACAGCGCTTTCAGGATCCGATGGGCCAGACCGATCGCCGCTGCATCGCCGACCGTCTCACGAACCGCGATCACGCACTGGGCGGGCAGGCGCTCATCCATGGGGAAGTGACGCGGCTTCAGATTGAGCGGTATCTCGAGGAAGCTTCGCCAGCGCTCGAGATCCTGCAGCCGATAGGCCTGGCGCAGTGGCGAGCGCTTCGGCAAAGGCAGCCCTCCGGACGCCGGGAAGATGGTGCCGAAATCGACCGGGAACATCCGCAGCGTCGCCCCGTGCCGGGCCACGGATTGCATCAGTCGTTCGGCGCCCAGATGTGTCCATGGAGAGTTGAGCGAGCCGTAATAGTCGACGTGCAGCCCCATCAGGGCGCCTGCTGGAACAGCACCACGTCCGCACCGCCCGTCGATGTCCCCCGATGTTCCACCCCGATCGGCACCACGCAGCACTGACCGGCCGATAGCGTCAGCGTCTGCTCGCCGCGGAACTCCACGGAGAAATCGCCACTCCAGACGACGACCGTCTCCGTCGTCGTGGGATGGCTGTCCCACTTGCCCGGGCCGCCGCCGGCGATCCGGACACAGCGCACGTTGACGCCACCGAGCCGGCTCGTCTCCTCCGTCACACCCTCTCGCGCCAATCGAGCGAAGGTCTCCGCGAAATCGGTGCTCTGGCTCATCGGTTCCCGGCCTGTCTTGATCGGGCCATTTGAGCGTGCCGCCTCGGGTCCGTCCAGACGGCGCATTCCGCTTCTGCTAGCTTGTCCCGATGAACGTTCGAACCAGTCCGGCTCCGGCCATCAGGGCGCAACTTGAACAGGCGGCGGACCTCTGCGCCCGGCACGGAGCCCGGCTGACGGAGATCAGGCGCCGGGTCCTGGCGCTCATCTTGGACGGGAGTGGTCCCGTGGGCGCTTACGCGCTGCTCGACCGGCTGAAGGCGGAGCGCGCGAACGCGACACCCGTCACCGTCTACCGCGCGCTCGACTTCCTGCTGGAGAACGGCCTCGTCCACAAGATCGAACGGCTGAACGCCTACATCGCGTGCACGGACGGCAGCGAGCACATCCACCAGCAAGGCCATGCCGCACAGTTTCTGATCTGCCGCACCTGCGGCACCGTGGCCGAGCTCGAGGACCCCTCGATCGCCGACGCCATCGCGCGCGCAGCCGGGCAAACCGGCTTCCGCCCGATCCACGCGACGATCGAGGTGGAAGGGCTCTGCGCCGCCTGCGCCGCCGCCGTCAGCTGATCCGGCGCGTCCAGCCGTGGGTGTCGTTGGTCTCGCCGTATTGGATCGCGGTCACGGTGTCGTAGAGCTTCTGCGTGAGCTCACCGATCTTGCCGCCGTTGATCGTCAGGCGGTCCCCGGCGTAGCCGAGCTCGCCCACCGGCGAGATCACCGCGGCTGTACCCGTGCCCCACATCTCGCGGAGCTGCCCGTTCTTGTGCGCGTCGACCACCTCGTGGATCGACACGGGCCGCTCCTCGGTCTCGATCCCCCAATCGGCAAGCAGCTGCAGCGCCGAGTCTCGCGTTACGCCGGCCAGGATCGACCCGGAGCTGAGCGGCGGCGTCAGGACCCGGTCGCCGATGCGTAGCATGATGTTCATGGTGCCGACCTCGTCGAGAAATTCGCGCTGCCGCCCGTCCAGATATAGCACCTGGGTGAACCCGGCGCGTTCGGCCTCGCGCGCCGCTGACAGGCTCGCCGCGTAGTTGCCCGCCGTCTTGGCGCTGCCCAATCCGCCGGGCACCGCCCGCACGTGATCCTCGGACACCATGATCCGAACCGGGTTGAGGCCCTCCTTGTAGTAGGCGCCGACCGGGCTGAGGATGACGAAGTAGAGGTATTTGTGCGACGGGTGCACACCCAGGAACGTCTCCGTCGCGATCACCGTCGGGCGAATGTAGAGCGACGTTCCGCGCTTGCGCGGCACCCAGTCCCGGTCCGCGTCGACGATGGCCGCTATGGAATCCTCGACCACCTGCGGGTCGAGCGGCGGGATGCAGAGTTGTTCGCAGGAGCGGTTCAGCCGGGCCGCGTGCTTGTCGACCCGGAACAGCCGGATCTGGTCGTCGCCGCCGCGAAACGCCTTCAGCCCGTCGAACACCGCCTGCGCGTAATGCAGCACGCAGCAGGCCGGATCCATCGAGAGCGGGCCATACGGCACGATCCGCCCGTCATGCCAGCCTTTCCCGTCCTCGTAGTCCATCATGAACATGTGGTCGGTAAACACTCGGCCGAACTGCAGCGTGTCGTCGTCGGGGCGGGGCTTCGGAGTACTCGTCGCGGTGCTCGGGAACATATGACTGTCGGTTCCATCTCTGGCCGGGCCTCTCGGGCCGGCAGTGTGGCACTAGCATACCCTGCAATTGCCGCAAGCCTGACTCTCTACGAGGCTGCTGGACTTACCCGAGCTACGCTGGGCTGCGCAGAGCTGACGAGGCGCGACCTAGTGGTTGATCGCCCGGAGCACTGTGGAGATGGTGTGGGACGCCGTCGGCTGGCACCCCTGCTCCTGCTTGAACAAGCAATAGCCCAAGGTGCAGTCGACTATGCTGAAGCCTGGCATCATCGAGCCCATCAGCCGCTCAGCGATGGCGAAGTTGAAGCCATCTCGGCTCTCAGCGAAGTCTTGCGGGGAGAGCGTCAGGTAAATCGGGACAGCGCGGCGCAGGTAGGTGTATCCACCGGTCTCGAACCAAGGGAAGTGGCCGGCGCCGACCATCCCCAGTCCACACATGCCGGGTTGGGTCCGTGCGAGCGCAAAAAGTCGCTTCATCGCGATCTGACCACCGGATGGCGAGAACGGCCGCTCCGCCACGAGTTGACCGACGACAGTCGCTAAAGTGAGACAGATTGCAATCACCAAAGCCATGCGTGGTGACGGGGGCCGCTTTAGCCATAGCTGGAGCGAGGCGAGGCACCGAGACAAGCCCAGGCCAACACTCACAATCGCGCAAGGTAGCGCAGCGTAAATGAAGCTGATTTCCTTGTGTGAGATCAAGGTGTGAAACCCGATGACGCTTAGTGCTGTGAGCACCATGACAGGCGCACTGCGAAAAC
>JAVVHH010000064.1:0-20855 GCA_032249615.1 Acetobacteraceae bacterium
ATGGCGCGCCCGGAAAGACTCGAACTTCCAACCCCCAGATTCGTAGTCTGGTGCTCTATCCAATTGAGCTACGGGCGCCGCAGGCGGCGGGATGTAGCGTAGGGGAGGGCGGGTCGCAACCCCTTATCGTTTGGCCAGCGGCGGCACGAAGAGCGGGGCGGTGTCCCAGGGAAACAGGATCCATGTCTCCTGCGGAACCTCGACGACGAAGGTGTCCGCCACCGGCTTTCCCGCCGGTTTGGCGTAAAGACATGCGAAATGGGCGCGCGGCAGAAGTTCGCGGACGATCTTGGCCGTGACCCCGCTGTCGACCAGATCGTCCACGATCAGAAAGCCTTCTCCGTCACCCGCACCCGCCGCCGGCTTGATCACGCGGGGCGCGCCCTGCACCTCCTCGTCGTAGCTCACCACTGAAATGCTCTCGACCAGCCGGCACTCCAACTCGCGGGCGACGATGGCCGCCGGGATCAGCCCGCCGCGCGTGACGGCGACGATGCCGCGGAAGGGCTCGAGCGGCATCAGCATCGAGGCGAGCGTGCGGGCATCGCGGTGCAGTTGGTCCCACGTGACGGTAGCGTAGGCCCGACCGCTCAAAACAGCCGCCCTCCGACCGGAACGTCGAGATCGGGCTGAATGAGGACGACATCGCCCTGCGCGTCCGGCATGCCGAGCGTCAGCACTTCGCTCATGAAGCTGCCGATCTGCCTCGGTTTGAAATTGACGACCGCGCATACCAGCCGCCCGACCAGCGCCTCCGGCGTGTAGTGGGCGGTCAGCTGGGCCGAGGACCGCTTGACGCCGATAACGTCGCCAAAATCGATCCACAGCTTGATCGCTGGCTTACGCGCCTCCGGGTAGGGCTGCGCATCGCGGACCCGCCCCACGCGGATGTCGATACGCTCGAATTCCGCAAACGTGGCCGTCGCTGGGGGAGTGCTCATAGCCGCATCTACCATGCCGGCGCGCGTTGCCAAGCTTGAAGCCGCATGCCAGCGTTTACGGGCATTCAAGGATGATTTCGATGGCGCAGCGCGGCTCTCGCGACTTTCACCTCCCCGGCCGCAGCCCGGTCTACGCGACTCACGGAATGGCCGCGACCAGCATGCCGGCCGCTACGCTGACGGCGCTCGACGTGCTGCGCGCCGGCGGCAACGCGCTCGATGCCGCGATCGCCGCCGTCGCCGTGCTGGGCGTTATCGAGCCGCACTCGACCGGGATCGGAGGCGATTGCTTCTGCCTCTATGCCCCGGCGGGCGAAGGCCGGGTCGTTGCGATGAACGGGTCCGGCCGGGCGGCTGCGGCGGCCAGTATCGACTGGTTCGAGGAGCGCGGCATCACCGAACTGGAGAACACCTCGCCACACACCGTCACCATCCCGGGCGCTGTCTCCGCCTGGGAGGCGCTGCTGGCGGCGCATGGTCGCCGCGGGCTCGACGAGTTGTTGCAGCCGGCCATCAAATTCGCCGAGGAGGGATGGCCGGTTCACAGCCGGGTCGCCGCCGATTGGGCCGACGTGGAAGACAAGCTGCGCCGCAACGGCGCCGAACCCTTCCTGCCGAACGGCGCGGCCCCGCGGCCGGGCGATCTCTTTGTCCAAAAAAACCTTGCCGAAACGCTCCGGCGCATCGCCAAGGATGGCGCGCGGGGGTTCTACGAAGGGCCGGTTGCGGCAGACATGGTCGCGGCGCTCCAGGCACATGGCGGGCTGCAGACGGAGGCCGACTTCGCCGCCGGGCTCAAACAGGCGCATTTCGTCGAGCCGATCCGCGCCGAGTGGCGCGGCTACGAAGTTTGGCAGTGCCCGCCCAACGGCACCGGGCTGATGGTGCTGATGCTGCTCGGAATTCTCAAGCGTTTCAAAGCTTCCGAGGGTGGCCCGATGAATGCCGAGCGCCTGCATCGGCATCTCGAGGCGGCGCGCCTGGTCTACCGCGACCGGGACGCCTTCGTTGGCGACCCGCTGCAGATTGATGTGCCGGTCGACCGACTGCTCGACCCGGCCTATCTCGCCGACCTCGCCCGCATGATCGACCCGGCGCGCGCCTTGCCCTCGCTGCCCCGCGCCGGCGAGGCCGCAGTGCCCGCACACCGCGACACGGTTTACCTCACCGTCGTCGACCGCGACGGCAACGCTTGTAGCTTCATCAACTCGCTGTTCCAGAGCTTCGGCAGTGGCATCCTGGCCACCAATAGCGGCGTCATGCTGCACAATCGCGGGTTCGGCTTCCGTCTCGAACGCGGCCACCCCAACTGCATCGCCCCGAACAAGCGGCCGATGCACACGATCCTGCCCGGCATGTTGACGAAGAACGGCCGGGCCGTGATGCCCTACGGCGTGATGGGCGGGCACTTCCAACCGATGGGGCAGAGCTGGTTCCTCACCAACTTCCTCGAATACGGGCTGGACATCCAGCAATCGCTCGATCTGCCCCGCATCTTTCCCTTCGCGGGCAAGGTGGAGGCCGAGCGCGGCGTGCCGGGCGACGTGTTGCGGCAGCTCAGTGCGATGGGCCACGACATCATCGCCATCGACAAGCCGCACGGTGGCGGCCAGGCGATTTGGATCGACCACGACAAGGGCGTCCTGGTCGGCGGGTCCGAGCCGCGCAAAGACGGCATGGCGCTGGGGTATTGAGCATGAGCGAGCCCTGTGACCTCCCGGCGCTCGAAGCGCGACGGCTGATCGGCAGCAAGCGACTTTCACCGGTCGAGCTACTCGAGAGCTGCCTCGGCCGCATCGAGGCGATCGACCCGGCGGTCAACGCGATCCCTGCGCGGGATTTCGAGCGCGCGCGACGGGCCGCCACGATGGCGGAAGCGGCGGTCATGCGCGGCGACACGCTCCCGCCGCTGCACGGCCTGCCGATCGTCATCAAGGACCTCGAGGACGCGGAGGGGCTCGTCAACAGCCAGGGCAGCCCGATCTACCGTGATGATCTGCGCCCCTCCGATCAGCGGTCGGTGGCCGCAGTGCGGGCTGCCGGCGCGGTTATCGTCGGCAAGTCCAACGTGCCGGAGTTTGGCGCCGGGGCGAATAGCCGCAACCGGGTCTACGGCGCGACCGGTAATCCGTTCGACGCGTCGAAGAACGCGGCCGGGTCGTCGGGCGGCTCGGGCGTGGCGCTGGCCTGCGGCATGGTGCCGCTGGCGACCGGCTCGGACACCGGCGGCAGTTTGCGCAACCCGGCCGCGTTCAACGGCATCGTCGGTTTCCGCCCGACCCCCGGGCTCGTGCCGGACGAACGCCGCGGGCATGGGTGGTCGAACTTGCCCGTGCTCGGGCCGATGGCACGGACCGTGCCCGACGTGGCGCTCCTGCTCGGCTCCATGGTGAGCGACGACAAGCGCGACCCGTTGGCGACCACAGTGCACGGCCGTACCATCCGCAGCGCGTCCGAGTTCTTCCCCCTGCCGGAGTTCGACCTCGCCTCGCTGCGGGTCGCGCTGACGCCGGATTTCGGCCAGGCGCCGACGGAGCAGCACATCTCGGAGGTGTTCGCCGAGAAGACCGGCCTGTTCCGCGGGCTGTTCCGCCGGGCCGAGGACACACATCCCGATTGCCGCGGCGGTGACGAGGCGTTCGAAGTGCTGCGATCCCTCGGCATGCTGTCCAAGCACGCCGAGCACATGCGCACCCGCCCGGACGACCTCGGGCCCAACATCCATGCGAACTACCAGGAGGGCCTGGGCTACTCAGCCGTGGACGTTGCCCGCGCGATGAAGTTGCAGACGGAGTTCTACCGTCGCTGGCAGGGGTTCTTCGACGAGCATGACCTGATCCTCTCGCCAGCCATCACGACCAGCCCGCGAGACTGGACCGAGCTGTTTCCCGCCGAGATCGACGGCAGGCCGACGCGGACCTACTTCCATTGGCTCGCGCTCGCCTATTACCCGACCCTGGCCGGGCATCCGGCACTCTCGCTACCGGTCGGGCTGGACCGAAACGGGATGCCGTTCGGCTTGCAGATCGTGGGCCCGCGTGGCGGGGATGGCCTGGTGCTCGCGGCTGCGGCGGCGCTCGAGCGGGCGCTGGCCGGCGACCGGCGCACCTGCCGACCGGTGCCCGACCTCGCCCGGCTGCGTGCGGCCCCGCCGATGCGGGACCGCCCCCATTTCTGGACGCTGGAGGGCGCGAATTAGGCGTTTGCCGCGGCGAACGCGTTAAACGTGATCAGCGTGTAAGTGTCCGAGACGCCCACGATCGTCTGCACCCGCTCGGTGACGAACCGGCCCGTATCTTGCGCGGCGTCGAGGTAGAACTTGCCGAGCAGGTCGTATTGGCCGGAGGTCGAGTAGATCTCCGAAAGCTCCTCGATCGTGTCGACTGCGGCTTGAGCCACCTTGTAGGCGGTTCCCATCTCGCATTTGATCTGAACGAATATCGGCCGCATCCTGCCCTCCTGACCGGACATTGCCAGCAAGCGCCCGCTCTGGACAACGTGCGGCGCCCCGGGGGAGAGACGGAGAACCGATGTCAGCAGCTCAGCAGCAGGATCCCAAGCCGCGCCGCGGAGGCCGCGTGCTTGCCGACGCCTTGGTCGCGCAAGGGATCGACACCGCCTTTGTCGTGCCGGGCGAGAGCTATCTCGACGTGCTGGACGGGCTCTACGACGTGGGCGACCGCGTCAGGACCGTGACCTGCCGGTTCGAGGCGGGCGCGGTCAACATGGCCGAGGCGTTCGGCAAGCTCACGGGCCGCCCCGCAGCGGCGTTCGTCACCCGCGGACCGGGCGCCTGCCATGGCGCCATCGGCGTGCACATCGCCCAGCAAGACAGCACGCCGATGCTGTTGTTCGTGGGCCAGATCCCGTTCGAGGAGACGGATCGCGAGAGCTTCCAGGAGGTCGATTACCGGAAGATGTTCGGTCCATTGGCCAAGTGGGTCACGCAGATCGACGACGCCCGCCGGATCCCGGAACTGGTCGCCCATGCGGTCGACGTGGCGACGAGCGGGCGGCCCGGGCCGGTGGTGATCGCACTCTCCGAAGAGATGCAGCGGGAGATGGTCGACGTGCCGGATCTGCCGCGCGCGCGGCTGCGGCCGCCGATGCCGGACCCGCGCTCGATCGCGGAGCTGCCGGCGCTGCTGGCCCGCAGCCGCCGGCCGCTCGCCATCCTCGGCGGCTCGACCTGGACGGGCGAGGGGCGGGCCGCCATCCAGCGCTTCCTGACCGAGCGGAACATCCCGGTCTCGGTCGGCTTCCGCCGCCAGGCCACGTACGATGGCACCCTGCCGAACTTCATCGGCGACCTCGGCGTCGGCTCCGACCCGGCGCTCGTCGCCAAAGCCCGCGAGGCCGACCTGATCGTCGCGATCGGAACCCGGCTGCCGGAAGCCGTGACCCAAGGGTTCACGCTGTTCGACAAGGCGGGTAGCGTGCCGATCGTGCATGTCTATCCCGATCAGGCGGAGATCGGCCGGGTGTATCGGGTCGCGTTGGGGATTGCCGGTGACGTCAACGCCTTTGCGGTGGCCGCGGCCGCGCTCGACGCACCTCCCGCTCCGTGGGCGGAATGGACCCGTGATCTGCGGGCGTTGCGCGAGGCCGGGCGGGAGCCGCCGTCCTATGAGGGCCTCAATCTGGGCCGGGTCATGCGCGACCTGGAGCGGTTGGCGGCGCCGGATGCCATCTTCACCTGCGACGCCGGCAACTTTGCCACCTGGCCCGCGCGCTTCCTGAATTTCAGCGAGCGGCAACGCTTCATCGGGCCGACGAACGGCGCCATGGGCTACGGCGTCCCGGCCGGGATCGGCGCGGCGATCGCTTTTCCGGGACGGCAGGCCATCGTGCTGGTCGGCGACGGCGGCATGCTGATGACGGGCACCGAGATCGCCACGGCGTTCCACCACGGCGTCGCCCCGATCGTCATCGTGTTCAACAACGCGATGTACGGCACGATCCGCATGTATCAGGAGCGGACCTATCCCGGCCGCATCTCCGGGACTGCGCTGACGAACCCGGATTTCGTCCAGTTCATCCAGAGCTTCGGCGGTCATGGTGAGATGGTCGCGCAAGACGGCGAGTTCGCACCAGCGTTCGAGCGGGCGGTGGCCAGCGGGAAGCCGGCGCTGATCGAGTTGCGCCAGAACCAGGACCAGATCACCTCGCGGGCGACGATCACCCAGCTGCGGGCGGGTACGGGAGTGGTGAAACCGCGCGCTTAGCAGAGCAACTCCGGAACCGAATCGATCGTTAGACTCGCCTCGCTCTTTGGGACTCCGTCATGCCCCGTTCGTCGCGCCCGATTTGGGAAGGCCACCTCCGGCTGTCGCTCGTCACTTGCCCGGTCGCGCTGTTCAAGGCGACGTCGGAGGGCTCCGGGGTGCACTTTCACCTGCTGCATCCGGAGTCGCACAACCGGGTCAAGCAGGCTTGGAAGGACCCGACGTTGCCGGAGGGGCAGCAGGAGATCCCGCGCAGCGAGTTGCTGCACGGCTATGAGATCGAGAAGGGCAAATACGTCATCATCGATGACGCCGACATCAAGGCGATCCGGCTCGAGAGCACCAAGACGATTCAGATCGAGCGATTCGTCGATAGCCATACGATCGACCGGGTCTATTGGGACACGCCGTACTACATGGTGCCGACGGGGCGGGCGGAGCTCATCGAGCCGTTCGCGGTGATTCGCGACGCGATGGAGGGGGCGGGCCGGGTCGCGTTGGGCCGGGTCGTCATGACGGGGCGCGAGCGGATCGTCGCCATTGAAGTGCGCGGGGCCGGGTTCCTGCTGAGCACGCTGCACGCGCAGGACGAGGTGCGCAGCGATGCCGAGTTGTTCGACGACATCCCACAGGCCAAGCCGGACAAGCAGATGATCGACATCGCGCGCGCGATCATCGACAAGCAGGAAGGGCCGTTCGATCCGTCGCTGTTCGAGGACCGCTTTGCGGCGGCGCTGCGTCAGCTCGTCGCGGAAAAATCGGAGGGGGCCGTCATCGAGCGCCAGGACGCGCCGCCCGAGAGCAACGTGATCGATCTGATGGACGCGCTACGCCGGAGCTTGCGCGGGGGGGCCGAGCCGAAGCCGGACGAGACGCCGGCCAAGCCTGCCCGCAAGAAGTCGCCCGCTAAGCCGAAGCCCGAACCGGCCTCCCCTCCGAAGCGTCGGGCGGGCAGCAGGAGCTAGGGCGATGGCCAAGGGGACGAATTCGGCGGAGTTCGAGCGGGGCTGGCAGGCGGCCATCGAGGCAGCCCGGCATTGGCACGAGGCTCAGGCGATGCAGGCGATGGTGCAGTCGCGGCGCTCCCGCTTTCCGAAGAATCACGAGCGCGAGGCCGAGCTGCACACGCGCTGTGCCGCCATGATGGATACCTTGTCGCCCGACGATCCCTAGAGAGCTTGCTCCCCCTCCATCCGCCGGCGACGCGGGCGAAGCATGGCGAGCGCGGCGGCGAGGGGGAGGAGAACGAGGGTGGAAGGCTCGGGCACGGAGACGCCGAGCGTCGCCTCCATGCCCTGAGCCCAGAGCGCGTGAACCTGGGCGGTGGGGTGGATCGAATCCCAATAGACGAAGCTGCCGATGTTCTGGGCGTTCGGTCCGCATTGCGGGCTGGTAGCGGCGCTGACGGGCGTATTCGTGTAGCAGGCGTCGGTCGTGTCGGTCAGGCCGTAGGCCGCGGCATTGGCATCGATGTTGCCGTTGTAGCTGAAAAGGTCGAACAGAGAGAGGCTCGTGCTCGCGGGCACCGGGAGGCCTGCTAGGCCTGCGCTGAGCTCGGAGTTGTAGAGCCGGGTGAGTTGGGTGGCCAGGCTGGCCTGGCTGGGGTCGTCCTGGGCGAACTCGGGGATGACGCCGACGTCGGGCACGTTGACGACCAGGAACTGGCGGGCGCCGATCCCGGCAAGAGTGCTGATCGCGGCCAGCTCGGTTTGAACGCCAGTCGCGATTGAGCTGGCGGCCGCGGGAGTTTGGCTGCTGCCGGCAGTTTGCAGCGTTGCGTTGCGGACGTCGTTGCCGCCGATCATAACGACATAGAGCGCATTGCTGTCGGCGACGCCGTGAGACGCGAAGTTATAGGCGAGCACCTGTTGTGGCAGATTGATCGAGCTCGGGCCGCCCGTGGCCAGAGCATTCGAGGTGGCGCCGGCGACGGCGTAATTGGTGCCGGGTGCCACGCCGGGGAACAAGCCTTTTACGTCTGCAAAGCCGCTGAGCCAGAGCGAGGGATTGAGCGGCAGGCCGAGGCCAGCGGCGAGGTCGGAGACAGCGACCGGGCCGTTGGTGAAGCTTTGGTGGTAGCTCGGCGGATTCGGGAAGCCGGTGGTGTTGCCGGGTGGATAGACCTCGGCGAGGTTGCCGTTGTCGGAGAGGCTGTCGCCAAAGACGTAGATCGCGTCGTAGGGCGTGGCGCGGGCCTGGTGAGTGAGGGCGGAGGCGGCGAGGGCCGCGCCGAACAAGGTGGCAAGCCAGGACCGTCGCATCCGTTCTGCTCCCGAGGTGGCCCGGCGTTCCGCCGGTGCAATGAGTGGAGTTCTACACTGCTTGCGTGGTTCCGCAGGCGTCAAGAGGTCGGGGCGAGGTGCCCTCGAGCTAGTCCGGGTCGATGGCCCGTAGCGTGAGTGCGGGCGGGGCGCCGCGCCGAGCAGCGTGGGCCAGCCGGTCCAGCGCATTTAGGAACTCGGCCCGATCGCGGGCCGAGAGGGCCGATGGCCCGCTGGTTTGGACGCCGCTTTCGCGCAGGTGCTGGCCGATGGCGCGACCGGCGAGCGCGCTGCCGATGTTGTCGTTTGTCCACTCGCGGCCGTTGAATGCGAGTGCCCGGGCGCCGCGCGCGAGACACCGCGACGCCAGCGGGATATCGGCCGTGGTGCAGATGTCGGACGCGGTGATCCGCTCGGCGATCCAGTCGTCGGCTGCATCCGGATCAGCGGGCACGAGCACCATCTCGACAAGGGGCAGCCCGGGCGCGCGGATGGGCCGTGAGCCGTTCGACACGACGAAGACCTGCAGGCCCAACCGGGTCGCGACCCGGAACACCTCGTCGCGAACCGGGCACGCATCGGCATCCACGTAGATCGCCGTCACGGCAGCGGGCCGACGCTACTTCTTTGCCGCGGGCGGCAAATCCTCCTCGAGGATCGTGATGTGCAACGAGTAGGACACCTCGCCATCTTCGTCGTCGCGATGCAGGGTCCCGAGAAACTCCTTGTCAATCGTGACTTCGACCGAGGCTCCCTTCCGCTTCGGAACCGGGATCTCGATCCGTGCCGTTCCCAACACGCGGCGAAGATATGTTTCGACCCGGGTGATTTCGGCTGGAGTCATTCTTGTTCCTTGGTGATTGCGAGGCGAAGTTCGGACCGTGAGCCCGACAAGGCAAGAGGGGGCGGCAGGCACGCGGCGGCGAGTTGCGCCATGGCGCGGGCCCGGTGGCTGGTCGCGTTCTTGAGCACCGGGTCCATCTCGCCGTAGGTCTCCTGGATCCCATTCGGGATGAAGACGGGATCGTAGCCGAAACCAAGTGTGCCGCGCGGACCCGCCGCGACCGTTCCCTCGACCCGGCCCATGAACGTCGCCGTTTCGCCATCGGGCCAGGCTAGGCAGAGCACGGAGACGAACCACGCCCGGCGGTCGGCCGCGTCGCCCATCTCGCGATAGACCCGCTCGATCGCGGCGGCGAAATCCTTCTCCGGTCCGGCCCAGCGCGCCGAGAGCACGCCCGGAGCCCCGCCGAGGGCGGCGACGCAGAACCCGGAATCGTCGGCCAGCGCCGGGCTTCCGGTGCTGGCGGCGGTGAGGGCTTTGATCCGGGCGTTGCCGGCGAAATCGGGCGCGTCCTCGGCGGGTTCGAGCAGGCCGAGAGCGCCGGCCGACACCGCCTGCATCCCATGGGGGCGCAGCAGGTCGGCCATCTCGCGCAGCTTGCCGTCGTTATGCGTGGCGACGATCAGCCGGGTGCCAGGCTCGAGCCGGCGGGTCATTCCCCCAGGGCGTCGCGCTGTAGGGCGAACAGCCGGCCCGTGCCGCTCTGGGCATGCTGCATCAGTGCCTGGAACTGTGCCTCGGAGAACGGATCCTTCTCGGCGGTGCCCTGGATTTCGACGATGCCGCCGCCGGCCGTCAGCACGAAGTTGGCGTCGGCGTCGGCGTTGCTGTCCTCGGCATAGTCGAGGTCCAGCACCGGCTGGCCGCCGACGAGCCCGCAGCTCACGGCGGCGACCTGGCCGGTCATTGGCGAGCGGGCGAGCACGTTGTTGGCGACCAGCTTGCGGAGCGCCAATTCCAGCGCGACCCAAGCCCCGGTGATGCTGGCGCACCGCGTGCCGCCATCAGCGTTCAGCACGTCGCAATCGAGGGTGATGGTGATCTCGCCGAGCGCCTTGCGGTCGACGACGGCCCGGAGTGCGCGGCCGATCAGGCGCTGGATCTCCTGCGTGCGGCCCGACTGCTTGCCGCGCGCGGCCTCACGGTCGCCGCGCGTATGGGTGGCCCGCGGCAGCATGCCATACTCGGCGGTGACCCACCCCTCGCCCTTGCCGCGCAGGAAGGGCGGCACACGTCCTTCGACGCTGGCGTTGCAGAGCACCTCTGTGCCGCCCATGCGGATCAGGCAGGATCCCTCGGCATGATGCGCGAAGCCGAGGGTGAAGGAGACGTCGCGAAGGGCGTCGGGAGCGCGGCCGGAAGGGCGCATCGTGCGGAGATCCTTGTGAAAGGCCAGTGTCAGCGGGAGAGGCGTTCCTATAGACAGGTGTGGACACAAGCGGGAGAGGTAACTGCACCTTGGGTGAGAGAAGCGATGGCGAAAGCTCCGGCTGAGCTCGACCCGCGTTCGGCTGCGGTCCTGCGCGAGATCGTCGAGCAATACGTCCAGACCGGCGAGCCCGTCGGGAGCAGAACGCTGTCGCGGCGGCTGACGATGGGCGTGTCTGCGGCGACGATCCGGAACGTCATGTCGGATCTGACGGACGCCGGGCTGCTGTTCGCGCCGCACACGAGCGCGGGGCGCTTGCCCACGGAGCGCGGATTGCGCCTGTTCGTCGATGGCCTGCTGCAGTTCGGCGATCTGGGCGAGGACGAACGAGAGACGATCGCGCGTGCGCTGGAATCGCGGGGCCGCAGCTTGCAGGACACGCTGGCCGAGACGAGCGCGATGCTGTCGGGGCTGGCGGGGGCGGCCGGGCTGGTGATCGCGCCGAAATCGGACGGTGCGGTGCGCCATATCGACTTCGTGCCGCTGGGCCCCGGGCGGGCCCTGGTGATCCTGGTCGGCGCGGACGGACAGGTCGAGAACCGCGTGATCGAGACGCCACCCGGCCTGCCGCCGGCCGCGCTGACGCAAGCGGCCAACTATCTGAATTCGCGGCTATCTGGCCGCAGCCTGGCGGAATTGCGGCGCACCGTGTCGGGCGAGATGGCCGAGGACCGGACGCATCTGGACGAGCTGACGACCCAGATCGTGGAAGCCGGGCTGGCAACCTGGTCGGGTGAGGGGCGGGGCGGTTCGCTGATCGTGCGCGGGCAAGCCAAGCTGCTGGCCGACGTCACCGCGCTCGAGAGCCTCCGGGCGATCCAACTGCTGTTCGAGCGCCTCGAGACGCAGGAGACGATGCTGCGGCTGCTCGAGCTGGCCGAGGAATCGGAAGGCGTGCGGATCTTCATCGGCGCCGAGAGCGGGCTATTCGGCGCGAGCGGCGTCTCCATGGTGGTGGCGCCGGCGCGCAACGCTGCCGACCGGATCGTGGGCGCCATCGGCGTCATCGGCCCCACGCGGATCAATTACGGCCGTATCATCCCCGTGGTCGACTACACGGCACGGGCGATCGCCCGCTTGCTGGGTTGATCCGTTTGCTAACATCACGTTAAGCGGCGACCCTCACCTGCGACTAAACGGAAGGGCGTTCTTTCCGTTGGGCACGCCATGGAGTGCTCCTGCCCACGCTGCCTGCTGCTCGTAGAGGATGATTCGCTCGTCCGGGAGACCGTTGCCGCGATGCTCGAGGACGAGGGTTACGAGGTCGTGGAAGCCGCGGACGCCACCACCGCGCTCAGCCTCGTGAGGGCAGGGCTCGAGGCTCCCCTCATCGTCACCGACGTCGATCTCGGGGCCGGGCCGAGCGGGGCCGATCTCGCGGATATGCTGCTGCGGCTGCGGCCGAATTTGCGGATCATTTTCATTACCGGCCGGACGGCGTCGCTCGAGAACCGGCGTTCGGACGACCGGGAGGCGATCCTCCCTAAGCCGTTTGCCAGCGAGGCGCTGTCAAAGCTCATCCGGCAGATGACCGCCCGCTGACGGTGGTGCGATCAGTGGGCCGCGGCCCAGCTGGCTCCCACACCGGTTTCCACGACGAGCGGCACCGAAAGCGTGGCCGCCGCCTCCATGACCGACTTGGCCAACCCCGCCGTCGCCTCCGCCTCCGCATCGGCGGCTTCGAGCAGCAACTCGTCGTGCACTTGCAGAAGCAGGCGGGCGGAGAGCCCGGCCTTCTCGAGCGCGGCCGGCAGCCGGACCATGGCGCGCTTGATGATGTCGGCCGCGCCCCCCTGCAGCGGCGCGTTGATGGCCTGGCGCTCGGCATACGCGCGCTTGGCCGGCATCTTCTCCTTGATGCCCGGCACCCAGCAGCGGCGGCCGAACGGAGTCAGCACGTAGCCGTTGATCCGTGCCTCCTCCTTCGTGCGCTCCATGTAGTCGCGGATGCCGGGATAGCGCTCGAAATAGGCCCGGATGTACTGCCCGGCTTCCGCCTGCTCGATGCCGAGCTGGCGGGCCAGCCCGAAGGCCGAGATGCCGTAGATGATGCCGAAATTGATCGCCTTGGCGCGATTCCGGGTCGTGCGGTCCATGCCCTCCATCGGCAGGCCGAACACCTCGGCGGCGGTGCGGGCATGGATGTCCTGGCCGTACGCGAACGCCTCCTTCAGCGGACCGATGTCGGCGACGTGCGCCATCAGCCGCAGTTCGATCTGGCTGTAGTCGGCCTCGGCGATGAACGCCCGGCGGATGCGCGCGCCTTCCTCCGTGCGGATCGGGATGTTCTGCAGGTTCGGCTCGGTGGAGGAGATGCGGCCGGTGGTGGTGTTGGCCTGCCCGAAGCTCGTGTGCACGCGACCGGTCGCCGGGTTGATCTCCTGCTGCAGCGCCTCCGTGTAGGTCGAGCGGAGCTTGTTCAGCTGGCGCCAATCGATCACCCGGGCCGGGAGATCGTGCCCCTGGTCGGCCAGCGCTTGCAGGACGGACACGTCCGTGCCCCAGGCGCCGGTCGCCATGCGGCGGCCGCCCGGCAGCTTTTGCTCGTCGAACAGAACCTCTCCCAGCGCCTTGGGGCTGCCGAGATTGAACGGGTGACCGGCCATCGCGTGGATTTCGGCCTCCATCACGGCCATGCGGTCTGCGAAATCGGCAGACATGCGGCGGAGATCGTCGGCGTCAATTTTAATGCCGGCCCGCTCCATGGTGATCAGGACGGGGATCAGTCGGCGCTCGATCCGCTCGTAGAGATGCAGCGCCTGCCCGGTCCGCAGCCGCGGCCGCAGCACGTGCCAGAGGCGCAACGCGAGATCGGGGTCTTCCGCGGCAAACGCGGTCACGCGCTCGATCGGCGATTCCGCGAGGCTTAGCCGGCCGCGGCCGGTGCCGGTGACGCTGTCGATGGAGGTCGCCTTGTGCCCAAGGTCGCGGAGGGCGGCGTCGTCCAAGGTATGCCCATGCGCGCCCGCGCCGAGCGCATACGAGATCAGCATGGTGTCGTCGACCGGCGCGACCCGCAGCCCAGCGCGGTCGAGCACGAGAAGCCCCGCCTTGCCGTTATGCAGCACTTTCAGGACCGAGGGGTCGGTCAGCAACGGGGTGAGGGCGGCGAGCGCGGCATCCGGGTCTACCTGCTCGAGCGCCGGCGCTGGGTTCGAACCGTCCAGGTCGGGCTGGGCGGCGCTGGCCGGAAGACGATGGCGTAGCGGCACGTAGCAGGCGCGGTTGGGGCCGGTGGCCAAGCCGATGCCGAGCAACTCGGCCCGGTTCGGGTCGCGACCGTCCGTCTGCAGGTTGAGGCCGATACAGCCCACCGCCCGCGCCTCCGCTATCCATGCCGCGAGGGCGTCCGGCGTCGTCACGGTCGCATAGGGGCCGAAGGGCGGCTGCTCGGGTGCCGCGTCGAATTGGGCGGGCTCCGGGGAGGGCGGGGCGGCATCGGCAAACAGGCCGAGCCGGGTGGCGGTGCTGCGGAACCCCATGGAGATCAGCCACCGGGTCAGCACCGGGTTGTCCGGTTCGCGGACGACCAGCGTTTCGAGCGGTTGCGGCAGCGGGCAGTCCCGGCACAGCTCCACCAGCTTGCGGCTGATGCGGATCTTGTCGACATGGGCCGCCAGCAGATCGCGCCGCTTGCTCGGCTTCATCGAGGGGATCGCCGCGATCACGCCCTCGACGTCGCCGTATTCGATGATTAGCTGCGCGGCATTCTTGGGGCCCACCCCGGGCACACCCGGTACGTTGTCGACGCTGTCGCCCATCAGCGCCTGGATCTCGGCCACCTTGTCCGGCGTCACGCCGAACTTCGCGAACACTTCGGCGGGGCCGATCGGCTTCTGCTTGATCGGATCGAGCATGCCGACCCGGTCGTCGATCAGCTGCATCAGGTCTTTGTCGGAAGAGACGATCGTGGTGCGGAACCCGGCCTGGCTCGCCACGGTCGCATAGGTAGCGATCAGGTCGTCCGCTTCCCAATTCGGCAGCTCGATCGCCGGCACCCCGAAGGCGGCGGTGGCGTCGCGCACGAGGGCGAATTGCGGCTTGAGCTCGTCGGGCGGCTCCGGACGGTGGGCTTTGTATTCGTCGTAGAGTTCGTTGCGGAACGTGGTACGCCCCGCATCGAACACCACGGCGATGTGGGTGCCCTCATGCGTCTCCAGCAGACGCGCGAGCATGTTGGTGAAGCCGAACACGGCGTTGACCGGCGTGCCGTCCGCCCGGGTCATGGGCGGCAGCGCGTGGAAGGCGCGGAAGATGAAGCCGGAGCCGTCGATCAACACCAGATGCTGATCTGCCGGAGGCGGGTCCGACACCCCGCCCGTCAGCGGCGCTTCAGTGTCCGTGGTCGTCTCCGGCGCCGGGCGCGAGGCGGAAGATTCGCGAGCAATAGGGGCAGAACGTCTGATCCGTCGGGATGTGCAGCCACACGCGCGGATGGCCGAGCGGGCCGTCACCGCCATCGCAGGCCACGTTCCGGTTGTAGACCGTCAGGATTTCGGTCTCGCCCACGGTGGGCGTGGGTGAGGTAGCGCGGAACGTCATCAATCGTCCTTGCTGGAGCGGAGACCGGATACTAGCGCCCCCCGCGCCGGTTTCAACTCTGGGGCCGCCGGCCTTCGATGCGTTCGACCTGGCAGATGATCATCGGCGGGGCGATGGTCGACGTCACCGGTTGGCAGCGATCGGTGCGTCGCAGCCCGAAATTGGCCAAGGAGTGTGCCGCGGGCTCCGGCAACGGGCCCTGTCCGGAGATGCTCCAGAGCGGGCCGGTTGCGCTGGCGAGGGCTTGCGTGATCAGGGTTTCCAGGCCGATCGGCCGGGTGGGTGAGATCAGATTGTTGTTGAGCCCGATGAAGCGGACCGAAGGGGGCTCGAATGGCGCGAGGAAGGCCTGTTCGGGCGGTCCGAGCAGGAATACGGTGCTGTCGCCCGGCAGCTTCGGGATCTCCGCGGCGACGACCCGGCTCACATAGGGGCGGTGCCGCTCCCACTTCGGCACCACGAGGCTGCCGATGAGGATCGCGGCGATGGCGAGCCCGCCAGCCAAGCGCGGCCAGACGAGACGCGGCGCGACGCGGGCCACCAAGAGGGCGAGGGTGCCGAGGATGAGAATGCCCGATAGCATCTCCAACGCCGCCGCGTAGCGCAGGATGGAGAATGTCTTGAGCCAGAGCGCGTAGGCGACCCAGGCGAAGGCGGCGCACCAGACCAGGCCGCCCATGCGCGCGATGCCGCCGGCGCCGCTCCGCACCCGTGTCACGACCGCACCCGCGAGCAGCAGCAGGCCGCCCAACAGCTCGAACGCCATGCGCGGATCCCGCACGAAGAGTTCGGAGGGCCGGTTCGACGGCTTGAAGGCCCAGAGGAGCGGATAAGTTAGCCATTCCCGTGTCGTGGTCGGCAGGAAACGCGTGTCGAAGAAGTTTTCCGGAAGGTAGTAGGGCGAGCGGAAAAACGAGTTGTAATAGGGGTAGAGCGGGTTGCCGAAAGCCCGGTAAACCGCCAACCACCACGGCCCGCCCAGAACGGCCAGCGAGACCAGGACTCCCGCCCCGAAGACGACCAGTCCGCGCACGCGCGGCAAATCAGGCTCGAGCAATCGCAGCACGACGATCGCCCCTGCGAAGCCGATCAGGTAAGGCACCGTCGTCAGCTTCAGCACCGCGGCTGCTCCTGCCAGCAGGCCGGCCGCTCCATAGCGCCGCGCCATGCTTTCTCCCGCGCGGCCCCCCGCATCGGCGCGCAAAACGAGCCATATCGCGCTGAAGATCACGAGATTGGGGATCGCCTCGCTCATGGAGGTGCCGATCACCGCCAGGGAGGCGGCGCTGGAACCGCCGATCAGGGCGGCCGCGATCGCCAGCGCAGTCCGCCCACGCGGCATGAACCCGAATACGAGGCGCGCGATGTGAAACATCGTCCACACGGCGACCCCCTGCGGGATGGCCCAGAGAAAGGTGAAAACCCGAGGATACGCGTTGAACCAGCGCAGTACGCGGTAGAACACGGCATCAAGCAGCGGGTGGTGGTATGTCTGCAGCTGGCCCGGCGCGATGTCGAACCCGACATGCTTGTTCAGCAGTGCCCAACCGCCGTAGTAGTGGTAGTTGCGCAAGTCTCCGTTCGCGTCGGACCCTAACAGAACCGCCACGATGCCGAGTGCGACGACGGAAACGATGAGGACGGAGAGTGACAAGAGCCGATCGAGCCGGGGGTCGCTGTTCTCCTGATCAACCGATGCTGAACTCATGCGGCGTTCCCTAACGGCAATGGCGGGCTCTTGCTAGCGCGGCCCATCGCTCTCCTTTGTCTTCTTTTGAGCGCTGGGCTGACGGGGTGTGCTAACCTTCCAGTCTACGACCCGGTCCTGCCTCCGCTGCCCGCCGCGTCGCTGCAGGTCGACGAACTCGACACCGTGGCGGACGGAGCCCGGTTGCCGGTGCGCGCCTGGCTGCCGGCCGGTCCGCCGCGGGCGATCGTGTTGGCGCTGCATGGGTTCAACGACAGCCGCGATGCGCTGGAGCTGCCTGCGCCGATCTTCGCCGGCTCCGGCATCGCCGTGTTCGCGCCGGACCAGCGCGGATTCGGCGCCGCGCCGCTGCGGGGGCGGTGGCCAGGGATCGGGACACTGCAGAGCGACGCCGCGACCCTGTTGCGCATGTTGCGCCGGCGCTATCCCGGGGTGCCGCTGTTCGCGATGGGCGAGAGCATGGGTGGCGCCGTGCTGATGACGCTGGCAGCCCGGAGCGACGCGCCGCCGGTGGATGGCTGGATCCTTCTCTCGCCGGCGGTCTGGGGACGTGAGCAGATGGGGATCATCCTCCGCTCGGGTCTGTGGCTCGTCTCGAGCGTGCTGCCTGGCCTGAGCGTCACGGGCGGCGAGGTGAAGCTCCGGGTCGTCGCGAGCGACAACCGCGACGCGCTCCTCCGCCTGGCGCGGGACCCGCTGACCATCCGCCGCACCCGGTTCGACACGCTGCGTGGCCTGACGGATCTGATGGATGCCGCCCAGGCCGCCGCGCCGCATCTCCCGAGCAACGTGCTCGCGCTTTACGGCGAGAAAGACGCGATCGTGCCGGTCGAGGCCGCCGCCCGGGCGTGGCAGCGCATGCCCGCTTCCGTGCGCCGGGGCCTCTATCCGTCGGGCTACCACCTTCTGCTGCGCGACCGCGGACGCGAATCGGTCATTGCCGACATCGTGAGCTGGATCCTCCACGGTGACGCGCCGCTTCCCTCCCGCGCAGACCGCTGGGCCCGTCTATGGCTGGACTGGCGGGAGCGCGGCTCCGGCGCGGCGGGCGACGCCGATTGACCTTGGCGCGGCGCGCATGGCGGGCTAAGAGAGGCGCGTGGACTCGTAGCTCAGCTGGATAGAGCGCTGCCCTCCGAAGGCAGAGGTCGTACGTTCGAATCGTATCGGGTCCGCCATCCTCCCCGCTTTCTAGGCTCCGAACCGGATTGACTGGGCTCCTTCCCAGAGCGTCTTCTTGCCGAGGGGCACGAGGTTCTCGAGGCCGTCGACGAGCGTGAGGAAGTGGTTGCCGGAGAGTTGGCCGGCTTTGCTGGCGAAGCAGACGGGGCCGTAGGCGAGCAGTATCTCGGTCTCGCTGACGCCGCCGGGATACAGGATGATCTGACCCGGCGCCGGAAAGCTCGTGTTGTTCTCGTAGCTCAACCCGAGGTCAAGGTCGCCGAGCGGAATCCAGCATCCTTCCCCGCTCCAGCGCACGTGGATGATGCGTTCGCTGTAGGGCAGCAGGGCACGGAAGCGGCTGCAGGTCCGCGGCGCCAGAGCGTCTTCGAAGCGGGCACGGAAGCTGAACGGCCCGGCGGTGATGGTGATCAGATCCATGGCATTCGCTCCGTCAAATGACCTTGTCGTCCCTGAGCTGCCGGAGCGCTGCCGGCGAAAGCCCAAGCCGCGCCTGCAGCACGTCGTCGGTGTCGGCGCCGAGACGGGGCGGCGCACGGCGGTAAGTGACCGGGCTTTCTGACAGGCGAACCGGGTTGGCGACGAGTTGGAGCGTCGCGCCGTCGCGATCCATCGCGTGCTGCATGCCGCGCGCCTGCACGTGCGGATCGGCGAACACTTGGTCCAGCGTGTTGATCGGGCCGCACGGCACGCCTCTGGTCTCGAAGATGCCGACCCATTCGGCCGTCGTGCGTGTCCTTGTCGCTTCGGCCAAGGCGGGGATCAGCGTGTCGCGATGGGCGACCCGGGCGGTGTTGCCGACGTAGCGCGGGTCGCTGGCCAGATCGGGGCGTCCCAGCGCTTGGCAGAGACGGCTGAACTGCCCGTCATTGCCGACCGCGATGATGACGTCGCCGTCGGCGGTCGGGAAATCCTGATAGGGCACGACGTTCGGGTGGCCGTTTCCCATCCGCTGCGGCGCGACCCCGGATTGGAGATAGTTCATGGTCTGGTTGGCGAGGCTCGCAATGCCGACGTCCAGCAGAGCAAGGTCGATATGCTGGCCGACCCCGGTCCGCTCGCGATGCGCCAAAGCGGCCAGGATGGCGGTCGTGGCGTAGAGGCCGGTCAGCACGTCCGTCACGGCGACGCCGACCTTCTGGGGGCCAGCGCCGGGCTCACCGTCGCGCTTGCCGGTGATGCTCATCAGACCGCCCATGCCTTGGATCAGGAAATCATAGCCGGCGCGCGGCGCGTAGGGGCCGGTCTGCCCGAAACCGGTGATGGAACAATAGATCAGCCCGGGCTGCTCCGCGCTGAGCGAGGCGTAGTCGAGCCCGTAGGCGGCCAGGCCGCCGAGCTTGAAGTTTTCGATCACCACGTCGCTGCCGCGGGCCAGATCGCGCACGAGACGCTGCCCCTCCGCTTGGGTGAAATCGATGGTGACCGAGCGCTTGTTGCGGTTGGCGCACAGGAAATAGGCCGCATCCGGGCCGTCGCTGCCATCGGCCTGCTTGGCGTAGGGCGGGCCCCAGGTGCGCGTGTCGTCGCCGGTGCCGGGCCGCTCCACCTTGATGACGTCGGCGCCGTAATCGCCGAGCAGCTGGCCGGCCCAGGGCCCCGCGAGCACGCGGGACAGGTCGAGGACTTTGATGTGCGCGAGTGGACCCGCGTCGAGCGTTGTCGCCATCGGGCCAGAGTGGCGAAAATCGGCGCCGCTGGGTAGAGCGTGCTTTGACGGCATCGGCCGCCCGGCTATCGTGCGCTCCGCCCTCGAATAAGGAACGTTTCGATGCTGAACCGCCGCACTCTTCTCGGCGCCGCCGGCGCGAGCCCGCTGCTCTGGACCTCCGCGTTCAGCCCGGCCCTTGCCGATACGCCCAAGGACGTGATCGTCATGGCTATGCAGATTGACGACATCATCAGCCTCGATCCGCAGGAAAGCTTCGAGTTCAGCAGTAACGAGGTCACCGGCAACATCTACGAGAAGCTGATCCACCCCGACGTCAAAGACCCGACCAAAATCCTGCCGTCGCTGGCCGAGAAATGGGAGACGTCGGCCGATGGCTTGACGACGACGTTCCACCTTGCCGCAAACCACAAGTTCGCCTCCGGCAACCCAGTCACCGCCGAAGATGTCGTGTTCACGCTCACCCGGGCGGTGGCGTTGAACAAGGCGCCGGCCTTCATCATCAGCCAACTCGGCTTCACCAAGGACAACATCGCCGAGCGCATCACCGCGCCGGACCCGCAGACTGTCGTGCTGAAGCTCACGGAGCAGTTTGCGCCGACGTTCCTTTTCTACTGCCTGTCGGCCAACGTCGGCAGCATCGTGGATAAGAAGACGGTCATGTCGCACCAGCAAGGCAACGATTTCGGCAACGCGTGGCTCAAGACCAACAGCGCCGGCTCCGGTCCGTTCTCGTTGCGAGCCTGGCGGGCGAGCGAATCCGTCGCACTCGACGCCAATCCTCATGCAACGACCCAACCCAAGATAAAGCGCATGCTGATCCTGCACCGACCGGACTCCAGCGCACAGCTGCTCGCGCTGCAGAAGGGCGACGTCGACATCGCCCGCAATCTCAGCCCGGAGCAGATCAAGACCGTCCAGGCGAGCGCGGATTTCCACACCATCCAGGCCAGCAAGGCGAGCATCCTCTACCTCGCCATGAACCAGAAGAACGAGAACCTAGCCAAGCCGCAGGTCCGCCAGGCGATCAAGTGGGCCATGGATTACAAGGCCA
>JAVVHH010000065.1:0-20743 GCA_032249615.1 Acetobacteraceae bacterium
CTCTCCGACGTTTTCGACCGGCTGCGCGCCCGCGGCCGGCTGTCGGAAGCCGACATCGCCGACGCGCTCCGCGAGGTCCGCCTCGCGCTGCTCGAGGCCGACGTGGCGCTGCCCGTGGTGCGCGACTTCATCAACGGCGTGCGCGAACGCGCGCTCGGCGCCGAGGTGCTCGACAGCGTCAGCCCGGGTCAGATGGTCATCAAGATCGTCAACGACCAGCTCGTCGAAGCACTCGGCGGTGCCGGCGCCGTGCCGCTCAACCTCAACGCCGCCGCCCCGATCCCGCTGCTGATGGTCGGCCTCCAAGGCTCCGGCAAGACCACCACCTCCGGCAAGCTCGCCCTCCGCCTCTCCAAGCGCGAGCGCCGCAAGGTCCTGCTCGCCTCGCTCGACACGCAGCGCCCCGCCGCCCAGCTGCAGCTGCAGCAGCTCGCCCAGCAGGCCGGCGTCGCCTCCCTGCCGATCGTCCCCGGCGAGACGCCCGTCCAGATCGCCCGCCGCGCCATGGAGACCGGCCGCCGCGAAGTCTTCGACATCGTCATCCTCGACACCGCCGGCCGCCTCTCCATCGACCAGGCGCTGATGGACGAGGTCCGCGCCGTCCGCGAGGCCACCAACCCGGCCGAAACCCTCCTCGTCGTCGACGCCATGACCGGCCAGGACGCCGTCAACACCGCCCGCGCCTTCAACGAGGCGCTCGGCGTCACCGGCATCGTCATGACCCGGATGGATGGCGACGCCCGCGGCGGCGCAGCCCTCTCCATGCGCCAGGTCACCGGCGCCCCCATCAAGCTGACCGGCGTCGGCGAAAAGCTCGACGCGCTCGAGGACTTCCACCCGGAGCGCGTCGCCGGCCGCATCCTCGGCATGGGCGACGTCGTCGGCCTCGTCGAGAAGGCCAGCGAGACCTTCGAGCAGGCAGACGCCGAGCGCCTCGCCAAGCGCATGATGCGCGGCCAGTTCGACCTTGAAGATTACGCCAACCAGCTCAAGCAGATCAGCAAGATGGGCAGCCTCTCCGGCATCCTCGGCATGCTGCCGGGCGTGGCCAAGATGAAGGCGCAGATCGACGACGCCAAGCTCGACACCACCATCCTCAAGCGTCAGGGCGCCATCATCTCGTCCATGACCAAGGCCGAGCGCAAGACGCCCGACATCATCAAGGCGAGCCGCAAGAAACGCATCGCCGCCGGCTCGGGCGCAACCGTGCAGGAGATCAACCGCCTGCTCAAACAGTTCGACGACATGTCCACCATGATGAAGCGCATGGGCAAGCTGGGTCAGAAGGGTCTGATGCGGCAAGGCATGGGCGCCCTCATGCCGAAAAGCATGCAAGGCCGTCGCCCCTATTAACTTTTACTCTGAGGAAAACACTTTATGGGCCTGAAAATCCGTCTTTCCCGCGCCGGTGCCAAGAAGCGCCCCTACTACCACATCGTCGTCGCCGACAGCCGCAGCCCGCGTGACGGCCGCTTCCTCGAGAAGGTCGGCAGCTACAACCCGATGCTGCCCGCCGATCACGCCGAGCGCATCCGCCTGCAGAACGACCGCATCCAGCATTGGATGGACGAAGGCGCGCTGCCTACCGACCGCGTCGCCCGCTTCCTCGGCCACGCCGGCCTGGCCCCGATGCCCGCCTACCGCGAGCAGCCGATCCAGTCCGCGCCGAAGAAGAAGGCCCAAGAGCGCGCCAAGGCCGCCGCCGCGGGCTAAGTGGTGACGGGCGGGCGCATCCTGATGGGCGTCATCGGCCGCCCGCACGGCGTGCGGGGCCTGGTGCATGTCCACTCCTACGCCGAGGCGGACTTGGCCGGCTACGCGCCGCTGCTCGACGAGCAGGGCCGCGCCTGGTCGCTCGCCTGGCGCGGCGACGGCATCGCCGAACTGCGCGATGCCGCGGGCAACCCGCTCCCCGACCGCACCGCCGCGGAACGCCTGGTCAACGCCAAGCTCTACGTTGAGCGCGATCGCCTACCGCCCGCCGACGAGGACGATTTCTACTGGTCCGACCTCGTCGGCCTCGACGCCGTCGACGCGGACGGCGCCGCCCTCGGCCGGGTCCTGCAGATCCACGACTACGGCGCCGGCCCGAGCCTCGAGCTCTCCGGCGGCCTCATCGTTCCCTTCACCAAAGCCTGCGTCCCCTCCGTCGACATCCAAGCCGGCCGCCTCACCGTCGTCCCGCCGCTCGAGACCGTGCTCCCCGAGGGCCCGGCTGCGAGCCTCGGCCCCGCCGCCGCCGCCGAGCGCGCCCCATGACCTGGCGCGCCACCGTCTTCACCCTGTTCCCCGCGATGTTCCCGGGCCCGCTCGGCCACTCCCTCGCCGGCAAGGCGCTCGGCACACGCTGGGACCTCGATATCCGCGACATCCGCGCCGCCGCGTCCGACAAGCACCGCACCGTCGACGACACCCCGTTCGGCGGCGGCGCCGGCATGGTCATGCGCCCCGACGTGCTCGACGCCGCCATCGGCCCCGACGACGAGCGTCCGCTTATCTACCTCTCGCCCCGCGGCCCCGCCCTCACGCAAGCCCGCGTCCGCGCCCTGGCCGCCGGCCCCGGCGTCCGCCTCCTCTGCGGCCGTTACGAAGGCGTCGACCAGCGGCTCCTCGAGTCCCGCGGCGCCGAGGAGGTCAGCATCGGCGACTACGTGCTCTCCGGCGGCGAGCTGCCCGCCCTCGTCCTGCTCGACGCCTGCGTCCGCCTGCTGCCCGGTGTCATGGGCGCCGCCGCCTCCGCCGAGGACGAAAGCTTCAGCGCCGGCCTGCTGGAATACCCGCAATACACCCGCCCCGCCGTCTGGCAGGGCCGCGCCATCCCCGAGATCCTGCTCTCCGGCCACCACGCGGCCATTGCCGCCTGGCGCCGCCGGCAGGCCGAAGAACTCACCCGCAGCCGCAGACCCGATCTGTGGCAAGCCCTGATGGACACGGCGCAGGCTGCGCCGTAACAAAGACCCGAGAGAGGACACTACGATGAACATCATTCAGAAGTTCGAGGCGGAAGAGATCGCCCGCCTCACCGAAGCCCGCGCCGTCCCGCAATTCCAGCCCGGCGACACCCTCCGCGTCATGGTCAAGGTGGTCGAAGGCGAACGGACCCGCGTCCAGGCCTACGAAGGCGTCTGCATCGCGCGCTCCAACAAGGGCCTCGGCAGCAACTTCACCGTCCGCAAGATCAGCTACGGCGAGGGCGTCGAGCGCGTCTTCCCGCTCTATGCGCCGACCATCGCCGAAATCGCCGTCGTCCGCCGCGGCGACGTCCGCCGCAGCAAGCTCTATTACCTCCGCGGCCGCAGCGGCAAATCTGCCCGCATCGCCGAGCGCGCCCGCGACGTGACCGAGCCCAAGAAACAAGACGCTGCCCCGGCCGCCGCGGCCGAGTGATGAAGCCATTCCGCGGGCAGAGCCCCGCGGAAGCCTGAAGGTTAGGGACCAGATGCCGAAGACGCTGTTCGACAAGGTGTGGGAAAGTCACGTCGTCGACCGGATGGAGGACGGCACCTGCGTCCTCTACATCGACCGCCACCTCGTCCATGAGGTGACCAGCCCGCAAGCCTTCGAGGGCCTGCGCCTAGCCGGCCGCACGGTCCGCCGTCCGGACGCGACCATCGCCGTCGTCGACCACAACGTCCCCACCACCGACCGCCGCGAGCCCATCCGCGAGGAGGAAAGCCGCGTCCAGGTCGAGACGCTCGAGCGCAACGTCGCCGATTTCGGCGTCCCGTTCTTCCCCATCAACGACACCCGCCAGGGCATCGTCCACATCATCGGCCCCGAGCAGGGCATCAGCCTGCCCGGCATGACCATCGTCTGCGGCGACAGCCACACCAGCACCCATGGCGCCATGGGCGCGCTCGCCTTCGGCATCGGCACCTCCGAGGTCGAGCACGTGCTCGCCACCCAAACGCTGCTGCAGAAGCCGGCCAAGAACATGCTCGTCCAGGTCGACGGCACGATCGGCGCCGGCGTCACCGCGAAAGACATCGTGCTCGCCATCATCGGCAAGATCGGCACCGCCGGCGGCACCGGCCACGTCATCGAATACGCCGGCGAAGCCATCCGCGCGCTCGACATGGCCGGCCGCATGACGATCTGCAACATGAGCATCGAGGCCGGCGCCCGCGCCGGCATGATCGCGCCCGACGACACCACCTTCGCCTACATCAAGGGCCGCCCCTTCGCCCCCAAGGACGACGCGTTCGATCACGCCGTCGCCTACTGGCGCACGCTCCCCTCCGACCCCGGCGCCCACTACGACACGGTCGTCCATCTCGACGCCGGCGCCATCGCGCCCATGGTCAGCTGGGGCACCAACCCCGAAGCCGTCCTCCCCATCACCGGCACCGTCCCTGACCCGGCCTCCGTCACCGACGACGCCGCCCGCGCCCAAATGATCCGCATGCTCGACTACATGGCGCTCACCCCCGGCACCAAGCTCACCGACGTGCCCGTCGACGTCGTCTTCATCGGCTCCTGCACCAACGGCCGCATCGAAGACATCCGCGCCGCCGCCACGATCGTCCGCGGCAAGAAGGTCGCCCCCGGCGTCCGCGCCATGGTCGTCCCCGGCAGCGGCGTCGTGAAACAGCAGGCCGAACAGGAAGGCCTCGACCGCATCATGCTCGACGCCGGCTTCGAGTGGCGGGAGGCCGGCTGCTCCATGTGCCTCGGCATGAACCCCGACAAGCTCAAGCCCGGCGAGCGCTGCGCCAGCACCAGCAATCGCAACTTCGAAGGCCGTCAAGGCCCCGGCGGCCGCACCCATCTCCTCTCTCCCGCCATGGCCGCCGCCGCCGCGGTCACCGGCCATCTGACCGACGTAAGGGAGCTGAGCTGATGCAAGCCTTCACCGAACTGACCGGAATCGCCGCCCCGCTGCCGCTCGCCAACGTTGACACCGACAAGATCATCCCCGCGCGCTTCCTCAAAACCATCAAGCGCACCGGCCTCGGCGTCCACCTGTTCGACACCCTGCGCTACGGCCCGGCCGGCGAGGAGCGCCCCGACTTCGTACTCAACCAGGCCCCCTACCGCCACGCCGAGATCCTCGTCGCCCACGAGAATTTCGGCTGTGGCTCGTCGCGCGAGCACGCCCCCTGGGCCCTGCTCGACTTCGGCATCCGCTGCGTCATCGCCCCCAGCTTCGCCGACATCTTCCACAACAACTGCTACAAGAACGGCATCCTCCCGGTGACCCTGCCGCGCGAGATCTGCGACCAGCTGATGGATGACGCCCGGCTCGGCGGCAACGCGCGCATCACCGTCGACCTCGTCCGCCAGGTCGTGATCCGCCCGAGCGGCGAGGAAATCGCCTTCGCCATCGACCCGTTCCGCAAGCACCTGATGCTGAACGGCCTCGACGACATCGGCCAGACTCTCCAGCGCGCCACCAAGATCGACGGCTTCGAGGGGAATCGCACCGCCGAGCAACCCTGGTTTCCCGGTATCACCGTCTGATGGCCGCCAATAAGCGCCTATTGATTCTCCCGGGCGACGGGGTGGGCCCGGAAGTCATGCGCGAAGTCCGCCGCGTCATCGACTGGATGGACCGCCGCCGCCACGTCAGCTTCTCCTTCAGCGAGGATTTCGTTGGCGGCGCCGGCATCGACCATTACGGCGAGCCGATCACCGAGGACGTGATCCAGGCCGCCAAGGACGCCGACGCGGTGCTGTTCGGCTCTGTCGGCGGCCCCCGCTGGGACAAGTTCGGCTTCGACAAGCGCCCGGAGCTCGCCATCCTGCGCCTGCGCAAGGAGCTCGGCCTGTTCGCCAACCTCCGCCCCGCCATCGTGCTCGACCCGCTGGTCGACGCGAGCACCCTAAAAGCCGACATCGTCCGCGGCCTCGACCTGATGATCGTCCGCGAAAGCACCGGCGGCATCTACTTCGGCGAGCCCCGCGCCGTCGAAACCCTCCCCGACGGCACCCGCCGCGGCTACGACACGGAAGTCTATACCACCTACGAGATCGATCGCGTCGCCCGGGTCGCCTTCGAGCTGGCCCGCAAGCGCCAGAACCGCGTGACCTCGGTCGAGAAAGCCAACGTCATGGTCTCCGGCCTGATGTGGCGCGAGGCCGTCACGGCGCTCGGGGCCCGCGAATACCCCGATGTCGAGCTGTCGCACATGTATGCCGACAACTGCGCCATGCAGCTCGTCCGCAACCCGCGGCAGTTCGACGTGATCGTCACCAGCAACCTGTTCGGTGACCTGCTCTCCGATCTGGCCAGCATGCTGACGGGCAGCCTCGGCATGCTCCCCTCGGCCACCCTCGGCGCCGTCGATCACGAAGGCCGCCGCCGCGCGCTCTACGAGCCGATCCACGGTAGCGCGCCCGACATCGCCGGCCGCGGCATCGCAAATCCGATGGCCCAGATCCTCAGCTTCGCCATGCTGCTCCGCTACTCCTTCGCCATGGAGGAGGACGCAGCCCTCATCGAGCGTGCCTGCACCAACGTCCTGGCCAGCGGCCTGCGCACGGCCGACGTCATGGGCCCCGGCACCGCCAAGGTCGGCACCTCCGTCATGGGCGAGAGCGTCATCCGCGAACTCGACAAGCTCGCCGCCTAACCCGTCAAACCTGGCGCAGCAGCATCAGGCAATGGTCGATGCTGATGTAGTCCTGCACCGTCGGATGGATCACGGGCGCCGGGGCGCTCGGCTTGCTTCCCGCCGGCTCGCCCGGCTTCGTCCCGGCTGCCGGCTCCGTCGCGGGACCCGGCGGCGCGGCGCCCGCCGGTGGATGGGTGGGCGGCGGTGCCGGAAGGCTCGTGCTGATGTCCATCGGAGTGTCCTCTTCCTGTAGCGGGTTTGGATTTGCCGGGTTAGCCTGGCCCTACCGGGATAGGACGCTCATGCACAACACCGAAACGATCTGGCGGCTCGTCGACGCCAAGCAGGCCGAATTCATCGCGCTCTCCGACCATGTCTGGGACATCCCGGAGCTGAACTTCCAGGAGGTGCGCTCGGCCCAGGCCCATGCCGAGAGGCTCCGCGCCGAGGGCTTCCGCGTCACCGAAGGCCTTGCCGGCATGCCCACGGCGGTGATGGGCGAGGCAGGGGAGGGCGGCCCGGTCATCGCCATCCTCGGCGAGTTCGACGCGCTCCCCGGCCTGAGCCAAGAAGCCGGTGTCGCCGAACACCGCCCGCTCGGCAACGGCCCCGGCCATGGCTGCGGCCACAACCTGCTCGGCGCCGGCGCCATGCTCGCCGCCACCGCCGTCAAGGACTGGCTGCAGGCCCAGGGCGTCGCCGGCCGCGTCCGCTACTACGGCTGCCCGGCCGAAGAGGGCGGTGCCGGCAAGACCTTCATGGTGCGCGACGGCGTGTTCGACGACGTCGACATCGCCATCTCCTGGCACCCCGCCGCCTTCGCCGGCGTCAACGTGCCGTATTCGCTCGCCATCCTGCAGGTCGACTACAGCTTCGTCGGCCGCGCCGCCCACGCCGCCGAGGCGCCGGAACTCGGCCGCAGCGGCCTCGACGCCGCCGAACTGATGAACATCGGCGTCAACTACCTGCGCGAGCACATGCCATCCTCCGCGCGCATCCATTACGCCCACCTCGAATCCGGCGGCGTCGCGCCGAACGTCGTCCAAGCCACCACCACGCTGCGCTATATCGTCCGCGCCGCCGACCTTCCGGCCCTGCAAACCCTGGCCCGGCGCGTCGACCAGATCGCCGACGGCGCGGCCATGATGACCGAGACCCGCATGCAGCGCCGGGTCGTGAGCGGCATGAGCAACCTGCTCGCCAACCCACCGCTCGAGCGCGCCATGTTCGACAACCTGCAGCGCCTCGGCCCGCCGCCCTTCGACGACGCCGACCGCGCCCTGGCCGAGGCCTTCCGCCAAACCGTCGGCCCCGCCGACATCGCCGGCGCCCACCAGCGCGCCGGCGTCCCGCTGTCGGATGCGCCGCTCTGCGACCGCATCGTCCCGTTGGAGGCGAGGGGGGATGGCGGCGTCGGCTCCACCGATGTCGGCGACGTCAGCTGGGCCGTGCCCACCGTGCAGATGCGGGGCGCCACCTACGCGATCGGCACGCCAGGCCACTCCTGGCAGCTGACCGGCCAGGGCAAAAGCCCGCTCGCCCACAAGGGCATGGTCCACGCCGCCAAGACCATGGCCGGCACCGCCGTCGACGTGCTCAGCGACCCGGCCCTGCTCGATCGCGCCAAAGCCGACCACCAGTCGCGCCTGGCCGCGACGCCGTACGAATCGCCCCTGCCGCCGGAACTGACGCCAGTGCTCGACATGGCCGGTTAGAGACCGGCGGCCCCGTTCATTGCTGCGGCTGCCCATCATCTCGCTTTCGGGATTTCGTCGCGGTTTTGACGAGTTGATCCCTACGATGAGACGAAAACGTTAACCAAATCCTAATGCGGGAGAGCGGCCAGTCGCTGAGCCGCCGTCTCGTTGCCGCCCGCCGCAGCCCGCACATACCACCGCCGCGCCTCGTCTCGGTCGAACAGCCCGGCCGCGCCCGGCTCGTTGTGCCCATCCGGGTCGTACGTGCGCCCGAGCTCGAGCATCGCCTCCGGGCTCCCGCCCTCCGCCGCCTTGCGGAATAGCAGCCGCGCCGCCGAGAAATCATCCAGCTTCATCATCTCGCGGCCGCGGCGAAGCAGGAACTCCACCGTCTCGGCCGGCAGAACCTCCGGCGCCACCCCTGCCGCTGCGACGGTCGGCGTGACCGCCGGTGGCGGCGCGACCTCCTGGTGAACGGCCGGTGCCGGCTGGGCCACCTCCGGCAGTGGGGCAGGCGGCGAGACCGACGGTATCGCCACTTGCGCCGGTTCCAGCTTCACGGTGGTGATCGGCGCCGGCCGCGGTGCAACGGGCGCCTGGACCGCCACCGCCGGCTGCACTGGGGGTGGCGGCTCCGGCCGCAGCCACCGCTCCGCCCGGCTGGCCAGATCCCTGGCGTGCCCGAACGCCTGCTCGGTCTCCGCGGGGAACAGATGGGGCACGATGGGCACAGCGGCTCCTGCCACGAGCGCGAGCGCCGCGACCGCAGCCCACGCGCCCCAGTGCCGGCCAGCTTGGCGCGGTTCCGCCTTCTCCCCCTCTGCCGGCTCCGACAGGACCGACCGCAGCGCCGCCGCCTCCCGGAAATGCGCGGCCCCGATCACCGGCGCGCCGCTGCTCTTGGCAAGCCACGCCCCGGCGCTCAGCAGAATCGTCAGCAACCGCGGCACGCCGCCCGACAGCTCGAACAGCGCGGGCATGGCGTCCTTTTCCAGGCGAGCCGCGACGCGCTCATTGACCGCGAGCCATTGCTCGATGAAACGCTGCGCTTCGGCCAGGCCCAGTGGCGCCAGCGTCACCTGCGCCGTCTTCGGCGGCAACCGGCCCGCGAGGCTCTCGAGGCCGATCAGCACGACCGTCCCCTCCGAACCGTCGAGTAGCCTCCTCAGCTTGGGCGCCGGCAGCCGGTCGGCCTCGTCCACGCAAAGGATGACATCGGGCTCGGCCGGAGCGGGATCAGCGTCGGCGAGGTGCACCGTGACCGTCCGCCCGGCCGCGCGCAGGATGCGGGCGACCCGCTCCACCAGCATCGTCTTGCCGGTGCCCGCGGGGCCGGTCAGCACCAGCCGCTTGGTGCCGCTGAGCAACGAAGCGGCCATCCGATCCCCGGCCGCCACCCAGCTTTCGAACGGCACCGGCTGCACCGCCTGCGGGCGCTGGATCTCCAACCCGAGCGGCGGAGCGGGCTGCCGCGCAGATTGCAGCTGCACGATGTTTTCGGTGCGTTTTGCCGCCTTGTCTTGGCGCATTTTAGCCTCGCGTCCCGTTCGCGGGATAATCGCTCTATTAAAGACTAATTACGATCCGGCTCAACATCTAGCTGCGAGTTCCCCCAGCAAGCGCGCGTGGCTCCGGATCCCGTGGTGGAAGCAGGTGACCTCGAATTTCTCGTTCGGGCTGTGCACCTGGTCGTCCTCAAGCCCGAACCCCATCAGCACCGAGTCCATCCCGAGCATGCGCCGGAAGCTCTCCACCACCGGGATGCTCCCGCCGCACCCGATCAGCACCGCGTCGCGCCCATACTCCGCCGCCAGCGCCTGCCGCGCGGCCTGCAGGACCGGGCCCGCCGCCTCGATCTCGATCCCCGGCGCCCCGCTGAACACCTCCACCTCTACGCGGACCCCCTCGGGCGCCCGCGACGTCACGAACTGCCGCAGGCCCTCCGCCACCCGCTCCGGGTCCTGCCCCGGCACCAGCCGGAACGACACTTTCGCCCCCGCCTCCGCCGCGATCACGGTCTTGCTGCCGGGCCCCTGGTAGCCGCCCCAAATGCCGTTCACATCCGCCGTCGGCCGCGCCCACAGCCGCTCCAGCGCCGAGCGCCCCGTCTCGCCCGCGGGCGTCGACAGCCCGATCCCGCCCAGGAACGCCGCCTCGTCGAACCCGAGCGCGTCCCACGCCGCCGCCTGCTCCGGCGCCAGCTCCGTCACCCCGTCATAGAACCCCGGCAGCTGCACCCGGCCCTGCTCGTCATGCAGTTGGCCCAGGATCCGCGTCAGCGCGTTGATCGGGTTGAGCGCCGACCCGCCGAACATCCCCGAGTGCAGGTCCCGCTCGGCCGCCCGCACCGTCACCTGCGCATACACCAGCCCGCGCAGCCGCGTGGTCAGCGCCGGCGTCCGCACGTCCCACATCCCCGTGTCGCTGATCACCGCCGCATCCGCCGTGAGCCCGGCCCGGTGCGCCGCCAGGAACGCCTCCAGGTTCGGGCTGCCGACCTCTTCCTCGCCCTCCACCAGCACCGTCACCCGCACCGGCAGCCCGCCCGTCTCGTCGACCCACGCCCGCAGCGCCTCCAGCCAGAGCATCACTTGCCCCTTGTCGTCGACCGCACCCCGCGCATACACGCGCGCCCCGTGCGGGCCCTCGACCACCGTCGGCTCGAACGGCGGATGGTCCCACAGCTCGAGCGGCTCGGCCGGCTGCACGTCGTAATGCCCGTAGAACAGCATGTGCGGCGCGTTCTCGCCGGCCCCGTCGTGGTGGGCGAGCACCACCGGATGCCCCGCCGTCCCATGCACCGCCGCCGTGAACCCCATCCCCGCCAGCTGCGCCCGCACCCATTCGGCCGCCGCCTGGCAATCGGCCGCGTGCGCCGGCTGCGCCGAGATGGACGGTATCCGCAGCAGGCTGAACCAGCGCTGCTGCGATTCCTGGAGGTTGGCGTCGACCCGGTCGAGAACGGCTTGTGTATCCATACCGCTATCTAGACGATCGAAGCGTCTCCCGGCCAGTCACCCCGCTTACGCCGCTTGCATCGCCGCCCAGATCTTCTGCGGCGTCGCCGGCATGTCGAGATGCACGACCCCCAGCGGCCGCAACGCGTCCACCAGCGCATTCATCACCGCCGGCAGCGACCCGGCGCACCCGGCCTCGCCACACCCCTTCACCCCGAGCACGTTCGTCTTGGCCGGCACCGGATGGCTCTGCACTGCCATCCGGGGCGCATGCTCCGCATGCGGCAGCGCATAGTCCATGAACGACCCCGTCATCAGCTGCCCGTCGTCGTCGTACGCCGTCGTCTCCAGCAGCGCCTGCCCGATCCCCTGCACGACCCCGCCATGCGCCTGCCCCTCGACCAGCTTCGGGTTGATCACCACCCCGAAATCGTTGGCCATGTTGTAGGACACGACCTCCGCCTCCCCGGTCTCCGCATCGACCTCCACCTCGGCCACGTGCACCCCGTTCGGGAACGCCGAATTGGCATACTCGTCCGTCGTCTCGACATCGAGCGTGTGCGGCACGTCGTCCGGCAGCCCCGGCGCGTCGCGCAACCGGGCCGCCACCTCCATGATGCCGATCCCGCGATCCGTCCCCGCGATGGTGAACCGGCCCCGCTCGAACTCGATGTCCGCCACCGCCGCCTCCAGCAGGTGCGCCGCCGCCTGCCGCCCCTTCTCGATGCACAGCAGCGAGGCCGCCACGATCGCCGTCCCGCTCGCCATCATGCTCTTCGACCCGCCGGTCCCGCCGCCCGCGATCAGCTGGTCGCTATCGCCCTGCAGCAGCCGCACCTTCTCGAACGGCACCCCCAGCCGGTCGCAAAGCACCTGCGCGAACGGCGTCGCATGGCCCTGCCCGTAATCCAGCGTCCCGGTGATGATCGTCACCGTCCCGTCCTCTTCGAAGCGCAGGCCGCCCATCTCGGGCGCCGGCGGCGCCGTCACCTCAAGATACTGCCCAACGCCCCGCCCGCGCAGCTTGCCCCGGCTCCGGCTCTCCGCCCGGCGCGCGGCGAACCCGTCCCAATCCGCCATCTCCAGCGCGCGCTCCAGCAGCGCAGGGAAATCGCCGCTGTCGTAATTCATCCCCGAAGGCGCCTTGTAGGGCAGCTGCTCCGGCCGGATGTGGTTGCGCCGCCGCAGATCGATCCGGTCGATCCCCATCTCGGCCGCCGCCGTGTCGATCAGCCGCTCCATGTAGTAATTGCCTTCCGGCCGCCCCGCCCCGCGATAGGCGCCCACCGCCGTCGTGTTGGTGAACACGCAGGTTGACGTCACCTCGATCAGCGGCGTCGCATACACGCTGATCGTGTTCTTGGTCGTGTTCGTCGTCGGCGGCAGCGTCGTCGCGTTGCTCAGATACGCCCCGAGATTGCCCAGCACGGTCAGCCGCACCGCCAGGAACTTGCCGTCCGCATCCAGCGCCAGCGACGCTTCCGTCTCGTGGTCCCGCCCATGGCTGTCCGATAGGAAGCTGTCCGACCGCTCATCCGTCCACTTCACCGGCGCCCCGAACCGCTTGGAAGCCAGCAGCACGCACGGATACTCCGGATAAACCGACGCCTTCATCCCGAACGATCCGCCGACGTTGAACGTCAGGATGTGCAGCTTCTCCCGCGGCACCCCCAGCACGTCCTTCAGCATCTGCCGCATCCCGAACACGCCCTGGCATCCCAGCCGCAGCGTGAACCGCTCGCTCCCCGCGTCGAACACGCCGACCGCCGAGCGCGGCTCCATCGCCGCCACCACGATCCGGCTGTTGCGGATCGAGAGCGACGTCACATGCGCCGCGCGCGCGAACGCCGCGTCCACCGCCGCCGTGTCGCCGTGGTGATAGTGCAGGAACGCGTTGCCCGGCACCTCGTCGTGCAGCACCGGCGCGCCGGGCTGGATCGCCGCCCGCGCCGTCGTCACCGCCGGCAGCGCCTCGATGTCCAGCATCACGGTCTCCGCGGCATCGCGCGCCTGCTTGGCCGTCTCGGCGATCACGACCGCCACCGGGTCGCCCACATACCGCACCTTGCTCGACGCCAGCGCCATCTGCCGCGGCTTGGCCGTCGGCGTCCCGTCCGCATTGGTCCCGCCCGCCGCCGGCATCGGCTGGATCCCCCCCGCCTCGAGGTCGGCCGCCGTCAGCACCCCCCGCACCCCCGGCATCCCCGCCGCCTCGCTCGCATCGATCCCGCGCAGCATCCCGTGCGCATACCGGCTCCGCACGAACACCGCGTAGAGCTGCCCCGGCAGGTTGATGTCGTCCGAATACCGGCCTTCGCCCCGCAGCAGCACCGGGTCCTCCTTGCGCGAGACCGGCTGGCCCACGGCGAACTTCTCGAATTCCGGCTTGAAAGCGACGTTCATGCTGCACGGTATCCTGTTCCGACCCGCCCTCACATTGGGCGGCGAACCCTAACGTAAAGCCATCCCCCGCGGCCAGGCCACCCACGTCAACAGCACCGCCGCCCCCTGCACCGCCAGCACCAGCCCCACGCAACCCGGCCAGCCCGCATGCGACCAGATCCACGCCGGTGCGATCCCCCCCAGGCTCCCCCCCACGTAATACGACGTCACATACAGCCCCACCGCCGTCGAGCGCGCCCGTTCCCCCGCCACCGCGACATACCCGATCGACAGCATCTGCTCCGTCAGCACCCCCAGCGCCACCAGCGACAGCCCGGCGATGATCAGCACCAACGACGGCGCCAGCGTCAGCACCAGCCCGGCCCCCGCCGCCAAACCCGCCGCCAGCATCGTCAGCCGCCGCCCGAACCGCTGCGCGAACCGCGTCGCCGCCGGCGTGACCACCGCTCCCAGCAAATAGGTCAGGAAGATGCTGCCGAGCTCCGCCGGCCCGAGCCCGTACGGCGGCGCCGCGAGCAGCAGGTTCGCGAACGTGAACGTCGCCACGATCGAGAACAGCACCGCGAACCCCGCCGCGCAGGTGACCAGCACCTGTCCGTTGCGCAGCTGGCTCGCGAACCCCGCCGCCGTGCCCCGCCAGCTCCGCACCGGCCGGAAGTTCCGCTCCGGCGGCATCGTCAGCAGCATCACGAACGCCCCGGCCAGCGTGATCGCCGCCAGCAGCAGGAAACTCGCCCGCCACTCGAGGAAATAGGCCGTCCACCCCGCGATGAACCGCCCGCTGAACCCCCCCACGATCGCCCCGACCGAATAGATCCCCGTCAGCCGTAGCGCCGCCGCCCCCGGGCACTCATCGGCGATGAAGGCGACGAACACCGTGAAGATGAACGGCAGCAGCAGCCCCTGCCCGAACCGTGCCGCCAGGAACCACGGCAAGCCCGGTGCCAGCCCCGCCAGCACCGTCGGCGCCGCCAGCAGGAAACACGCCGGCAGGATAAGCCGCCGCCGCCCGACCGCGTCCGAGATCCCGCCTACCACCGGGGCCACCAGCGCCACCGCAATCAATGACGCCGTCATCGTCAGCCCCGTCTCCGCCGCGCTCGCCCCGAAAGCCGTGGCCAGCGTCGGCAGCAGCGATTGCGGCGCATACAGGTTGACGAAGGTGCAAAAGCCGGCGGCCGACGCCGCGACAGCCAGCCTGTTCATCGTCCGGCGAGGATCCCCGCGCATGCCGCCGGCAGCGTCGGCGGACGCGGCGGCGGACCCGGCGGCGCCGGCGGCGCGTCGAGCCGCGCGAACCACCAGTCCAGCGACGCGTCGCAGCCATCGCCGGGCGGCGGCGGCACCTGGTCGCGGCACTCCGCCTGCCCGGCAGGGCAGCGGAAATGGATGTGCATGTGCGCCGTATGCCCATACCAGGGCCGCACGAGATGCAGCCAGCTCCGGTCGGCCTCCGTCTGGCACAACTGCCGCTTGATGGCCGGGTTCACCAGCACCCGGTCCACCCCCGGCAATGCCGTCGCCAGCCTGATCAGCCGCACGACCCCGGCCGACCACCGCTGCGCCTCGATGCGCCGCCCGTCCGGCCACACCAGCGGCTCCACCGCCACCTCGTCCCGCTCGGCCGCGCTCAGCGCCGGTTTCGGCCGCACGTCCAGCCAAACGTCCGCGTCCAGCCCGAGCATGTGGCTCGCGTGCAGCCCGGCCATCGGCCCGCCATGCGGCAGCGAGATATCGTTCATGTACAGCGTGCCCAGCCCGGCCCCCCGCGCCTCCACCCCGAGCAGCTCCAACGCGTCGATCGTCGACGGCGCCCCCCAAAACGAGCTACGGCTTTGCCTAATTGTCACATAGCCGGCACCGGAGGGTGGCAGTTCGATGGCGCCTGCTATACATCCGGCCCCGGGGCCCCCGATGATCCGGGTTGGCTCTTGAGCCGCTGAAATACTCAGCGGAATACAACTCAATATGAGTAAACAAACACGCATCGGCTGATTATGAACTGCCCGGCGCATGCTCGCCAGGCGGTGGGGATGAACATTGTCTTAGCGGGTGATGAGGTGAGCACAGTGGAAGGTCGATATCTGGTTACCGGCGGCGCCGGCTTCGTGGGAAGCCACTGCGTCCTCAAGCTGCTCGACGCCGGCGCGGAGGTCGTCATCCTCGACAACCTGCGCCAAGGCCACCGCGATGCCGTCCCCGAAGGCGTCACCCTGATCGAGCGCGACGTCGCCGACGCCGACCAGGTGCTCGCCACCGGCAAGTGGGACGGCGTGCTCCATTTCGCCGCGCTCTCCCTGGTCGGCGAAAGCATGCAAGACCCCATGCGCTACATGATCGAGAACGCCGGCCAGGGCTACCGCCTCATCGAGGCCTGCATCCGCCATGGCGTGCCGAAATTCGTGCTCTCCTCCACCGCCAACCTGTTCGGCACCCCCGATCAGATGCCGATCACCGAAAGCGCCCGCATCGCGCCGGGCTCACCCTACGGCGAAAGCAAGCTCGCCATCGAAAAGGCGCTGCAATGGGCCGGCGAGGTCCACGATCTCCGCTTCGCCTGCCTCCGCTACTTCAACGCCGCCGGCGCCGACCCGGAGGGCCGCATCGGCGAGCACCACGATCCCGAAACCCACCTGATCCCGCTGGCCATCGACGCCGCCCTCGAGCGCCGCCCGCCGCTCGTCGTCTTCGGCAGCGACTATCCCACCCAGGACGGCACCGCCATCCGCGACTACGTCCACGTCAACGACCTGGCCGAGGCCCATATCCTCGCCCTCGACCAGCTCGACCGCGGCAGCGTCATCTACAATCTCGGCTGCGGCGCCGGCTATTCCGTCAAGCAGGTCATCGCCTCCGTCGAGCGCGTGCTCGGCCGCAAGGTCCCCCACGAACTCGGGCCGCGCCGCGCCGGCGATCCCGCCATCCTCGTCGCCTCCTCCGAACGCATCCACCGCGAAACCGGCTGGGCGCCCGAGTTCGACACGCTCGACGCCATCGTCCGCACCGCCGCCGACTGGCGCGTCGCCCATCCCGAAGGCTACGGCTCCCGCGGGAACAGCGGCACCGAGAGGTAAGCCAGCCGCTTGACCTCCGTCCGCCCGCGCGACACCGAATCCAAGATCAACCCGCAGGTGAACGACAGGAACGCGAGACCCACCAGACCCGTCGCCAGGATGGCGGTCGGGAACCGCGGCACCGTCCCGCTCCGCGCGAACTCCGTCACCAGCGGGATCCCGAGGATGACCGCGACCGCCAGCAGAACCAGGCCGCTTAATGAAAAGAACTGCAGCGGCCGCTCCTCTTTGACCAGCCGCACGATCGTCAGCAGGATCCGGATGCCGTCGCCCACCGTGTTCAGCTTCGATTGCGACCCGGGCGGCCGCTCGCGATACGGCGTCTCGATCTCCCCGATCGGCATCCCCAGCTCGAGCGCATGCACCGTGAACTCGGTCTCCGTCTCGAAACCCCCCGACAGCGCTGGGAACGATTTGACGAAGCGCCGCGAGAACACCCGGTAGCCCGACAGCATGTCCGTGATCCGGTTGCCGAAGATCGTCCGCACGATCCCCGTCAGCACGACGTTGCCCAGCCGGTGACCCGGCCGGTACGCCGCCTCGATCGCCGACACCCGCGTCCCGTTCACCATGTCGAGCCGCTGGTCCTGCAACAGCCGCACCATCTCCGGCGCCGACGCCGCCTCATACGTCGCGTCGCCGTCCACCAGCACGAAAATGTCCGCCTCCACGTCGGCGAACATCCGGCGGATCACGTTGCCCTTGCCCTGCAGCAACTCCCGGCCAACCACCGCCCCGGCCGCACGCGCCACCTCGGCCGTCCGGTCCCGCGAATTGTTGTCGTACACATAGATCGTCGCCATCGGCAGCGCCGCGCGGAAATCCGCCACCACCGACGCGATCGCGATCTCCTCGTTGTAGCACGGGATCAGCACCGCGATCGCCGGCTCGCGTGATTCCGCCGGCGTCCGATCGTGCGAAGCGGGGAGGGGAGACAGGGTTGACATGGTCCCGCCTCTACAACCTTCGCGTGCCAGGCGAAAGCCGGGTTAGGCTCTGGCGTCGGGCGGAAACGCGTGGTTTGCTGCTTGACCGAGACCGAAAAGGCAGGCCGTTCATGGACATCAGGCGTCGCGCTCTTCTGGCTGGTTCCGCCGCGGTGCTGGCGCGCCCGTCGCTCGCCCAAACGAACCCCAACCGCCTGCTCCGCTTCATCCCGCAAGCCGACCTCACCGTCCTCGACCCGATGTGGACCACCGCCTACGTCACCCGCAACCACGGCTTCATGGTGTTCGACACCCTCTTCGGCATGGACAGCCAATACCGGCCCTCGCCCCAGATGCTCGCCGGCTTCAAGACGGAGGAAGACGGCAAGCTCTGGACCCTCGGCCTCCGCACCGGCCTGAAATTCCACGACGGCCAGCCCGTGCTCGCGCGGGACTGCGTGGCCAGCATAAACCGCTGGGCCAAGCGCGACGCGTTCGGCCAGGCCCTCATGGCCGCGACCGACGAGCTGTCGGCCAAAGACGACCGCACCATCGTCTTCCGCCTCAAACGCCCGTTCCCGCTCCTGCCGTCCGCTCTCGGCAAGACCCAGACCTACGTCCCCGTCATCATGCCGGAGCGCCTGGCCTCCATCGACTCCGCGACCGCCGTGACCGAAATGATCGGCAGCGGCCCCTTCCAGTTCCTCTCCGACGAACGTATCGCCGGCGCCCGCGCCGTCTACGCCAAGTTCAAGGAATACGTCCCGCGCGAGAGCGGCACCCCCGACATGACCGCCGGCCCCAAGATCGTCAATTTCGACCGCGTCGAGTGGACCACCATCCCCGACCCCACCACCGCCGCCCAGGCGCTCATCAGCGGCGAGCAGGATTGGTGGGATTACGCCACCGCCGACCTCGTCGGCCTCCTGCAGCGCAGCCGCGGCGTCAAGGCCGTCGTCCAGGAACCCTCCGGCCAGATGAGCCAGATCCGCTTCAACCAGCTTCATCCCCCCTTCGACAACCCGGCCATCCGCCGCGCCCTGCTCGGCGCCATCAGCCAGGAAGACACCGTCACCGCCATCGTCGGCACCGACCCCAAGCTCTCCAACACCCCCGTCGGCTACTTCGCCCCGAACTCGCCGATGGCCAGCAAAGTCGGCCTCGACGTCTTCACCGGCCCCCGCGACATGGACAAGGTCCAGCGCGAGCTGAAAGAGGCCGGCTACAAGGGCGAAAAGGTCGTCCTCCTCGCCGCCACCGACTTCCCCGTCCTCAAAGCCATGTCCGACGTCGCCGCCGATGCGCTCAAGCGCGCCGGCCTCAACGTCGACTACGTCGCCACCGATTGGGGCACCGTCGTGACCCGGCGCGCCAACAAGGAGCCCGTCGACAAAGGCGGCTGGAGCGCCTTCTGCACCGCCTGGGCCGGCGCCGACCAGATCAACCCCGCCGGCCACATCAGCCTGCGCGCCAACGGCGACAAGGCCTGGTTCGGCTGGCCCGACGACCCCAAGCTCGAAAACCTCCGCTCCCAGTGGTTCGACGCCCCGGATGTGACCGCCCAAGCGGCCATCTGCGCAGAAATGCAGCAGGAAGCGCTCACCTCCATCCCCTACATCCCCATGGGCCAATACCTCCAGCCCACCGCCTACCGCACCTCGCTCGAAGGCGTTCTCAGCGGCTTCGCCATCTTCTGGAACGTCAAAAAGACCTGAACCCCCCAACTGGCCCAAAAACTGCTTGGCTCCCCCCAGCGGCCCCGTGCCGAACCCCTTTGGAGCACCAGCCCATGAAGCGTCGGAACTTCCTTCTCGCCGGTAGCGCCGCCGCCGCCAGCAGCCTCGCCGCCCCCCGCCTGAGCCTCGCCCAAGACGCCAAGGTCCTGCGCTTCGTCCCGCAAGCCAACCTCTCCAGCCTCGATTCCGTCGCCGGCACCCAATACGTCGTCCGCAACGCCAGCCTGCTCGTCTGGGACACCCTGTTCGGCGTCGACCACACCATCACGCCGCGGCCCCAGATGGTCGAAGCCTACGACGTCTCGCCCGACTATACCGACTGGACCTTCAAGCTCCGCCCGGGCCTCACCTTCCATGACGGCGAACCCGTCCGCGGCCGCGACGTCATCGCCAGCCTCCAGCGCTGGATGGTCCGCGACACCATGGGCCAGCGCATCAAGGCGACCCTTCTCGAGTTCACCACCCCCGACGACCGCACCGTCAAGCTGAAGCTCAGCAAGCCCTTCCCCAAGATGCTGTTCGCGCTGGGCAAGCAGAACGCCCCCGTCGCCCTCATCATGCCGGAACGCATCGCCAAGACCGACCCGTTCAAGCTCATCACCGAATATGTCGGCTCCGGCCCGATGGTGTTCCAAAAGGACCAGTGGGTCCCCGGCAGCAAGGCCGTCTTCACTAAGTTCGCCGGCTATCAGCCGCGCCCGGAGCCCGGCGACTGGCTCGCCGGCGGCAAGCGCGTCGAGTTCGACCGCATCGAGTGGCTCATCCTCCCCGACGACGCCACCAAGGCCGCCGCCCTCCAGAACGGCGAGATCGACTGGTGGGAGAACCCCATCCCCGACCTCGTCCCGCTGCTCAAGAAGAACCGGAACCTCAACGTCGCCATCGGCGACGACCTCGGCAATATCGGCTCCTTCCGCATGAACCACCTCTGGCCGCCCTTCAACGACGTCCGCGCCCGCCAGGCCGTCATGATGGCGCTCAACCAGGAAGACTACATGCGCGCCGTCGTCGGCGACGACGAAGCGCTCTGGAAGCGCCTGCCCAGCTTCTTCACCCCCGGCACACCCTTCGCCACCGACGCCGGCGGCGACATCCTGAAGGGCCCTCGCCGCTACGACGAAGCCAAAAAGCTGCTCGCCGAGGCCGGCTACAAGGGCGAAAAGATCGTCCTCCTCGTCGCCACCGACATCTCCATCACCAAGGCCCAGGGCGACGTCACCGCCGACCTCCTCGGCAAGATCGGCATGAACGTCGACTACCAGGCCCTCGATTGGGGCACCGTCGGCGCCCGCCGCGCCAAGAAGGAAGCCCCCGCCGAGGGCGGCTGGAACATCTTCCACACCTGGCACGCCGGCGCCGACTGCATCAACCCGGCCCCCTACACCGCGCTCGACGC
>JAVVHH010000066.1:0-20434 GCA_032249615.1 Acetobacteraceae bacterium
TTGAGCCTCAACCCTCGGCGGAGGCGAGGGTGCCGCCCTCGGCCTCGGCCCGCGGCGACGCGCCCCGTCCCGCCCGCAGCTCGCTCGCGCGAGGCAGCACCAAGGTCGCGCGGAGCCCGGGGTTGGCGTCCTGCAGCTCTAGCGTGCCACCGTGGAGCTGCGCCACGGCGCGCACCAGCGTCAGGCCCAGACCGAAGCCGGGCGTGTTGCGGGCCGCCTCGCCGCGAAAGAAGCGCTCGGTCGCTCGGCTGACATCGCCGACCGGAATGCCCGCGCCATGGTCGCGCACGGCCAGCATCATCGTGTCGGCGGTCTGCTCCACGACGATCTCCACGCTTTTCTGCCGCGGGGAGAACTTGATCGCGTTGTCGAGCAGGTTGGCCACGGCCTGCTGGATCAGCTCCCGGTCGCCGAGCGCGGGCAATTCGGCCGGCGCGCTCAGCGTCAACGACAGCCCGCGCTCCTCCGCGGCCGCGCCGTAGAGATCGCGCAAATCGTCCAGCAGCGGACGCAGGTCGAGCCGGACGAAGGCGGATCGCCGCGCCCCCGCCTCGATCTCGGAAATCCGCAGCAAGGCGTGGAACACGTTGGTGATGCCGTCGAGGTCAGAGACGGCGCGATCGATGGCGCTCCGCAGCTGTTCGGCCGACCCGGCGTGCATCGACGCGTCTTCCAACCGGGCCCGCGCACGGGTGATCGGGGTGCGCAGATCATGCGCGATCGCGTTGGACACTTGCCGCACGCCATCCATCAGGCGGTTCAGCCGGTCGAGCATGTCGTTGATCGTCTCGGCCATCCGATCGAACTCGTCGCCGCGCCCCGAGATCGCCACGCGCCGGGTCAGATCCCCCGACGAGATGGCGTCGGCGGTCTGCGAAACCTGCGACACCATGCGCCCGAACAGCTTCTTCAGCAGGATCGCGCCGGCCACGCTCAGCAGCCCGATCAGCACCATCGACCACGCCAGAACCTCCGCCAACAACGTTCGCAGCGCCACTCGCGACGACACCTCGCGCCCGACCAGCAGGGCATACCCCGCCGGAAGGTCGTAGCGGTGGAACCGGGCTTGGTTCAGCTTGCCGTTGCGGTTGACGCTGATCTCGTAGACTTGGCCGGTTTTGGAGACTTGATCGGGCCAGCTATCGAGGTTGCCCGCCACCACGTCGCCTTTCGGATCCAGCACGAGGTAGATCGAGTCGTTGTCGGCGTTGCTGGCGATACGGCTCTGGATCGTCTCGAACAGCGCCTCCGGCCCGCCCTGCTTCCACTGCTCCGCCAGCCCCTGCTCGTCGGCATCGATGGCAGCGTCGACCTGCCGGGTGAGGATGTTGATGCCCGAAATCCAGAGGACCAGGATCAGCATCGCAGCGCTGATCCCGAACACGAGCGCGTAGCCGAGTGCGAGGCGGACGCCGGCGGAGCGGAGCACGCGCGCGACCATCGGCCGCCCTAGTCGGCCCGGAGCATGTAGCCCGCGCTCCGCACGGTGTGCAGCAGCGCTGTCTCGAACGGCTTGTCGATCTTCTGGCGCAGCCGGGACACGTGCACGTCGATCACGTTCGTCTGCGGGTCGAAATGATAGTCCCAAACGCCCTCCAGGAGCATCGTCCGAGTGACGACCTGGCCGGCATGGCGCATCAGGTATTCGAGCAGCATGAATTCGCGCGGTTGGAGGTCGATCTTCTGCGTGCGGCGGCGGACGCTACGGGATAGCAGGTCCATCTCGAGATCGCCCACCTGCAGCCGCGTCTCCGGCCCGGCGGCTCGTCCGCGCCGGGCCAGCGCCTCGACGCGCGCCAGCAACTCGCTAAACGCGAACGGCTTGGTGAGGTAGTCGTCTCCTCCGGCCTTCAGGCCGCGCACCCGGTCGTCGACTTGCGCCATCGCGGACAGGAACATGACGGGCGTGTGGTTGCCCTGCGCGCGCAGCATCTCGAGCACGCCGAGCCCGTCGATGCCACCCGGCAGCATGCGGTCGAGAATGATGGCATCGAACTCCTGGCTGGTCGCCGCCAACAGGCCATCCCGCCCGTTTGCGGTGTGTTCGGCCAGGTGCCCGGCCTCGCGCAGCCCTTTGAGGATGAACCCCGCGACGTCCTTGTCGTCTTCGACCACCAGAATTCGCATGGTTATTCCTCCGGTTCCGTGGGACGCCGTCCAACCGTCACGTCGATCACGATCGGCCTGCCGTTGCGGGTAACGCTCAGCCTGGCGTTGCCACCGGGCGATATGCCCGCGACGGCGCGCACCAGGCCGTTGCTGGTCGCGACCGCGTTGCCGTTGACCGCGGTGATGATGTCGCCGGACTGCAATCCGGCGTGCGCGCCGGGCCCGGTGCGGTCGACGGTTGCGATGCGGACGCCGGCTCCCCGCGCCTGCGTCTCGCTGATCGCGACCCCGAGCCACCCGCGGTCTATCCGGCCCTTCTGGCGGAGATCGTCGACCACGCCCTTGGCGATCTCGCTCGGCACCGCGAAGCCGATGCCGACCGAGCCACCCGTCGGCGACACGATTGCGGTGTTCACCGCGATGACCTCACCCCTCATGTTGAACGTCGGGCCGCCGGAATTGCCCGGATTGATGGGCGCGTCGATCTGCAGGAAATCGTCGAACGGGCCCGCGCCGATGTCACGCCCCCGCGCCGACACGATGCCGGCCGTGACGGACGCGCCGACCCCGAACGGATTGCCCGCCGCCAGGATCCAGTCGCCGACCTCGACCGCCCGGCTGTCACCCCAACTCACGTAGGGCAGCTTCTTGTCGGTCTCGATCCGGATGACGGCGATGTCGGTCACCGGGTCGACCCCGATGACCCGGCCAGGCAGATCCTCGCCGTCGGGCAGTGTCACCGTGATGCGGGACGCGTGGCCCACCACGTGGCTGTTGGTCACGATGATGCCCGACGGATCGATGATGAAGCCCGCTCCCGCGCCGCGGATGGGCTGCCGGCGCAACCGGTCCCGCAGCAAGCGTTCGGCCGGCGTGCCCCGCAGTTCGGGCGGCAGTTCGATCGCGGCCTGGCGCCCTTCGATGACCGCGATGTTCACCACCGCCGGCGCGACGCGCTTCACGAGCGGCGCGAAGCTGACTGGGCCGGCCGGCGGTCCGGCAGCCTGTCCGATCGGCGCGGGCACTCCCGTGCAGCCGGCGATTGGGAGCACAACGCACACCAGTGCAGCCTTCAGCCAGCTATTCATCCACATCTCTCACGACGTACAACATTCGTAAGCTACCTTCGCTCTGCAACGACGGCAGTTGCCGCCGGGTTTTCTGGCCAGTCGTGCCGAGGGTAACGCCCGCGCATGTCACGTCGCGCATCCGCCCAGGCCCCGCGCCAGAAACCTGCCAAATCCGCCGTGATCGCGATCGGCCGTCCCGCGGGCGACAGCAGGGCGAGCCGGAGCGCCACCCGCCCGCCGGCCAGCAGCGGCGTCTCGCCCAGACCGTAGAAGGCCTGCGCCCGCGCCGACAGCATCGGGATCGGCTGCAGGTAGTCTACCGAAGCCCGGCCGCCCGGTAGCGGCATCTGCATCGGCAGCGCTTGCGCGATCGCCCGTGCGTGCGCCCACCCCAGCCGCTCCTCGAGCAAGCGCACCAAGTCCAGCCCGGCGACCTGCGACAACCGCGCCAGCCCGCGCAGATGCGGCTCCAGCCAATCGGCTGCCTCTGCCGCCAGTGCCGCATCCGACAGGTCCGGCGTTTCCGGATCGAGAGTGCGCCACAGGGCGGCCCGCGCCTGCAGCTGCCGCGCCGCATCGCTCCAGGGCAGCAGGGACAAATCTGCGGCGATGATCCCCGTCAGCACGCGGGCAGCCTCGTCCGGGTCGGCGGCGGACGTACGGTCCTCCAGCACCAAGGTGCCCAGTCGCCGGCGGCGCCGGGAGAGGACTGCGCCGGTCGCCGCGTCGAACCCGCTCTCGACCGTCTCGTGGCAGCGTGGCGCGATCGCGTCCATCTCCAGCGGCGCCGCGAGGCGGATCCGCGCCGAGCCCTTCAGATCGAGGCTCGCCGCCACGAGCAGGTTCGCGCTGGCGAGCTTGTCGGCAGCCGGCAGCTTCGCGCCGCCGCCGCCGGAAAGTTTGAAGGAGCCGATCTCGCTGCGGCGCAGGGCGATCCGGTCGGGGAACGCCGCCGCGAGCAGCGGCCCTGGCTCGCCATCGGCGATGTCAGGCACGCGCAGCCGCTTGCGATACTGCGCGGCCTGCCGCCGGATCCGTCCTGCGGCGCCCCGGTCGATGTCCGCACTTCCGGTGGCCAAACCCTCCAGCCGCAAGCGGATGTCCGCCGGCGGCTCGCGCCCCCGCATCGGGTCCCGCTCCTCCAGCAACGCGGCGATCTCCGCCGCGAGCGCCTGCTGCGCCGGCTCCTCCGCCGACAGCATCATCGCCGCGAGCCGCGGATGTGCGCCGAGCGAGGCCATCCGCCGACCCAGCGCCGTGATGCGGCCGGCAGGATCGAGCGCGCCCAGCTCGACGAGCAGCGCCGACCCGGCCGCCAGGGCGCCGGCGGGCGGGACGTCGGGGAACGGCAGGTCGGCGGGCGCCGTGCCCCAGGCGGCGCAATCCAGCACGAGGCCCGACAGCTCCGCCTCGAGGATCTGGGGCCGGTCGAACGGGGCCATGCCGCGATGGGCGGCGGCCGTCCAGAGCCGCATCGCCGCACCCGGCGCCTCGCGTCCCGCGCGCCCGGCCCGCTGCTCGGCAGCCGCCCGGCTGATCCGCACCGTTGCCAGCCGGGTCAGCCCGGTCGCCGCGTCCATGCGCGGGATACGCCGCCAGCCGCCATCCACGACGATCCGCACGCCAGGCACCGTCAGCGACGTTTCCGCGATGCTGGTCGCCAGGACGACCCGGCGCCCCTCTGCCGGCCGCAAGGCCCGATCCTGCTCCGCCGGCGGCAAGTCGCCATGCAAAGGCAGCACCAGCGCCCCGCAACCCGCGAGCAAAGCCTCCGTCCGCCTGATCTCGCCCATGCCCGGCAGGAAGGCGAGCAGGTCGCCCTCATGCGCGGCCAACGCCGCCCGGATCGCCCGCGCCATCGCCTCCGGCAGATCTCGCGGGTCCATCACGTCCCGTGCCGCGTGGCTGACGGCTACCGGAAACATGCGTCCGGCGCTCTCGACCACGGGGCCGTTCAGCAGCGACGACAGCCGCGCCCCGTCCAGCGTGGCCGACATTGCCAGCAGCCGCAGCTCCGGCCGCAGCATCCGCTGCAGGTCGAGGCACAGCGCCAGCGCCAGATCTCCCTCCAGCGCCCGTTCGTGAACCTCGTCCAGCACGACCGCCGCGACGCCCTCGAGGCCGGGATCGGACTGCAGCCGCCGGACCAGCAGGCCCTCGGTGACCACCTCGATCCGGGTCGCGTCCGACACCATGCTCTCCAGCCGCGTACGGAACCCGGCGGTCTGGCCCACGGTCTCGCCGAGCAGATGCGCCATGCGCGTCGCCGCCGCCCGCGCCGCCAGGCGCCGTGGCTCCAGCACGATGATCCGGCCGTCCCCGCGCCAGGGCGCCTCCAGAAGCGCCAACGGCACCGTGGTGGTCTTGCCCGCGCCGGGTGGCGCCACGAGCACGGCGTTCGACCCGGCCGACAGCGCGTCGAGCAGGCCGGGCAGGGCATCGCGGACGGGAAGATCGGGAAGCGTCGGCATGGCGTGTCCGAGGGTGTATATAGGGTGCAATGCGTTTTGCCCTGTCCCTTCTCCTGATGATCTTTGCGGCTCCTGCGCTCGCGGCAGAGAGTTCGGCCGCGCACACTCCGCGCGTGACCGCGACGCTCGTGTCCGACACCGATGCGGTGGCGGCCGGGGTGCCTCTCCATCTCGGGTTGCGGCTGCAGCTCGCCCCGGGCTGGCACACCTATTGGCAGAACCCGGGCGATGCCGGGATCGCGCCGGAGTTCACGCTCGACGTGCCGGCCAGCCCCATCGCCTGGCCCGCGCCGAAGCGCCTGCCGGAAGGTCCGCTGATGACCTATGGCTACACCGGTTCGGTGCTCCTGCCGGTCACGGTGGTGCCTGGCACCGGCGGATTGCACGTGACGGCGTCGGCCAACTGGCTCGTTTGCGAGAAGATCTGCGTGCCCGAGGAGGGCCATTTCACGCTCGATCTGCCCGCCGGCACCCCGGCGCCCTCGGCGGAGGCACCGCTGTTCGCCGCCGCCCGCACTCCGCGGCCCTCACCCTTTCCCGCCCGCATCAGCGGCGACGGCACTCTCACGCTGACGGGTGCCGAACTTTCGCCGGCAACCGTCGCCGACGCCTGGTTCATCCCCACCGTCGACGGGTCCATCCAGCCCAGCGCGCCGCAGAAGGCCGAGGTGCGGGACGGCGTCGTGCTGATCCACCTAAAGCCGTTCAAGGTCGCCCCGCGCTCGCTGGCGGGGATCGTCGTTCTGCGCGACCGAAGCGGTGAAGAGAGCCTGCTCGCCATCGATGCACCAGCCGGGGCCGCCCCGGCCGCTGCATCCTTGCCGCTGGCCGAGGCGCTGCTGTTCGCCGCGCTGGGTGGGCTCATCCTCAACCTGATGCCGTGCGTGTTCCCCATCCTGGCCATGAAGGCAATGGGGCTGGCCCGGCTGTCGGGCAGCGAGCGCCGGGTCGTGCGGGACAACGCGATCTCCTATACCGCGGGCACCGTTCTCGGCTTCGCCGGCCTCGGGGCCACGCTTCTGGCCCTACGCAGTGCGGGCAGCGCGGCCGGCTGGGGCTTCCAGTTTCAATCGCCGGTGGCGGTGGCCATCCTTGCCTGGGTGCTGTTCGGCGTGGGCTTGAACCTGTCCGGGGTCTTCGCCGTCGGCAGCCGTCTCGCCGGGGCCGGCGACGGGCTGGCAAGGCGCGGCGGCCATGTTGGCAGCTTCGGCACCGGCCTGCTGGCGGTGCTGGTGGCCACGCCGTGCACGGCGCCCTTCATGGGCGCGGCCATCGCCGCCGCGCTCGCCCTGCCGCCGGCGCTGACACTGCTGGTCTTCGTCGCATTGGGGCTCGGCATGGCCGCACCCTACGGGCTGCTTGCCTTCGCGCCGGGTCTGGTGCGGTTTCTGCCGCGGCCGGGCCCCTGGATGGAGGTGCTTCGGAACACGATGGCGTTCCCGATGTATGGTGCGGCAGTGTGGCTGCTTTGGATCGCCAGCCTCGAGGCGGGCGAAGCCGGTGTGCTCACGGTGGCGAGCGGCGGGCTTCTGCTGGCGCTCGGCGCGTGGGCCTACGGCCTCGCGCAACGCTCGAGCGGCCGGTTCCGGGCGTTTGGCCGCTCGGTTGCGATCGTCGCCCTCGCCGGTGCCTCGGCGACCCTGCTCCGCCTTCAGGCCGGGCCGCTGCAGACCGTCGCTTCCGAAGCCGAAGCGGCCGAGCGGTTCACACCCGCCCGTCTGGCCGAACTGCGCGCCGAGGGGCGCCCCGTGTTCGTCAACATGACCGCTGCCTGGTGCGTTACCTGCCTCGTCAACGAACGGGTGGCGCTTTCCCCGGAAGCGGTTCGGGCCGCCTTCGCCGCGCACCGCGTCGCCTACCTCAAAGGCGACTGGACCGCCGGCGACCCGGCCATCACCGGCTTCCTGCGCGAGCACGCCCGCGACGGCGTTCCGCTCTACGTCCTCTACCCGGCCGGCGACGCGAGCCCCACCGTGCTGCCGCAGATCCTGACGGAGGCAACGGTCCTGTCCGAGCTCGACAAGCTCGGCAGCTGACGCTCAGCGGAAACCGATCTCCACCGGCCCGGCGCCGCCTGCGGCGAACCAGAGGCGCCATGTCTGCGCGATGCGCTGCCGCTCGGCCTGCGGCAGGGGAGGGCGGCCCAGGCTGTCGTCGCGGCCGAAGCCGAACACCCGGACCTCGGCACCGCCGAATGCCGCCATCACGCCCGCGGCCTGCAGCCGCTGCACCGCGGCTGCCGGCGGCAAGCGCTTCAACTCGCGCTCCGGCAGCAAAGTCGAGTTCTCGATGAGGTCGGAGAACATATACACTTTGAGTAGCTTCTGCGGACCCGCCACATAGGGGCGCAGCGCATCGGCCACGGTGCGGAACAGGTCGGAAAACCGCGTCTCGGCCGGCCGTTGCAGCAGCCCGGCCAAGGTCTCGGCCAGCTTGCGGGTGAACGCGACCGCATCGGACCGCGCCACGACGGGGCGACAGGACGACATGAGATCACTGAAGAAGCCGTTGTCCAGGCAGCCCGGCTTGCATTGGTCGAACAGCTTCTGGCTCTCGGTGTAGGCGCCCGTCATGGTGTAGAGCACCAAACGGTCCCCGGCCCCGAGGCCGCCGATCAAGCCATCCAGCGCCTGCAGGAACAGCGTCTTGTCAGTGGCGTCGAACGCGGTCGTCCGATCGACGAACAGGACCGCCGTCCCGTGCCCATATCCGCAGTAATCGGCGGCGCGCGCGGAGCCGCCACCCAGCAGCGCCAACACCACCAGCGCGGCCGCGAGCCTCATTCCGCCGCGCCGATCCGCTGCCGGATTTCCGCCTCGGACATGGCGTGCACGGTCTCGAGCGACCCGGTCACGCTTCCCTTGATCTCGCCGATCGCGCCTTCCACGAACGCCACCGATCGGTTGCGCACCGTGTTGGCCATGCGCGCGACCGTCTCCTGCAGGAAGGGTTCGATGGCGCGTTCGCGGGCGACCAGCTCGTCGTGCTTGCTTTCCGTCTCGCGCAGCAACTGGTCGAGCGAGGTGAGCTGCGCGTCGAAGGCCCGGCTCTTGGCGCCGGATAGACGCTCGTAGCGGCTGCGGAGCCGGGTCGTTCTGCGCCGCGCGCGTTCATGCTGCCGCCAGACCCCTTCGTAGTCGGGATGCGGGTCGTGCCGGAGGAAGGCTGCTGTCGCTCCGAATACGAACACGACGATGTTCAGCACCAGCAGCGTCCAGCCCGCGGTCCCCAGCTGCTCGCTGGCGACGTTGGCGATCGTGCGCGCCGCGCCGGCGCCGGTCAGCCCCTCAACCATCGCCGAGATGGAACTACCCTGCTCGGATTCCAGCAACCGGACGTAGAGCTGCCGCATGCCGGCGAGCAGATACATCAGCACGCCGGACAGGCCGATGAACAGCGCGATGCCGAGGGCGCGGCGCACCTGCTGTGCCGTCCGCGAGGGGGTTTCCATCCGGCGGACCAGCGTGCCGACCATGTGCGCAAAGAACACCAGCACCGCGCCGACCACGAAGGCCAGCGCGAGCGACACAGCCGGCTGCTCCTGGAAAAATAGCTCGAACGCCAGCCGGTTGACCGGAACCTCGATCAACGACAGCAGAGCCATGACCGGGAGATAGAGGCCCACCAGGTTGCGCCGGAGCGGCCGGCCGTTGACTTCGGCGCGGATCGCCCGGTGCGCCTTCTCCGCCTCTTCGCCCGCTAATCCAGCGCGGATGAACTTGGCCGAGAGCGGCCCGTTGGCCGTGTCCAGCGCATGCAGGCTTCGCTGGCGCTCTTCCCGCAGATCGGTCATCCGCTGGGCGATATGGTCGTCGCGCTCGCGGGCCATGTCGCCGACCTGGCGGCCGAGGTCGCTGCCGTGGCTCGCCAGATCGCTCCGCAGCGCCAGCGCCGCCGCCTTCGCGCGGCCGAGGAGGCCCTCCTCGAAGTCATGGTGACGCCGGGCCAATAGGGCCATGTCGCCCGTCGCGGCCGCCCGGCCGGCCGCGCGCGCCTGCCGGATCTCGGCCTCGCGGGAGTCCAGCCACGGACCGACGGTGCGGCTAGCGATCTGTTTTAGGGTCTGGTCCATCCGTTGCCGGTGTGGGCTCGAGATCGCGCGCGACGTCGGGGCGATGCAGCAATTGGTCGATGTGCATCGCGTATTCCAGCGCCGTGTCCGCCTGGAACGACAGGGTCGGCGCCACGCGGAGCCGCATCTCGTGGGCGACCTGCCCGCGCAGATAGGGTGCCGCCCGCTTCAGGGCGGGCAGCAACGCTTCGATGTCCGAGCGGCCGAGGCGCGCCACGAACGCCGTCGCCGCCTTCAGATCCGGGCTGACCCGGACTTCCGTGACGGTGATCGTCTCGCCGGCGAGATCCGGGTCGCGGATGTCATGCCGCGTGAACACGGCCGACAGCACATGGCGGATCTCCTCCGCAACGCGGAGCTGACGTTGCGAAGGGGCCTTTGACGGCTGCCGGCTCACCCGGGCACCATTTCCACCTCGAAGCACTCGACCACGTCGCCTTCCTTGAGGTCGTTGTAGCCGGCGAAGCTGAGGCCGCACTCGTAGCCGCGCGCCACTTCGCGGACGTCGTCCTTGAAGCGCTTGAGCTGGCTGAGCTGCCCGTTGTGGATGACCACGCCGTCGCGCAGCAGCCGCACGCCGGCCCCGCGCTTGACCAAGCCCTCCGTGATGTAACAACCCGCGACCTTGCCGGTCTTGGTGATGTCGAACACCTTCCGGACCTCGGCGTAGCCCAGGAAGTTCTCGCGGGCCTTGGGCGCCACCTTGCCGCGGACCAACTTCTCCACGTCGTCGGCGACATCGTAGATGATGGAGTAGTAGCGGATGTCCACACCGTCCCGCTGGGCCAGTTCCCGCGCCTGCGCGGTTGCGCGGACGTTGAAGCCGATGATGACGGCGCTGCTCGCCTTGGCCAGCTGAACGTCGCTCTCGGTGATCTGGCCGACGGCAGAGATCAGCACGCGGACGTTGACCTCCTCGTGGGACAGCTTCTGGACGGCGCCGGTCAGCGCCTCGGCGCTGCCCTGGACGTCCGACTTGATGACGAGCGCCACTTCCTTCAGCTCGCCAGCGACGGCCCGGGCCAGCATCTCCTCCAACGTCCCGCGCGCGGCGGTCGCACCCGCCGCATTGCGCGCGCGGATCTTGTTCTGGCGGAACTCGCTGATCTCGCGCGCCCGGCTCTCGTTCTCTACCGCGACGAACGGCTCGCCTGCCGACGGCACGCTCGAGAGCCCGAGGATCTCGACCGGGGTCGAGGGTCCCGCGACCTTCACCTGCTGGCCCTTGTCGTCCAGCATGGCGCGGATCTTGCCCCACTCGGCGCCGGCGACGACGATCTCGCCCTGCCGCAGCGTGCCTTTCTGCACGAGCATCGTCGCCACCGGCCCGCGTCCGCGGTCCAGCCGGCTTTCGATCACCGCGCCTTCGGCCGCCCGGTCCGGGTTGGCCCTGAGCTCCAGGATCTCGCTCTGCAACATGATCGCTTCCTCGAGCTTATCGAGCCCGGTCCGCTTCGTCGCCGACACTTCGACGTCCTGCGTGTCGCCGCCCATCTCCTCGACCACGACGTCGTGGCTGAGCAGTTCCTGCCGCACGCGGGCCGGGTTGGCCCCGACCTTGTCGCTCTTGTTGATCGCCACGATGATCGGCGCATCGGCCGCCTTGGCGTGCCGGATCGCCTCGATCGTCTGCGGCATCACGCCGTCATCGGCGGCCACCACCAGTACGACGATGTCCGTCACCGAGGCGCCGCGGCTCCGCATGGCGGTGAACGCCTCGTGGCCCGGCGTGTCGATAAAGGTGATTTTGTTGCCCGACTTCGTCGTGACGGTGTAGGCGCCGATGTGCTGGGTGATGCCCCCGGCCTCGCCGCCCGCCACGTCCGTGCTGCGCAGCGCGTCCAGCAGGCTCGTCTTGCCGTGGTCGACGTGTCCCATGATGGTGACGACCGGCGGCCGCGGCTTCAGCTCGGTGTCGACATCCTCTTCGCCATCGATCCCGATCTCGACGTCGGAGTCCGATACGCGGCGGACCCGGTGGCCGAACTCCTGCACGACGAGCTCCGCCGTGTCGGCATCGATCGTCGCGGCCGGGTTGGTCATCACTCCCATCCGCATCAGCGCCTTGATGACGTCGGGCATGCGCGCGGCCATACGGGCGGCGAGGTCCTGAACCGTCAACGTCTCCGGCAGCACGACGTCACGCACGACCTTGACCTGGTCGCTGCGCAGCGCCTCGAGCTCGGCCTGGCGGCGCTCGCGTTCCCGCTGGCGCCGCACGGAGGCGAGGCTGCGTGACTTGTCGTCGTCACCCTCGATAGCGGCCTGCACGTCGATGCGCCCAGCCCGGCGGCGGTCGTCGCCGACCTTCTTTGGCGCTGCCACGCCGGGCTTGCGTCCCGGCAGGATCGCGCCGGGGCGGCGGCGGGGCTCGTCCTCTTCGCCGGGCCGTGCCGTGGAAGGCTTCAGGCGCAGTGTCTCGCCCGGGACGGCCGGACGGGCCGGCGCTCCCGGCGTAGCCGGGCGAGCGGCCGCCGAGGGGCGGGGGATAACCGTCCCCGGCGCGGCCGGAGCAGTCGTCTCCCGCGCCACGGGGGCAGAGGTTTGCGGCGCGTTCGCGGCGGTCTGTTCCTGTTCCCTGGCTTGCTGCAGGGCCTCGGCTGCCTCGCGCTTGGCGGCCTCGGCGGCGCGCTTGGCCTCCTCTTCGGCTGCCTTGCGCGCTTCTTCCTCACGGCGGCGCGCCTCTTCGGCGGCCGACAGGATGGAAATCTTCTCCTGCTCGCGCCGTTCCTGCTCGCGCCTGGCCGCGTCGCGCTGCTGCTCCTGCAGCACACGGGCGCGGACGGCCAATTCGGTCGCGGTCAGCGCGCGGCCGCCGGGCCGCGGGCCGTTGGCCGGCGCGCGGGGCACCGGGGTGATGATCGTCGCCCCGGAAGCCGACGTATTGGGCGACGTGCCCGAAGGGGCGCTCGGCGGCGGGCTGGAGGCCGGTGGCGGCGAGGTGGGCGTGCGCTTCTTGCGAACCTCGACCTGCACGACTTTCGAGCGGCCATGGCTGAAGCTTTGCCGCACCGAGCCAGCGTCGACCGTGCGGCCTACGTCGGACCGCGTTGCCGGCCGCAGTGACAGCCGGCCCTTGCCGGCGTCGGTATCGTTGGTGTCGCTCATTATACCCGTTCCATTCCCCCGCCGGGACCGGCAATGCCGGCGAGGCGGTCAGTCTCCAATTTCAGCGCCTCGGCGAGCCGGCCGGGCGCCACTACCACATGCACCACATGATCGCGGCCGAAAACCGCTCCCAGCGCTGCAGCCGACAGGGGCGCTGCCACCGCCACCTGCCGTCGTCCACTCAGAAAGCGCGCCCGTTCGTCGGCGCTGCCGTCATTCGCCTGGATCACGATCCCGGCCCGATCTTTCTGCAACCACTCGCGCGACCGCTCAAACCCGTAATTTGCCTGTCCGGCCCGGCGCGCAAGACCGATCAGGTCCGACACGCGCCGCATCAACCCGGTTTCAACCAAATCCACAAGATCCGGGGGAACAACAACGGGCGCGCGTGCAGCCCGCGCAAACGCGTTCTTCATTCGCGCGCTTTCTAACACATCCCGGCGCGCGCTCAACCAGATTCCCCGTCCGGGCAGCTTTGCCATCAGATCGGGAACGATCTGCCGCCCCGGCCCGACGACGAAGCGCAGCATACGCGCCCGGTCGCCGCGTTCGCGGGTCACGATGCAACGCCGCTGCGGTCCCTCCTCGCACTCGTCATCGAGTTCGTCGGAGATGTCGTCGACGGTGAGCGGCTCGGCCGAATCAGTCGTGGTGCGCCCCCTCGGCCGGCTCGGCGCTCGTCGTCTCGTCGTCGAACCAATGCGCCCGGGCCGCCATGATCACGTCGTTGGCGACCTGCTCGTCCATCTTGTCGGCGCCCACGATGTCCATCAACTCGTCCGAGGCCAGGTCGGCCAGATCGTCCAGCGTCCGCACGTCCTTCTCGCCGAGCGCCACCAGCATCTGCGGCGTCAGCACTTCCAGCGCGGCGATCTCGTCCGTCACGCCCAACTCGCGGCGTTGCGCATCGAACTTCGAATCGCGCTCGTCGAGGAAACTCTGCGCCCGCCGGATCAGCTCTTCGGCCACGCTCTCGTCGAACCCTTCGATCTCGGCCAGTTCGTCCAGCGGGACGAAGGCGAGCTCCTCGATCGTCGTGAAGCCCTCCGTGACCAACAGGCCGGCAATCACGTCGTCGACGTCCAACGCGTCGACGAACAGCCCGGTGCGGCGGCGGAACTCCTCCTGCCGGCGCTCGCTCTCTTCCGCCTCAGTCAGGATGTCGATGTCCCATCGGGTCAGCTGGCTGGCCAGCCGCACGTTCTGGCCGCGTCGGCCGATCGCGAGGCTGAGCTGGTCGTCCGGCACCACAACCTCGACACGGCCCGCATCCTCGTCCATCACCACCTTGGTCACTTCCGCAGGCGCCAGCGCGTTGACCACGAAGGTCGCGTGCTGCGACGACCACGGGATGATATCGATCTTCTCGCCCTGCAACTCCTGAACGACTGCCTGGACCCGGCTGCCGCGCATGCCGACGCAGGCGCCGACCGGATCGATCGAGCTGTCACGGCTGATGACCGCCATCTTGGCCCGGCTGCCCGGGTCGCGGGCGACCGCCTTGATCTCGATGATGCCGTCGTAGATCTCCGGCACTTCCTGGGCGAACAGCTTGGCCAGGAACGCCGGATGTGTGCGGGACAGGAAGATTTGCGGCCCGCGCGGCTCTTCGCGGACGTCGTAGATATACGCCCGCACCCGGTCGCCGTTGCGGAAGTTCTCGCGCGGGATCAGTTCGTCGCGGCGCAGCAGCGCCTCGGCCCGGCCCAGTTCCACCATGATGTTGCCGTACTCGGTCCGCTTGACCATGCCATTGATGATCTCGCCGACACGGTCCTTGAACTCGTCGAACTGCTTTTTGCGCTCGTACTCGCGCACGCGCTGAACGATCACCTGCTTGGCCGTCTGCGCCGCGATCCGGCCGAAATCGATGGGCGGCAGCGGATCGACCAGGAACCCGCCGACCTGGATCTGCGGGTCGAACTTGCGCGCGATGTGGATCGGCATCTGGGTTTCGTCGTTCTCGACCTCCTCGACCGCCTGCGTCCACCGTGTGAGCCGCACGTCGCCGTTCCGCTTGTCGATCGTCGCGCGGATGTCCTTTTCGTGCCCGTATTTGGCGCGGCCCGCCTTCTGGATGGCCTGCTCCATGGCCTCGAGCACCTCGTCGCGGTCGATCGCCTTCTCGCGCGCGACGGCGTCGGCGACGAGTAGCAATTCAGGGCGGGATACGGCGGTGTCCATCGCGATGGCTCCTAGTGTGCCGGGGAGGAAGTGGATGATGCGCCCTGTTGGGCGGTCGCGTCGATCAGGGCGTCGGTGAGAATCAGTTTGGCGCGGCGAATGTCGCCCATCGGCAGCACGACGTCGGTGCCGTCCTCGAGACGAACGCGCGCGGCATCGGCGTCGGCGCCGAGCACCACGCCGGTGAAGCGGCGCCGCCCGCCGACCGGGGCCAGCATCTCGACCCGCGCCTGGTGCCCGGCGAACCGCACCCAGTCCTTCACCCGCGTGAGCGGGCGGTCGATGCCAGCGGAACTGACCTCGAGGTTCCACGCCCCGGGGATTGGATCGTCGACGTCGAGCACGGCTGAAACGGCATGGCTGATGCGCTCGCAATCCTCGACGCTGATCAGCGTCCCGTCGGCGCGGTCCGCCATCACCTGCACGGTCGGGCGTTCGCGTCCGAGGATCAGCACGCGCACCACCTCATAGCCCATACTTTCGACCGCGGGCCCGATTGCAGCCGCAATCCGGGACTCGAGGGGTCCGCTCTGGTCGTTATCGTCGGCGCTGGGCCGAGCATTCATGCCGTTTTCCAACAAAAAGGGCGGCCCTTTCAGGCCACCCCGGTTCAGCGTGGGATAGATTTCGTGAACCCTAAATAACGACACGGCGCCGCATCTGCAAGACCCGCGGTTGCGAGATCACATCAGCCCGGCTGCGCGCAACGCCCCTTGGATCATGCCGCCGAACGGCTCTGCCTGCCTTGCTGACGGCCGTACGTCTCGTTTCCGCGCCGCCTGGGTGAGAAGGCCCCATGAGGAGGCGATCCGCCGCGTCGAGCTGATGCCAGCGTTCAGCATGTAGCTGCCGGGCACCCCGACGCTGTCGTCCAGGTCGTCGCTCGTGCCATCGAGTGGCACGCCGTGTCCGAGACCCGGCACCAAATATGTTTCCAACAGAACCCGCCCGGTTGGACCCTTCCAGGTCGCGTGTGCAACGCCAGCGACCGTGTCGCGCGTCGGCGGGGCTTGGAGGCCCAGCGCATCGGCCCATTGCCCGGCAAGCTCATCGAGCGCCTGCGGCGCGACGGTCGTGTCGGCCTCGCCATGCCAGACCTGAACTGCCGGCCTTGTCCCGGTGAACGGGCTGGCGGCTCGCACGACGTCGCCCCACGCCCGCGCGGGCCGGCTGCGGAGGTGCCGCATGGCCTCGAACGCCGACGCCATCGACGTCGCCGCGCCAAACGGCAGCCCGGCGATGATCGCGCCGCCGGCAAAAAGATCCGGGTACGTGGCCAGCATCGCGGCGGTCATGGCGCCACCGGCCGAGAAACCGGTGATGTAGACGCGGGCCGGGTCGAGATTGTGCTCGGACAGGGTCTGCTTGAGCATTTGCGCGATCGACGCCACCTCGCCGTGGCCGCGCGCGGTATCCTCCGGTTGGAACCAGTTGAAGCAGCCATTGGCGTTGTTGCAGGCCGCTTGCTCCAGATAGAGCAGCGCAAAGCCGTGCCGCGCCGCCAGCGTCGACCAACCGGACCCCCTGTCGTAATCGGCCGCATTCTGGGTGCAGCCATGCAAGACGACAACGAGCGGCGCTCGAGCCGGCAGCCCCGCCGGCGCGAAGGTTCGCATCTTGAGGCCGCCGGGATTGCTGCCCGACGGCGTCGGCGAACCCAGGCTCGCGGGGCTCGCGGGCACGGCCGAGCGGCTCGCCGCCTCGCGCACGCGACGCAGCACCATCAACTCGGAAACCATCTGACCTAAGCCTGGCATGCACCATTCCCTGACCGGGGCGAAACTTCGCGCTCCGTGGTGCACTGCACAACGCACGTTTCCAAGCAATCCAATTGCGTGATCACCGATTTGTGTTTAGTTGCAGGGATCACCCGCGATGGTTGCGAAAATCGATGCCAAGCGTCACAGTCCAAGGGGCCGGAAGCGTCTACCCGACGCTCGCTGCCGGCACGAATTCCGCCATCGCGCGCCAGGCCTCGGCCATCATCAGCGCTGCAGCCACATCCGCCGTCACGGTCACGGCGGGGGGTAGCGCGCCCGCGCCGCAGTCACCCTCGGCGCTGCTCGTCGTCAACACCAACAGCCTGACCAGCATCGACTATCCGTCCAGCTACAAATTCGTCGTCGTCGGCGATACATCGGCCCCGAGCCTTGCGCTGACGGAGGCCTCCGGAGGCGCTTTAGGGCAGGAGATCCTGCTCGGAACCGGGAAGATCCAGCTGACGCTGCGGGATGGCAGCGGAACGATCGTCGGTGGTGATGGCGACAAAACCATCAACCTGGGAGCGACTTCCGGTTTCGCCGTGTACACGGGAGCTGGACACGACACGATCAATCTCACGCAGAGCCAGGTTTCCAGCCGCAGCACGGTCGAGGCGGGGGCGGGCAGTTCGGTCTACAACGCCAGCGGCGCCCTGACGCAGCCGGGCAACACGATCCTCCTGGGCGCCGGCGCAGCCCAGGTCCGCTCGACTGGGTCGGACTCCGTCACCGGCGGGGCTGGGAGCGCCACGATCCAGGTGGCGGGAGGCGGGCAAGATACCGTCACCGGCGGCTCCGGGACGCTCCTGCTGGTCAACGGCGCGGGCGCGTCGAGCGTCAACTTCTCCAGCGTGACCAACGCCCCGCTATCCTCCGGCAGCATCACCGCGCTCGGTGGCGCGGGCGGCGGGTATTACCGCGGGGGCTCGGACGGCAGCAATCTGCTGGTCGGGAGCCTCGGCGCCGTGACCCTGCAGGGCGCCGGCAACGGCGATGTCCTGATCGCGATGGGAAACAGAGGAATGCAGGTGCTGTACGCCGGATCGGGCAACGAGACGCTGCTTGGATCATTGTCGACTACCAGCAATCTGTTCGTGGCCGGGCCCGGTTCCAACGTCATCTTCGGCGGGTCCGGCGCGGACACCTTCGTCGCCGGCACCGGGGCCGCGACCATCACCTCCGGCTCGGGCGCCGACGTCTTCATGTTCAACGCCGCTACCACAGCGGGCGCACGGATCACCATCACCGACTTTGCGCCGGGGGTGGATCACGTGCACCTGGTCAACTACGCGGGCGCCAATAACCCGGGCACGCTCTCGGCGTCGGCCGTCACCCTCGGCAGCGCCGGTTCGCGCGTCACGCTCTCCGACGGCACGACGATCACCTTCCAGGGGATCTCGGCCGTCAACAGCGGCTTCTTCAACTAAAGCCCGACCGAACCGGGTCGGAGTAGCGGTCGAGGCCCGGAGAGCGGGCCGCTACCGGCTCGGCGCGTAGAAGCCGACACCCTCGTCGATCAGGTCGGGCCTGGTCCGGATAATCATGGCCCGCTCGTTCGCATCACTCGTGTAGAAGTGGGTGCCGTAATTCGAGTCGAAAAAGCGGTAGACGGCGGTATCGCCGGCCTGTTGGGCCGTATGCTCGATGAAGCCCGCCCCTTCGAACACCAGATCGGGCCGGGTCGCGATCACGGTGTCGCGTTCGCTGCTGCTCGTGGTGAAGAAGTGGGTTCCGTAATTCTTGTCGAAAAAGCGGTATACCGGCGCCGCGTGAGGATCGGTGCCCAGCGGATCAATCGCGAGAAGCCCGACGCCCTCGTAGATCAGGTCCGGCCGCGTCGCCATGACGTTGTCCTTCTCCGAGACAGCCGAGCTGAAGAAGTGCGTGCCGTAATTGCTGTCGAAGAAGCGGTAAACGCCGATCGTGGCGGCAGTCAGCGCGACGAACGTCCCGCCCGCACCATCGCTGGTGGCTGCGTATTGTGACCCGGTCGGGGGCGCACTCAGCGTGACCGAGCCGGTCGTTGTCGTCAGCAGATTGCCCGACAGGCGGACGCTGGTATCGCCGACGAAGTCGAGCCCGTCGCCGACCTGGAAGCCAGTGACCGAGTTGGCGCCAACGACGCCGTGGAAGCGGACCGTCGCGGCGCTCGAGGTGAAGCCCATGCTGACGGCCGCGGTGCCCGGCGCGCCAAGTTGGCCGATGTCGGCCAGGCCGCCCCCGATCTGAACCAACCCGCCGCCATACACCGCGCCGCTGACCACCAGCGTCCCCACGCTCGAGAGCGTGCCGAGGATGTAGAGATTGCCAGCGATCGAAGCCTGGCTGAGCCCGCCGACAGCAACCGTGGAGCCCGCCAGCAAAGTCATGGCTCCGGTCTGCAACAGGCCGCCATTGGTGACGGAGATGCTGCCGGTGCCGCCGGTCGATAATCCGCTGCCTCGGTTGTCGCCGCCAAGGATCGCCGACCCCGACGCGGTCAGCGACGTTCCGCTGCCATCGATGAAAACGGCGCCCGCGCCGCCAGCGGCGGTCCCGATCGAAAGGGCCGATTGCCCGAATACGAAGCCCTGGCTGGTCGCCTTCGCTCCCGCCTGCAGGCGAAGCGTTCCCTGGCCGATGCTGCCGACGATGATGGAACCGCCCGCCGCGATCAGCGACCCGGCGCCGGAACCCGTGACCGTGCCGATGCCGTAACGCCCGATCGTCAGAGCCGGGTTGAGCGCGTTGTTGCTGGTATTGGCACTCGCGTTGAAGTTTGCAGAAGCGCCGCCCGTCACTGTGAGCGTGCCCACGCCGTAGTAGCCGATCGCACCGCTGTTGTTGGACACCACCAGGATGGAGTTCACCCCGTCGATCGCGAGCGAACCATAGGAGCCGCCGACAGCGCCGACCTGCAGATAGGGCGCGCTCGTGTCGGTAGCGGCACTGAGCACCACCTCGCCGCCATTCACGATCGACAGGCTGGCGCTACCGGGTCCGCTGCCGCCGGCACCGATCTGGAATACGCCACCCACCGCCATCAAGGCCGCATTTACGCTGGCCGACGTCTGTAGGCCGTTGACCCCGAAGCTGACTCCGCGGCCAAAGGTGAGTTGTCCACGATCGCTGACGCTGAGCGTAGCCGTCCCGAACTTACTGACCGGGGCCGAATTGTTCCCGCCCACAGAAACGAGCGCGCCGCTGGCCACCGCCAGAGCGGCGCCTGCACTCAAACCGACTTGGAGAGACCCGTTGACGACCAGTTGGCCATTGCTGGCCGCATCCGTGAGCGAACCATTGTCCAGCGTGACAGTCGTCGCGGTGAGTTGCCCGATGACCGACCAAGCCGCCGCAGAGAAGCTGATCGTGTCGACGGAGCCGGTGCCATTGATCCCACCGCCGCCCGCGTTGAAGGTTGCCGTATCGCCCGCGCTTGGCACGGTGCTCGAGATGGCCTCGTTCGTGTTGCTCCAGTTGGTGGGATCGTCGAACGCACCACCGACGCCATTGCTGACGTTTCTCCAGGTGTAGGAGGTCATCGATTTTGGATCGCAAGTTTTATCGTTAACGATCTATGCACGCGGATCGGAAAATTGCAAGACGGATACACAACCCGAAGTTGATCTGCAGGAAGATTTGCCCTGCTGCGCCGAAGTATTTTGCCCGTTGTAGTATGCG
>JAVVHH010000067.1:0-20183 GCA_032249615.1 Acetobacteraceae bacterium
ATGGGCCGGTGTCGCGCTGCCCTTTGAACCCGGGCACGAGGGTGACGTTGCTGCCCTCCGGCGCCGCCGCGCTGGATGCCATCTTCGCGGCGATCGAGGGCGCACGGTCCTACCTGCAACTCGAGTACTACGAGTTCGAGGACGTGCACTGGAACGGCCGCAGTGTCGTCGACCTGCTCGTGCAGCGGTTGGGAGCCGGTGTTCGGGTCGCGCTCTGCTATGATGCGGCCGGGTCGTCCTACACGGCTGCGAGCGTGTTCGAGCGCCTGCAACGCGCGGGTGCAGTCCTGCTCGACTTCCATCCGTTCAACCCGTTCCGCAAACAGTTCAACCCGCTGCGGCTGAACGATCGCGACCACCGCAAGATCCTGCTCGCCGACGGGCGCCTGGCCATCATCGGTGGCGTCAACCTCTCCCTCGTCTATGAGAACCCGCCTTCCGGCGGGGCGCCGCCCGATGCCTCCAAGGCATTCTGGTATGATTGCGCCGCCTGCATCGAGGGTCCGGCGGTGGCCGCGATCCAGGAGCTATTCTTCAGGAACTGGCACCATCAAGGCGGCGCGACCCTTTCCCGCGAGGGCGCATTTCCGCCGCTCGAACCGCTCGGCACGGAGATCGTCCGGGTCGACGGCAGCGCCCCGCGCCAGCATCGGCAACTCTACTTCGAGTCGCTCAAATCGGCGCTGCACAGCGCCCGCAGGCACGTCTTGCTAGCAACCGGCTATTTCGTGCCGACCTTCCGGCAGTGGCAGCTCCTGGCGAAAGCCGCCGAGCGCGGAGTCGCGATCGACCTGCTGCTGGCCGGCTACTCCGACATCCCGAGCTGCGTCAGGGCCGCACGCGCCCTCTACGGACGGCTGCTCGAGCGCGGCGTGCGAATCCACGAGATGAACCGCGGGATGATGCACGCCAAGGTCGCGACCATCGATGGGGTCTGGTCAGCCATCGGGTCGTCGAATCTGGATCGGCGCAGCTACCTGTACAACAACGAGATCGACGCCATCGTGTTCGGACGCGACACCGCCGGCGAGATCGAGGCCATGCTGCGCGGCTGGATCGCGCAAGCGGACACCGTCACCCTGGCCGAATGGCGCAACCGATCGAACGCCGAGCGCGCCGGCGAGCTGCTGAGCCGGGTCTGGAGCCGCTATATGTAGCTACGCCGCCGCGACCCGGTTGCGGCGCATGCTGGTGTCCGGTGTGCTCGGTGTCGTGCCGTCCGCCGGGGGCGTGAGCGCGGCAAGCAGCGCCTGCCGGAGAAGCGCCAGTTTGCGGTCGTTCTCGACCTTCAAGCCGAAGATGTCCTTGACGTAGAAGACGTCGACGGCGCGGACGCCATAGGTCGTGACATGCGCGCTGGCGATCTGCAGCCCCTGCTCGCTGATCGCGGCCGTCACGTCGTGCAGCAGGCCCGGCCGGTCGCGGCCGTTCACCTCCAGCACCGTATGGGTGTTGCTGGCCCGGTTATCGACGACGACGCGCGGTGAAACATGGATCGCGCGCATCCGCCGCCCGAGCAGTGCGGCGGAGGCGCGGCGGATCTCGCTCGCGATGCCGAGCTCGCCGGACAAGGCCTGATCGATCAGGACATGTAGCCGGGCGAGCCGGTGGGGCGCGTCGAACATGCCGCCGCCGGCATCCTGGATCCAGAACGTGTCGAGCGCGCTGCCGTTGGTCATGGTGTGGATGCGCGCATCGACGATGCTGGCGCCGGCAACGGCCAACGCCCCCGCGATCCGGCTGAACAAGCCGGCATGGTCGGCGGTATAGACCGTCACCTCCGTGACTTCGCGGGCTGGCAAGGGCTGCGTGTCCACCGTGAGCGGCGCTTTGCGGCCCTCGGCTTCCCGGATCAGGCGGGCGTGCCGCGCGTGGGTTTCCGGGTCGAAGCTGAGCCAATAACCGGGATAGCCGAGGTCTAGATATTGTTGGATGGCGGCTTGCGGCCACTCGTCGAGCAGCGCAACCGCGGTCTCTTTCGCGCGCGCCACGCGCACGTCGCGCTCGGTGGTGGCCAGGCCGCCGGCCAGGACGTCCGCCACGCGGCCGTAGAGTTCGCGCAGCAGCATGGCCTTCCAGCCGTTCCAAACCTTGGGGCTCACCGCCCGCATGTCGGCAACCGTCAACACCAGAAGCAGCTTCAACCGCTCGGGCGATTGGATGGTGTCGGCGAGGTCGAGGATGGTCTTGGGGTCGTCGATGTCGCGCTTGAACGCGGTTTGGCTGAGCAGCAGGTGATGCAGCACCAGCCAGCTCACCGTCTCCGTCTCCTCGCCGGACAGACCCAGCGCCGGGCCGACCTCGAGCGCGATCTCGGCCCCGAGTTGGGAATGGTCGCCGCCCCGGCCCTTGGCGATGTCGTGCAGCAAGGTCGCGACATAGAGCGCGCGCCGAGATTGCAGGTCTTCGACCAGCGACGTCGCGATCGGCGCGATCTCGCTCAGCTCGCCGCGCTCGAGCGAGTCGAGCACCCGAAGCGCCTCGATCGTGTGCTCGTCGACCGTGAACACGTGGTAGGTGTCGAATTGCATCTGGCCGACGATGCGGGCCCAGTCGGGGATGAAGCGGCCCAGGAACCCGGTCTCGTTCAGCACCGCCATCCAGCGCGCGCCGTCGCCGGCCGTGCACAGCAGGTCGCTGAAGAGGTCCGCGGCCGCCTTCTCGCCGCGCAGCACCAAGGCCTGCCGTTCGTGCCGGATCAGCGCCCGCATAGCCAGCGGGTGCAGCTGCAGGTGCCGGTCGCGCGCGGTCTGCAGGATGCGCAGCATGTTGAGCGGCTCGCGCTCGAAATCGCGGCCGGGGGCGGCCAGCAATTTGCCTTCGGCCAGGATGAAGCCCTGTTCGAACAGCGCCCGGTCGGTCTCGGGCTGCGTCGCCGGCGGACCCAGCGCCGCCCTCACCAGGGCCGGTTCGAGCACGGCGGTGATCTGGGTGATCTCGCGCGCGGTCAGGAAATAATGGCGCATGAAGCGTTCGACGCCGTCTTGCCGCCCATGGCGCGTGTAGCCCATGCGTGCGCCGACCACTGGCTGCAGGTCGAACGTCAGCCGGTCTTCGGCGCGGCCGGCGACGTAGTGGAGATGGAAGCGAACCGTCCACAGGAACGACCATGAGCGGCGGGTGTGCTTGGCCTCGCTCGCGGTGAGGATGCCGCCGCCCGGGCTGTCGGGGCCGACGAGCTCCCCCATGACCTGCGTGCCGAAGACGTAGCGGCTCATCCAATAGAGCGTCTGCAGATCGCGCAGGCCGCCCCTGCCCTCCTTGATGTTGGGTTCGACGAGGAACGGGCTGTCGCCGTAGCGGTGGTGCCGCGCGTCGCGCTCGGCTTGCTTGGCCGCCAGGAACGCGCCCGCGCCATCGGCCCGGCAGAAGGTGATGAAACGCTGCTGGAATTGCTCGAACAGTTCGGCATCGCCCGTCAGCAGGCGCGCATCGATCATGGAGGTGCGGATGACCATGTCGCGCTCGGCGTCCTGCAGGCAGTCGTCGACGGACCGGGTGGCGTGCCCGACCTTCAGCCCGAGATCCCAGAGGAAATAGAGGATGAACTCGACGACGGACAGCGTCGCCGGCGCGGGAACGTCCGGCGTGATGAACAGCAGGTCGATGTCGCTGAACGGCGCCAGCACGCCGCGGCCGTAGCCGCCCGTCGCCACCACGGCGAGCGGACCAGGCTCGCCGAGATCCTGCTCGAGCGCGAAGCCGTGCAGCGCCGCGATCACACCGTCCGTCAGCTCGCCGAGCAGCCGCCCCGCGCGAAGGCCTGGCATGTTGCCGGCCTCGAACAGCTCCTGCACGTGATGCTGCACGCGCGCCACGTAGCGCCGGAAGGCGGCCAGCGCGTCTTTCCGAGGCACGTTACCACCGTCGGTGGCGAGTTCCGCCAACGCTCCTTTCAAGATGTGGAGGGCGTCCTCCGGCTGCTCCGGCAGAGGTGATGGCAACGGCATTAGCCATACTCTACGGCGAATCTCTTCCCCGTGGAACCAACTCGTGGTCGTTAGGTGGCGGGCTGCGCTGCCATCGCCTTTAAGGCGTATAGCGCCTCCAGCGCCTCGCGCGGGGTCAGCCGGTCCGGGTCGATGGCGCCCACGGCGTCACGGAGCGGATCGGGCGGCGCCGGACGCTCCTCCGGCAACGCGGCGAACAGAGGCAGCTCCGCCGGCATGCCGTGACCGTTTTTCTCCAAGGCGGAGAGCAGCCCGGCCGCGCGCCGCACCGTCGCCTGCGGCACGCCCGCGAGTTGCGCCACGTGCACGCCCCAGGAACGCCCTGCCGACCCCTCGGCGACCTCGTGCAGGAATACCACGCTGCCACGCCACTCCTTCACCCGCATCGTATGCGCGCAAAGTCGCGGCATCTGCGTGCCGAGCGTGGCCAGCTCGTGGAAATGCGTGGCGAAGATCGTGCGGCAGCGAATCTGTCCGTGCAGCGCCTCCAGCACCGCCCACGCGATGGCGAGACCGTCGAGCGTGCTCGTGCCCCGCCCGATCTCGTCGACCACGACGAGCGAGCGCGGCCCGGCTTGGTGCAGGATGGCGGCCGTCTCCGTCATCTCGACCATGAAGGTGCTGCGGCCGCGCGCCAGATCGTCCGCAGCGCCGACGCGGCTGAACAGCCGGTCCACGATGCCGATGTCGGCGCTTTCGGCCGGCAGCGGCAGACCGGCCTGCGCCAGCACCGCGGCGAGCGCGTTTTGCCGCAGGAAAGTGCTCTTGCCCGCCATGTTCGGCCCGGTCAGCAGCAGCAGACGCCGTCCCGGCGACAGGTCGCAATCGTTCGGGACGAAGCTCGCCTGGCTGCCCAGCGCCTTCTCGACCACGGGATGCCGCAGCCCGCGCACGGAGAAACTGGCATCGTCCGTCACGCGCGGCCGGCACCATCGCCCGCCTTCGGCCAACCGGGCGCATGCCTGAAGCACGTCCAGCTCCGCCAGCGCCGACGCCGCGGCGGCCAGGGACTCGCTCTGGCGAAGGATGTCGGCCACCAGCGCCGCGAAGACGGCTGCCTCCCGCGCCGCGGCTCGCTCTGCCGCATCGCCGATCCGGCGATCGAGGTCGGCCAGTTCGGGCGTCGTGAACCGCGCGCCGTTGGTGGTGGCCTGCCGCATCTGCAGCGCCGGGTCGGCCCGGAGCTTCTCCACCGCTTGCGCCGGCGCCTCGATCACGTAGCCGAGCTGCGCGTGGTGCCGGATCTTGAGGGACGCCACCCCGAAGCGCTGCGCATAGTCGAGAGTCATCCCGGCCACGACCCGGCGGCTATTGTCCCGCAACGCCCGTTCCGCATCCAGCTCGCCGTCGAAGCCCGGGGCGATGACCCCGCCCTCGCGATCGTCCAGCCGCGCCGGCAACGGGTCCGCCAGCGCCCGCTCGAGCCGGGTCAGCAGCGCCGGGTCGATCGCGAGCGCGTCCAACGGCAGCGGCGCCGTGTCGAACGCGGCACGGACCGCGGACGCGGCCTGCAGCACGGCCCGGACCGCGCCCAGATCGCGCGGGGTGCCGCGGCCGATGCCGAGCCGCCCGAGCGCGCGGGCGAGATCCGGCACACCGCGCAGGGCGCCCCGCAATTCCTCGAGCGGCCCGGCATGGTCGAGCAGCCACGTCCATCCGTTCTGCCGCTCGGCGATCCGCCCCGCGTCGAGCAGCGGCCCCGATAGCCATGCCGCCAGCAGCCGCGCGCCGGCGGCCGTCAGCGTCCGGTCAACCGCGGCCAACAGCGTGTGAGCCCCGCCATCGCGCGCCCGCGTGATCTCAAGACTGGCCCGCGTCGCCGCGTCCAGCATCATCTCCCCCTGGAGCCCGGCGGGAACCGGGCGGGACAGCCGCGGCAAGTTGCCCGCTTGCGTCAGCCGCACGTAATCGAGCGCCAGTGCCGCCGCGACCGCCTCCGCGTCGCTGAACACCCCGAACGCGTCGAGGCTGGCTGCCCCGAAAGCCTCGGCCACCCGGGCGCTCCCCGCCAGCGGCGCCGGCGGGGCCAGGTCGGGGCCGCGCCGGGCTGCCCACTCGCCCAGATCGAGCCCGGCTGGCGCCAGGATCTCGGCCGGCTCCAACTTACCGAGCAGCGCGGGCAACTCGCTCGCGGACGGGCTCGCCGTTTCGAACAGCCCGGTCGAGACATCCAGCCACGCGGCCCCCAACCGCTCGCCGAGCCGTGCCAATGCGAGCAGCAAGTTGGGCCGGTGCGCCTCCAGCAGGCTGTCTTCCGTCAACGTGCCGGGCGTCACGAGCCGGACGATCTCCCGCTTCAGCGGCCCTTTGCCGGCCCGTCCCTTCGCCGGTTCCATCTGCTCGGCCACCGCGACCCGGAAACCGCGGCGGATCAGCCGCGAGAGATAGGCCTCCGCTGCATGGACCGGCACGCCGCACATCGGAATCTTCTCTCCCGCGTGCTCGCCTCGCCGGGTCAGGACGATGTCGAGTGCCGACGCGGCGGCCTCCGCATCGGCAAAGAACAGCTCGTAGAAATCGCCCATGCGCAGGAACAGCAGCGCGTCCGGATGCGCCTCCTTTAGCCGGAACCACTGCGCCATGCTCGGCGAGGCTCCCGCGCTGTCCTCCTTGCGCGCCACGCCCGCGGCAGCCCGCGTCAGGCGGCGGCCTTAAACGTCCGGGGCAGCCCGGCGCGGGCAACCCCGCCGTGCCGCGGCTCGTCCGGCAAGCCCTCCTGCAGATAAGCGCGCGCTGCAACCAGGCGCTCGAGGTCGATACCGGTGGAGAAACCCATGCTCTCCAACATGAACACCAGATCCTCTGTCACGATGTTTCCCGATGCGCCCGGTGCATACGGGCAGCCGCCGAGCCCGGCCAATGACGCGTCGAAGCTCCGGATACCCTCCTCGAGGCCTGCGAGCGCGTTCGCCAGGCCGAGCCCCATCGTGTCGTGCAGATGGAGCCCTTCCAGCCGATCCCCGACCGCGGAACGCACGGCCCGAACCACCTCGCGGATCTGGGCGGGGTGGGCGTAGCCGACCGTGTCGGCGAGCGCGATCAGGTCGGCCCCCGCTTCGGCCAGCCCCGCCGCAACCGAGACGACGCGCTCCGTAGTGACCGTGCCGTCGATGGAGCAGCCGAACGCGGTCGAGCAGGCGGCTTCGACCTCGATCCGGCCCCCGTCCGCCCGCGCCCAGTCGACGATCCGGCGCACCTCGGCCACGGCCTCGGCCGTCGTCCGGTTCGTGTTGGCGCGGCTATGCCCCTCGCTGACGCTGACGGGGATGGTGACGCGGTTGGCCCCTGCGTCGGCGGCCAGCTGCGCGCCCTTCAGATTCGGCGCGAGCGCCACGATGACGCAGGGCAAGTCACGCACGGCGCGCACGACCTCGCCGGTGTCGGCCATGGCCGGGATGACCTTGGCCGGCACGAAGCTGCCGACCTCGATCTCCGGCATCCCTGCCGCGGCGATGGCGCCGATCCAGCGGATCTTGAGGTCCGTCGGCATCCGGGTCCTGGCCATCTGCAAACCGTCACACGTTCGACCACCCTGACCTCCCCTGTCTTCGCGCTAACGTCGCTGCCGGGCCTGGTGCTAATCCGCACGACACGGTTGCGTGATGCAAGTCCCCGTATTTGCCGCAGCGCAGCAGAACACGATAGGTGTTGATGATGCGCATCAATCCCGCCGCTTTCATCCTTCTGCTAGCATCGGCCGGCCCGGCGATTGCCCAAGGCGGGCCACCCGCTGTTGGCGTCGTCGCGGCGAAGCGGACGTCGGTGGTGGAGGAGAGCGAGTTCGTCGGCCGCATGCAGGCGGTCCAACGGGTCGATCTCGTCGCGCGGGTGACCGGGTTCATCGAAAAGCGGCTGTTCGTCGAGGGCTCGGAGGTCAAGTCCGGGCAACTGCTCTACCAGTTGGAGCGCGGTCCCTTCGAAGCGCAGGTCGCCGCCCAGGCCGCGGCGGTGACGCAGGCCGAGGCGACCGTGCAGAACAACAGCCTCAAGCTCGGCCGTGTCCAATCGCTGCTCAATACCCCCGCAGGTCAGCGCAGCCTAGTCGATGACGCGATCGCCGCGCAGCGCACCGGGCAAGCGCAGTTACTGGCAGCACAGGCCCAGCTGCGCCAGGCGCAGATCAACCTGAACTACACCGACATCAAAGCGCCGATCGACGGGCTGATCAGCCGGACCAGCGTCACGGTGGGCAACGTCGTGGGCCCGAGCAGCGGGACGTTGGCGACCATCGTCAGCCAAGACCCGATGTATGTCGTCTTCCCGGTCTCGGTCCGCGCGGCGCTGGATCTGCGGGACAAATATGCCAGCAACGGCGGTTTCGACGCCGTCAAGATCAAGCTCAGGCTGCCGACCGGCGCGATGTACGACCAGACCGGCACGCTGAATTACGTCGACAACACCGTGGCGACCACGACGGACACGCTCGTGTTGCGCGGCACCATCCCCAATCCGCTGCGTCCCGGCGCCGCAGCAGGCGAGCCCGGCGCGCGCGAACTGGCCGACGGCGAGTTCGTCACCGTGCTGCTGCAGGGCGTCGCCCCGATCACCGCGATCGGCATCCCCCGCGCGGCGGTGCTGTCCGACCAGCAGGGCAACTATGTCTGGGTGATCGGGGACGGCAACAAGGCCGAGCAGCGCCGGGTGAACCTGGGCCAGAGCACACCGGAGACCGCGGTGATCACCTCCGGCGTCAAGGAGGGCGACATGGTGGTGGTCGACGGCGTGCAGCGGGTCCGGCCCGGCCTGGTCGTCAGCCCCGGCCCGGCGAGCCCGCCGCCCACCCTCGCCACCGCCCCGAAGACCTGAACGATGATCTCCTCCGTCTTCGTCGACCGCCCCCGCCTGGCGATCGTCATCGCGATCATCATGACGCTGGCCGGCGCGCTCTCGCTGCTGCGCATCCCGGTGGCGCAGTTTCCCGACATCGTGCCACCGCAGGTCCAGGTGACGACCCGCTACCCCGGCGCTTCCGCCTCCGTGGTCGAGGCGACCGTCGCCCAGCCGCTCGAGGCCCAGGTCAACGGCGCGGACCGCATGATCTACATGAAGTCCAACTCGGGCAACGACGGCAGCTACGGCCTGACGGTTTCGTTCGAACTGGGCACCAACCCCGACATCAACACCGTCAACGTCAACAACCGCGTGCAAGCCGCCCTGTCCCGCCTGCCGCAGGAGGTGCAGCGCCAGGGCGTCACGGTGCAGAAGCGTTCATCGGCGATCCTCGAATTCCTCGCCTTCAGCAGCGAAGGCGCCAAGCAATCGCCGCTGTTCATCTCCAACTACGTGACCATCAATGTGCTCGACCGGCTCGGCCGCGTGCCCGGTGTCGGCTCGGCGACGCTGTTCGGCGCGCTCGACTACTCGATGCGCATCTGGTTCGACACGGCCCGGCTGGTGAGCCTCAACCTGTCGGCCGGCGACATCGTCTCGGCGATCCAGCAGCAGAACGTGCAGGCCCCGGTCGGCCGGATCGGCGCGCGCCCCACCAGCGACGACACTCAGTTCCAGATCAACCTGCAAACGCGGGGGCGGCTGACCACGCCCGAGGAATTCGGCAACATCGTGCTGCGCGCGAACCCGGACGGGTCGCTGCTGCGCGTGCGCGACGTGGCCCGGGTCGAGCTCGGCGCCGCGACGCAAGACAGCGAGAGCCGGCTCAACGGCAACCCGGCCGTCACTGTCGGCGTGTATCTCGCGCCGGGCGCCAATGCCGTGCAGACCAGCCAGCGCGTGCAGGCCGCGCTCGACGAACTGCAGACCCGGTTCCCCGAGGGCCTGCATTCCGTCGTCTTCTATAACAGCTCGACCTTCGTTTCCGACACGATCGACGAGGTCCTGAAGACGCTGGGCGAAGCGTTCGTGCTCGTCGTCCTGGTCGTCTTCATGTTCCTCGGCAATTTCCGCGCCACACTCATTCCCACTTTCGCCGTCCCCGTCAGCCTGATCGCCACCTTCGCCGTGCTGTTGAGCATCGGCTACTCCGCCAACACCGTCTCGCTGCTGGCGATGGTGCTGGCCATCGGCATCGTCGTCGATGACGCGATCGTCGTCGTCGAGAACGTCGAGCGCGTGATGGAAGAAGAACCGGATCTGACTGCGAAACAGGCGACCAAGAAGGCGATGAGCCAGATCACCGCGCCCATCATCGCTATCACCCTCGTTCTGCTCTCCGTCTTCGTCCCGATCGGCTTCATCCCGGGCATTTCCGGCACCCTGTTCCGCCAATTCGCGGTGACGATTTCGGTCGCCATGTTCATCTCGGCGATCAACGCACTGACCCTCTCGCCGGCGCTCTGCGGCGTGTTCCTCCGCCCCCATCACGGTCCTCGTCGCGGCATCATGGGCCGCATCGGCCGCGGGATCGATCGGGCGCGCGACGGCTACGCCGCGGTCGTCAGCCGCCTGATCCGGCTGTCGGTGCTCTCCCTGGTGCTCGTCGGCGCGTCCGTCGCCGGCATCTACGCGCTGAGCCTGCGCACGCCTACCGGCTTCCTGCCCGACGAGGATCAGGGCGCTTTCTTCGTCGCCGTCCAGCTGCCCGACGCCGCCAGCGTGACCCGCACCCGCGCGGTGGTGCAGCGGGTGGAGGCCATCGCCAAGACGTTCCCGCAGATTCAGAACGTGCTGGCCATCGTCGGCTTCTCGCTGCTCGACGGCAGCAACCAATCCAATGCCGCCTTCATGGTCATGCGGCTAAAACCATTCAGCGAGCGGACGGCGCCGGGTGACAAGGTGCAAGCGGTCATCGGCCGCATGTTCGGCCAGCTGCAGCAGATTCGGTCGGCCAACGTATTCCCCTTCAACCTCCCGCCCATCATCGGCCTCTCCACGTCCGGCGGCTTCGAGTATCAGTTGCAGAACCTCGAGGGGGCCGACCCCGCCTCCATGGGCTCGGTGCTCAACGGCCTGCTCGCCGCGGCCAATACCGACCCGGCGCTCACCCGCGTGTTCAGCACCTTCAGCGCGACCACGCCCTCCATCTTCCTCGACATCGATCGGGAGAAGGCCCAAGCCCTCGGCCTCTCCATCAGCAACGTGTTCACCGCGCTCCAGGCCACGCTGGGCGGCATCTACGTCAACGACTTCAACCTGTTCGGGCGCGTTTGGCAGGTCAACGTACAGGGTGAGGCCGCCGACCGGACCGACATACCCTCCATCTGGCAAATCCAGGTCCGCAACGATAAGGGCCAGATGGTCCCGATGCGCAGCATCGCCACCGCCCGCATCGTGCTCGGTCCGCAAACGATCAGCCGCTACAACAACTACCGCTCGATCAGCATCAGCGGCTCGCCGAAGCCCGGCGTCTCGTCCAGCACGGCGCTGGCGGCGATGGCCGCCGTCAGCAAGCGGGTGCTACCCGCCGGCTACTCCTTCGAATGGACCGGCACCGCCTACCAGGAAGTCTCCGCCTCCGGCCAAACCGCCTATATCCTTGGGCTGGCCGTGCTGTTCGCCTACCTGTTCCTGGTAGCGCTGTATGAGAGCTGGGTCATCCCGATCCCGGTGCTGCTCTCGGTCACGGTGGGTATCCTGGGCTCGTTCGCCGGGCTGCTGATCGCCGGGCTGTCGCTCGACCTCTACGGCCAGATCGGGCTGGTCGTGTTGATTGCGCTGGCGGCCAAGAACGGCATCCTGATCGTCGAATTCGCCAAGGAGCAGCGCGAGGCCGGCAAGAGCATTCGTGAGGCGGCCCGGCTCGGCGCAGCCACGAGGTTCCGCGCCGTCATGATGACGTCGATCGCCTTCGTGCTCGGTTTGTTGCCGCTGGTCACCGCCAACGGCGCCGCCATGATCAGCCGTCGCGACGTCGGCACGCCGGTGTTCGCCGGCATGCTCGCGGCCTCGGCACTCGGCATTTTCCTCATCCCGATGCTGTATGTCTGGTTCCAAACGCTCCGCGAGCGAACAAAGGCCCGCTTCGCCGGCCGCAGCACGCCCCGCGAACACGCGGATGCCGCCGACTGAATGGACTCCTCGTAAGGTTAAAGTGAACGGGCGAACTCCGGCCGCCGGCAAGCGCTTCTTCCTGAGTGACACACACCGGGAGAAAAGCAATGAAAATAATGTTTTCGACGCTTGCCGCCCTCCTGATCGCTGGCGTCCTGGCAGCCGGGCCTGCCATGGCGCAGACGGCCGGGGCCAGCGGGGGCTCTATGGGGAGCACGGGGACCGGCTCCGCAGGAGGCAAGGGGACGAGCGCCACGGGCGGAGTTGGAAGCTCTGCGACGAGCGCTACTCACGCGCTGGGTTCAACGGGAACCCTGGGCAGCAGCACGGCCGGTCAGACGACCGGAGCCGGAACCCGGGGCACGACCGCCGGCATCAACACCGGCTCGAACGTGGGCGCGGGCACCTCGACCGGCATGGGCGCGGGCGGCGCTGGTGCGAGTGGTGGGGCGGGCGCGAAGGCCACGCACTAAGCTCTACACTCGCTCGCTCATCAGGGCTGATCGAACCGTTCGGTTTGATCAGCCCTTCTTCGTTCTGCGGCCCGGCCCTAGTCTTCTCCCCCTTGGCGCGCCACCATGCGGGCAAATATGTTGAACTCACCGGTGAGGAGCACCCCATGGCCAAATTCGGCATCGCCCAGCCCGTTCGTCGCGTCGAAGATCCTCGCCTTCTGCTCGGGCATGGGCGGTACACCGACGACATCGCGCTTGCCGACACGGCGGTCGGGATCGTTCTGCGCAGCCCCTACGCCGCCGCGAAGATCACGCGCTTGAACGCAGACGCCGCCCGGCAGGCGCCCGGCGTGCTCGGCATCTACACTGCGGCGGAGCTGAAGGCGGACGGGATAGGCAACCTGCCCTGCGGGATCCCGCTGAAAAACCGTGACGGGTCCGACCGCGCCGATCCGCCGCACCCCGTTCTCGCCGACGGCGCCGTCCGCCATGTCGGTGATCCCGTTGCCTTCATCGTCGCCGAAACGCACCAGCAGGCGCGCGACGCCGCCGAGCTCGTCGATATCGAGTACGACATGCTGCCGAGCATCACCGACCTCGGCGCCGCGATGGACCCGGATGCCGCGCAGGTTTGGCCCGACATCTCCCGGAACATCGTCTTCGACTGGGAGACCGGCAACAAGGCGAAGACAGACGAGCTGTTCACCCAAGCCGCCCACGTGGCCAAGCTGACGGTCGTCAACAACCGTATCGTCGTGAACTCGATGGAGGCGCGGGCCGCACTGGCCGACTTCGACGGCGAGCGCTGGACGCTGACCACCAACACGCAGGGCGGTTGGGGCATTAAGACGCTGCTCGGCGACGCGGTGTTCAAGGTGGGCGCCGACAAGTTCCGCGTCGTGACCCCCGACGTCGGCGGCGGTTTCGGCATGAAGCTGTTCCTCTACGCCGAGCATGCGCTGACCTGCTACGCCGCCCGTAAGCTGGGCCGTCCCGTCAAGTGGACCAGCGAGCGCTCCGAAGCGTTCCTCTGCGATACCCACGGACGCGACAACATCACGCAGGGCGAGATCGCGCTCGACAAGGACGGCAAATTCCTCGCCATCAGGACGCGTAACGTCGCCAACATGGGCGCCTATCTCAGCACCTACGCCCCCTTCATCCCGACCGGCGCCGGCACCAAGGTCCTGGCCAGCGTGTACGGGTTCCAATCCGCTTACGCCAACGTCATCGGCGTGTTAACCAACACCGTCCCCGTGGACGCCTATCGCGGCGCCGGTCGCCCGGAAAGCAACTACCTCGTCGAGCGGCTGATCGACACCGCCGCCTACGATCTCGGCATCGACCGGGTCGAACTGCGCAAGCGCAACATGGTCCCGCCCTCGGCGATGCCGTACCGCTCCGCCATGGACCAGCTCTATGACAGCGGCGATTTCCACAAGGTTCTCGACCACGCGATGGAAAAGATCGATTGGGCCGGGTTCCAAGCCCGCCGCAGCGAAAGCGAGAGGCACGGCCGCAAGCGCGGGATCGGGATGGCCTACTACCTCGAGGCCACGGGCGGCGCCGATACCGAGCGCGCGGAAATCCGCTTTGCCGAAGATGGCTTCGTGGACGTGTTCGTCGGCACCCAGAGCACCGGGCAGGGCCACGAGACCGCCTATGTCCAGCTCATGGAAGACCAGCTCGGGATCGACCCGGACAAGATCCGGATCAAGCAGGGTGACACGGATACCATTCCGGTCGGCGGTGGCACCGGCGGTGCCCGCTCGCTCTATTCGGAGGGCCAAGCCATCCTTGTCACCGCCGCCAGCGTGATCGAGAAGGGCAAGCAAGCGGCCTCCGAAGCGCTCGAGGCCGCCGTGGCCGACATCGTGTTCGAGAACGGGCGCTTCTCGATCGCCGGCACCGACCGCGGGATGGACATCCTGGCTCTTGCCGCCCATCAGCGCGGTCGGGATGGCGCAACCCAGCTCGATGCCGCCGAGATCGCTCAGATCAGCGCGCACACCTATCCCAACGGCTGCCACATGGCCGAGGTCGAGATTGATCCCGAGACCGGCTCGATCACCACGGCCCGCTACATCGTATGCGACGACGTCGGCAAGGCGGTGAACCCGATGATCGTGCGGGGCCAGGTGCATGGCGGCGTCGCCCAGGGTGTCGGGCAGGCCGTCATGGAGCACACGGTCTATGATCAGGGCTCCGGCCAGCTCCTGTCCGGGAGCCTGATGGACTACACCCTCCCGCGCGCCTCCGACCTGCCGGACATCGAAGTCGACCTCATCGAGGTGCCCTGCCAGAGCAATCCGCTCGGGGTAAAGGGCGCCGGCGAGGCCGGGGCGGTCGGCAGCCCGCCGGCGATGATCAACGCCATCGTCGACGCGCTCCGGAGCGCCGGAGCCAGGACGATCGACATGCCGGCCACGCCGGAGCGGGTCTGGCAGGCGCTCCACGGCGCCAAAGCGGCCTGATGGCAACGGGCAGGCGCGCGGCAATCACCGCCGTGGCGGCCTCCGCGCTCCTGCCCGGCGCCTCTTCCGCTCAGCCGGCCCGGCGGCTAGGCGGATCCATCACCGACGTCCCCGGGATCAAGGTCGGGCACTACACGGAAACGAGGCGCCCGACCGGCTGCACCGTCATCATGGCTGAAGCCGGCGCGGTCGGCGGCGTGGATGTCCGCGGTGCTGCGCCCGGCACCCGAGAAACCGACCTGCTCGATCCGAGCAACCTCGTGGAGAAGGTTCACGCGATCCTGCTTTCCGGCGGCAGCGCCTTCGGTCTGGACGCAGCAACCGGGGTGATGCGCTACCTCGAGGAACACGGCATCGGCTACCGCGCCGGCCCGGCCATCGTGCCCATCGTCCCCGCCGCGATCCTATTCGACCTCGGGGTCGGTGACCCGGCGATCCGTCCCGATGCCGCGTCCGGTTTCGCCGCATGCGCGGCCGCGTCGGCCGAGGCTCCCCGCCAAGGCTCCGTCGGCGCCGGCACTGGCGCGACCGTCGGTAAGCTGTTCGGGATGGCGCGCGCCATGAAGGGCGGGATCGGCACCGCTTCGGTTCGGGTCGGCAAGGTCACCGTAGGCGCGATCGTCGCCGTCAATGCCGTCGGCGACGTGCGCGACCCCGCGACCAACACGGTCCTCGCCGGGCTGCGGAACGCCGACGGCAGCCGCAGCACCGGCGCCGCCGAGGCCATCCTCCGCGGCGACCTGCCCCCTGCGCTCCAAGTCGGCATGGCCACCACCATCGGGGTGGTAGCGACCGACGCGGTGCTGACCAAGGCGCAAGCCCGCAAGCTCGCCCAACAATCCCATGACGGGCTCGCCCGCGCAATCGATCCGTCTCACACGATGTGGGACGGCGATACGATGTTCGCGCTCGCCACCGGCCTGAGCGGCCTTCCGGGCAACATGCTCACCCTCGGCATCATGACCGCCCGGGTCGCCGAGGCCGCGGTTCTCAACGCCGTTCTTGCCGCGACGGGCCTGCCCGGACTGCCCGCCGCCACTGACCTTTCCTGAGGCAGTGCCGGCACTAGCTGCCGTGCGGCGGCGTGATGAACACGTCGATGGGCACCGCCGCCTCCCGCGCGCCCAGATACTCGTGCTGAAGCGAGAGAACCGAGCGCTTAGTATCGGCCTCGGCCAGATGTTCCGCGATCTCGATGCAATCGGGGTCGTCGTGCAGGCATACGGCCAGCAGGCCTTCGCGATGCAGGAGGGCGGGCGTGACCCAGGGAGCCTCACGGAAACTCAGCAGAACGAAGGCCGAAGGATGGTCCTCGCTGTAGAACGCGACCGCGTTGCCGATGAACTTGCTGCCGCCGACCAGGCGCAGTGGGGCGTTGGTCTCGGTGTGCCACAGCCGGGTGGCGACATCGGCAAGTTCCTTCTGCGGTAGCAGGTAAGCCGGGTCACGCCCTGGATGCTCGAAGGTGTACATCGTGAACCCGGGCGCGGCCAGGAGCGCACCAGCGGACGTGGCAATGCAGACGAACGCCGCGACCTTGAAGCAGCGTCTCATGTCGACGGCGCCGAGCATCAGTAGCAGCCAGAGCGGGACCAGCGGAAAAATCCCGATGGTCATCTTCCCCCCGATCTTGAGTTCGAACACGAGGCCGAACAGGACCGTGAACATCACGGGCAGAAAGACGAGCAGGGTGAGGAACCGCCCGCGCACCGGATCTTCGGCCGGCACCGATGCCGCCCCTGCCCGCTTCCAGCGGCGCGACAGCAGGACGATGCCGATGACGACACCGTGGAATGCGGTGATCTCGAGCAGGAACGCGAAGCTGTTCTCGATTACCAATGGTAGGCCGAGCCCGGTGATCCCCAGCGCATACTCGACCGGAGGGGCATGGGACAGGGCAGCCCAGACGACATGGGGCAAGAACAGCAGCGCGGCGATCCCCACGGCGACCCGCGGTCGTGCCGATCGGTAGTACAGCCGCCAATCCGGGTGCGCGAACGACGCGAGGAGGCAGGTCAGGATGAGAACGATGGTGTAGTATTTGGAGAGCAGGCAAAGACCAACCATCATCCCGAATAGCGCAGACGGGGCTGCTCGTCGGTTTTCCAGCGACTGGATGAAGAAGTAGTAGGTCCAAGGCCAAAGCGCGAGGAAGATCGAGTTGGCGTTGAAGTTGTAACTCTTGAACGTGTAAAACGGGGTGCAGAGCAGCAGGAGCATGGCCGCCCGTCGCAGCCAGCCCCTGGCGAACAATCCGATCAGCCGCCACGCGCCAATCAGCCCGACTGCGGAATTGACCACCGCCAACAGAACGAACGGCCAGTCCGTGCGCGGGAACACCATGAACCATAGGCCCGCGATCCAGGCCCAGAACGGCGGATGCTGGTTGTACCCCAACTGGAATTCCCGGCCCCAGACATAGGCCTCGGTCATGTCGTTGTGCAGGGCCTTGCCCCCGCTTGTCAGGACGCCGAAGGCGAACCACGTCGCGATGAACGCGGCGAGGATCAGGCACAACGTGATCGGCCGCTCACTGTCCAGGTGTATGTTGGTCCCGGGCGGGGCGGGCACGATCGCGGCGTCACTCATCGCCACCTCATGCCCGATGTCGGCGGCCCGGGCTACCGGCAGCCCCGTGTATTCACATAGAGCGAGTAGATCGACTGGCTCGCCGCCATGAATAGCCGGTTGCGATTCAGCCCGCCGAAACACAGATTGGCGCACCGTTCCGGCAGCGCGATGCGGCCGATCGGCGTGCCAGCCGGATCGAACACCATCACCCCGTCCAACTCCGGCGTGCCCATGCCCCAGCCGCACCAGAGATTGCCATCCTCGTCGACCCGGAAGCCATCCGGCGTCCCGCCCGGCCCGGCATCGATCAACACCCGCCGGTTCGACAGGGTCCCTGCGTCCGCCACGTCGTAGGCTAGGATTTCGCGCGGGTTTGCCCGGCTGGCGACGAGGTAGAGCGTCTTCTCGTCCGGCGAGAACGCGAGCCCGTTCGGCCCCGGCACGCTGTCCTCCAGAACCGTCGCTCGTCCGGTCGCCGGGTCGAGGCGGTAGACGCTTTCCGGCAGCTCCTGCGCCGCTCGCTCGCCCTCGTAGTCGCTCAGCAGCCCGAACGGCGGATCGGTGAACCAGATCGACCCGTCGGACTTCACCACGACGTCGTTCGGCGAGTTCAGCCGCCTGCCCTCGAACCGGTCCATCAAAACGGTGATCCGGCCGCCATGCTCCGTCCGCGTGACCCGGCGGCCGCCGTGCTCGCACGTCACCAGCCGCCCTTCCCCATCCCGCGTGTTGCCGTTGGCGAAGTTGCTCGGACGCCGGAAGTTGCTGAGCAGGCCCGTCTCTTCATCCCATTTGAGGATCCGGTTGTTCGGAATGTCGCTGACCAGCAAATGCCGCGCATCGCCGAACCAGACCGGACCCTCTGCCCACCGCAGCCCCGTCGCCAAGCGCTCAACGGCCGCCAGCGTCACCCGATACTTCAGGAAGCTCGGCTCGAGAATGTGCACCGCCGGGTCGGGATAGAAGGTCGCAGGACTCCACATGGCAACCATTCGCTCCCGTCGTTTTGCCGCGACTATACGGGATGCGCCGCTTGCCGCCAGCGCCGGTTTGCGCTCCTGTCGCGCCGATAGGGAGGACAAGCATGGGCGAATTCACCGGGCGGCGCGTGATCGTAATGGGCGGAAGCCGCGGCATCGGGCGGTCGGCGGCGCTGGCCTTCGCCCGCGCGGGCGCGTCGGTCGCGATCTGCGCACGCGGGGCCGAGGCTCTCGAAGCGACCCGCAGGGAGCTCGAGGCCGCCGGCGCACCCACGGCCTTCGCCAGCCCGGTCGACCTGGCGGTCGCCGACGACATCGCCCGCTTCATCCCCGCCGCGGCGGACGCGATGGGCGGCATCAACGTCCTGATCAACAACGCATCCGGCTTCGCCGCCACCGACGACGACGCGGGCTGGGCAGCCTCCTTCAACGTCGACATGCTCGCGACCGTCCGCGCCAGCCACGCCGCGCTTCCCTACCTCGAGCGCGCCGGCGACGCCGCCATCGTCAACGTCTCCAGCATCTCCGCCCTGCGCGCCACGAAGCGGAACCCGCCCTATGCCGCCATCAAAGCGGCGATCGACTCCTACACGGCAAGCCAGGCCCGCATCCTGGCCGACCGCGGCATCCGCGCCAACGCGGTCGCCCCAGGCTCGATCGAGTTTCCCGGCGGCGTTTGGGACCAGCGCCGGCGCGACAACCCCGAACTCTATAACGCCACGCTGGCGCAGATCCCGTTCGGCCGCATGGGCCATCCGGAGGAGGTCGCCGAACTGATCGTATTCCTGGCCTCCCGCCGCGCAAGCTGGATCACGGGGCAGAGCATCGCGGTGGACGGGGGCCAGCTCCTCGGCAGCTAGACTTCGGAGCCAATTGGCTCGGAAGTAGTGCTCTATCCCTTGTGAGCAGGGCAATTTTATCCGGCCGAACCGGGTCGGTTCGGCCGGATGTTGCTCTAATCGGCGATGTGCACGAGCGTCTTGCCGAAGTTGCGCCCCTTCAGCATGCCGATGAACGCCTCGGGCGCGCGCTCGAGCCCCTCGCTCACATCCTCCCGATGCTTGATCGCGCCGCTCTTCACCAGCGGCGCGATCTCGGCGAGGAAGTCGGGCTCCTGCGATGCGAAATCCCACACGATGAAGCCTTGAATCCGCAACCGCTTCGTCAGCGTCGCTCGGAACAGCAGCGGCGTCCGGTCCGGCCCGGCCGGCAGTTCCGTCTTGTTGTAGTTCGCGACGAGGCCGCACACCGGCACCCGCGCGAACGGGTTCAGTAGCGGGAACACCGCGTCCCAGACCGCGCCGTTGACGTTCTCGAAATACACGTCGATCCCTTGCGGGCAGGCTTCGGCCAGCCGCTCGCCCATGGCCGGGTCACGATGGTCGATGCAGGCATCGAAGCCGAGCTCACCGACCACATAGGCGCATTTATCCGCCCCGCCCGCGACACCGACGGCACGCGCCCCGCGCAACTTGGCGATTTGTCCGACGAGCGAGCCCACCGGCCCGCTTGCCGCGGCAACCACCACCGTCTCGCCTGCTTTGGGCTGCCCGATATTGTGCAGACCAGCCCAGGCCGTCATGCCCGGCATCCCAAGCACGCCCAGCGCGGTCGAGGGCGGCGAGCCGGTCTCGGCGATCTTCCGCACGGTTTTCGCGTCGCCAACGGCCCATTCCTGCCAGCCGGTCCGGCCAGCGACGAGATCGCCCACCGAGAACCCGGCCGCGCGGGAGGCTGTCACCCGGCCTACGACCTCCCCCGTCATGACCTCGCCGATGCCCACCGGGGCCGAATAGGAAGGCGCAT
>JAVVHH010000068.1:0-20123 GCA_032249615.1 Acetobacteraceae bacterium
CGCGCCCTTGTACTCGGCCGCGCTCCGGTTGGGCGCGGTCATCGCCCAAAGGCTCGCGCCGCCGATGACGGAGTTGATCGGTTCCTTGATCAGCGAGGGATCGTACGGCAGCAGCGCCTCGCGCCACTTGAATTTGGCGTTCTTCGCGATTTCGGCGCGCGAGCCCGACGAGTTGAAGGTCATCGCAGCTTGTCCTGAGGAGAAAATCGGGTCCGGCGCGTTGTCGCGACCGGTGTATTTGAAGGTCCCCTCCTTCGACATCTCCAGCAAGCGGTTGAGATGCTGCACGAACGGAGGCTTGTTGATCAGCAGCTCGGTGTTCAATCCCTTGAAGCCGTTTTCCTCGGTCGCGTAGGGAATGTTGTGGATGGCGGCGAACTGCTCGAACTGGATCCAGGCGAACCAAGCGGTCGTTGACGGCATGGCGGCTCCCGCCTTGGTCTTCAGCGCCTGGGCGGCGCTGGTGAACTCGTCCCACGTGGTGGGCGGCTTGGCCGGGTCGAGGCCCGCCTTCTCGAACTGGTCAGCGTTGACCCAATACATTGCGGTGCTCGAGTTGAACGGCGCGGAGGCCAGCCGGCCGTCGGGCAGGCTATAGTAGCCGCGCACGGCCCCGATATACTGCGCCGGGTCGAGCGCGACGCCGGTTTCCTTGGCGAGCTCCCATAGCTGCTTGACCGCCGGCCCGGCCGCGAGCATCGACCCGGTGCCGACCTCGAACATCTGCACCAGGTTCGGCGCCTGGCCCGCCCGCCAGGCCGCGATCGCGGCGGTCAGTGTTTCTGGATAGGTGCCCTTGAACACCGGCACGACCTCGACCTCAGATTGGCTCGCGTTGAAAGCCGTCACCAGCTTGTTCACTTCGTCGCCGAGCGGCGCATTCATCGCATGCCAGAAGACGACCCGCGTGCGGCCGCCGCTTTGAGCCAGAACGGGGCTGGCGGCCAGCGCGGCGGCGCCGGCCAGAAGAGTGCGGCGGAACATAGTGGTTCTCCCTGATGGTCCAAGCGCCTTACCGGCGCCTTATGACATCCATGTTGCCGTGTGATGACGCCGAGGTGAACCCCTCAGCGCTTGTGAACGGACCACAACATGAGCCATCGCACCGGAAAAACCCAAACCAGCCCGGCAACGCACCAATAAAGCGCCTCGACCGGCCATGGCATCATCGGCAGGTGATCCGGCAGGACGACGGCGGCGATCACGTAGACGAAGACGAACAGCAGGGCGGCGGTCGTGGCGGCGGGGACTCTGGACATCGGCTGGTGGCGCCTCGGTTGCCGCCCCGGCCCCGGCGCGATAGAGCGGCGGCGCTTTCGAGGCGGTGGTGATGAATCTTAAGGACCATATCAGGGGAGTTCCGGATTTCCCCAAACCAGGTATCCTGTTCTACGACATCTCGACCCTGTTGCGACATCCGCAAGCGTGGCAGGTCGCCGTGGACCGGTTGGCTGATCTGGTCGCCAAACAACGGCCCTCGTTGCTCGCCGGGATCGAATCGCGCGGATTCCTGCTTGCCGCCCCGCTCGCGACCCGGCTCAACTGCGGCTTCGTCATGCTGCGCAAGCGCGGCAAACTGCCGGGGCAGGTGGTCGGGCTCGATTACGCGCTCGAATACGGGCAGGACCGCATCGAGATCCAGGCGGACGCCGTCGCGCCGGGCCAGCGTGTCGTGCTGCTCGACGACCTTCTGGCAACCGGCGGCACCATGCGAGCGGCGGCCGATCTGCTGCGCCAGGTGGGGGCGGACGTGCCGGCCGCCGCGGCGCTGATCGAACTTTCCTTTCTCGGCGGCCGCGACCGGATCGGTCTGCCGTTCGAAGCCCTCGTGACCTACGACTCCTGATCGTAACGGTGTTATAGCGCTCGCAATCAAGAAGGAGGGAACCGTGATGAGGCGATCGATCACGCGCCGACGGGCGATCGGCGCCGGCGCGGCGCTGGTGGCGGGAGCGGCCGCCGCCCAAGCCGCGCCAGCGAGCCTGCCCGCACAACCCTCGCTGCTCGTCGCAGGACCGGCGGGCAGCCAAGTCGATCACTGGGCCGATGTGATCGCGCCCCCGCTCGGCCGCGAGTTGCTCGGCAGCGGAAAGCTATCCTTGCAGAACGTCGGCGGCGCCGACGGCGTCACCGGAATCAACCAGTTTCAGGCCCGCACCAACCCGGACGGGGCCACCGCGCTGCTGCTGCCCGGCACGGCCTTGCTGGCCTGGCTCGTCGGCGACACGCGGGCACAGTTCGATGCGGGAACCTGGGCGCCGCTCTGGGGCGGCATCACGGGCGCGATCGTCGCCAGCCGCGCGCCACTCGTCCCCGGCCGGTCCGTGCGGCTTGCAGTGCGGAGCGTCGCCGGCCCGGAACTGGAGGCGCTGCTCGCCTTGGAGCTGATGGGGATCGAAGCCGTGCCGGCGCCGGCAAGGCCGGATAACGCCCTCGCCCGGGCCGACGTCGACGCGGTCTACCTGCGCGGAGCTGCACTACGCGACAGCCAGGCACTGCTCAGCCAGGGCTGGCGGCCCGCTTTTGCGCTGTCGCGGGCCCGCAACGGCGGCTTCGCCAACGTGCCGCTAGCGTCCGAACTGTTCGGCGGGTTGCCGCCGTCGGACACTAACCTCCTCCCGGCCTACCGGGCCGTTGCCGCAGCGTCCGCCCTCGAAGTCGCCCTGGTGCTGCCGTTGGTGGCGCCCGCGACCGTGCTGGCGTGGTGGCGGCGCGGCTGCAATTCGTTGGACGACACTGCAAGCGTGCGCGACGCCGCCGCAGCCGCCATCGTGCACCAGGCCGATGCCGGGCAGGTCGCCGCGCAACTCGCCAGCGTCACGCTCGAGACCAGCGCCATGCTGTCGCTCCGGCGCTGGCTGGCCGACCGTTACAATTTCCGGCCGAGTTAGCCGCCCGACACGCTCGTGGGCCCGGGGCGCCGCCTCGGCCCAGTCACGGCATTTGCCGCCGTGGAGCAGACCTGTAGAGTGGCACCCTGCATGGGCTCCGCTACCCTCATCCCCGGCGTCGTGCCGCAATTCCCCGTGGAGTTGAGCCCGCCCGATCTCCATCCCTGGCTCGCCGGCAATACCGGCGTTCCCGGCGTCACCACCGTCCGGGGCCCGGAACCGGGTCCGCACGTCGTGCTGCTCGGTTTGCTGCACGGCAACGAGATCGCCGGCGCCATCGTGCTCGACCGGATCATGCGCGAGCAGTTCCGCCCCGCCCGCGGCACCCTGACGATCATCTTCGCCAATCTGTCCGCGTTCGACCGGTTCGACCCGGAGCAGCCCACCGCGTCCCGCTTCATCGACGAAGACCTCAACCGCGTCTGGGACCCGGCCGTGCTCGACGGCCCGCGCGGCAGCAGCGAGCTCGACCGTGCGCGGGCGCTGCGGCCAATGATCGACCAGGCCGACCTGCTGCTCGACCTGCACTCCATGCTCTGGCCGAGCGACCCCCTGCTGCTGTGCGGCCCGGGCCAGGCCGGCCGCGCGCTCGGCCTGTCGCTCGGCGTGCCCGACCTCGTCGTCGCCGACCACGGCCATGCGACGGGGCCGCGGCTGATCGACTACCCGCGCTTCACCGGGTCGGGCAAAGCCGCCGCATGCCTGGTCGAGGCGGGGCAACACTGGCGCCAGGAGACGGTCGCGGTCATGCAGGATTGCGTCGCCGCGATGCTCGGCCTGGCCGGGATGGCCGCCATGCCGACGCCGCGCGCGAGGCCGCGTTGTGCGGAAGTGACCTTGGCGGTGACCGCGTCGACCAGCGGCTTCACGTTCCTGCAACCCTATCGCGGCGGCGACGTCATCCCCGAGCGCAACACCCTGATCGCGCTCGACGGCGGCCTCGAGATCCGCACGCCGCACGATGACACCCTGCTCATCATGCCGAGCCTGCGCGCCAGCCGCGGCCACACCGCCGTCCGCATGGCGCGTTTCCTGGAAAGCCGATCGTGAGTTCGCCATGCCCCTGAGTTCGCCCGCTCCCCGCCGCCGCTTGCACACCCGCGCGATCGAGCTCTGCGGCTACGAGCGCGAGGATGGCCTGTTCGAGGTCGAGGCGAGCCTGACCGATACCAAAACCTACGTATTCACCAACGAGGATCGCGGCGAGATCACGCCGGGCGTGCCACTGCACGGAATGCTGTCGCGCATGACCTATGATAGCGCGATGCTGATCCACGCCTTCGAAGCCGCGACCGAGTTCGGCCCCTATTTCGCCTGTCCGGCCGCGGCGGAGAACTTCGGCGACCTGGCCGGGTTGACGATCGGGCGGGGCTTCCTGCGGGCGGCCAATGAACGGATCGGCGGCATCAAGGGCTGCACCCACCTGCGCGAGTTGCTCGGCCAAATGGGCACGGTCGCCCTGCAGACGGTGGTGCGCCAGCGCATGCAGGCCGCCAGCGCCGCCGGCAACCGGCCCGCCCAACTCAACACCTGTATGGCCTACGCCGATGGCGGCCTCATCGCCCGCCGCACCTGGCCCGAATATTACGCTCAGCGCGACGCCGCGGAGAGCGAAGCCTCCTCGGCCTAGGCGACCTCCCCCGGCGCCTTGAGCGTCAGTGCCAGCGCGTGCAGCCCGGCCGCGAACTCCGCGCCGAGAGCCTCATTGACCAAACGGTGCCGCGCGACCCGGTTCAAACCGGCAAACCGCTCGGACACGACCGTGACGCTATAGTGTGTCTCTCCCCCCGCGCGGGCGCCGGCGTGGCCCGCGTGCTTGGCGCTATCGTCTGCAATCTGCAGGATCGTGGGCGCGAGGTGGGCGCGCAGCGCGGCTTCTATTCGGACAACTCGGTTCGTCATAGGCGTCATCTAACGGCGGGTCTTGCCGCGCGCTACCCCGAACGCACATAACTCGGTGATGACCCGCCGCCCTTCCACGCGTCCCCGGGCCTACGCGCCCGACCCGGACGCGCCGGGCCGCTCCTGCGACTTCCCTGCTTGCCCAGAGTCGGGGGAATACAGGGCCCCGAAATCGCGCGACACGCTGAACGACTACCACTGGTTCTGTCTCGAGCACGTGCGCGCCTACAATGCCAGCTGGGACTTCTACAAAGGCATGACGCCCGGCCAAATCGAGCAGCAGACCCGCTACGACACCGCCTGGCAGCGCCCGACCTGGCCGCTCGGCACCAACGGCACGCGCACGTTCGACGAGACGGACCTGCGCGACCCGCTGGAGCTTCTGCAGACCGGCAAGATCAAACGCGGCCAGAAAGGCTACCCGCCCACACCGGAGACGCGCATGCCCCAGGCGATGCGCGAGCCGGTGCAGACTTTGGGGCTGGAATGGCCCGTCTCGATGGAAGTTCTGAAGGCGCGCTACAAGGAACTAGCCAAGCGGCACCACCCGGACGCCAACGGGGGTGACCGGGCGGCCGAAGAACGGCTAAAGACCATCAACCTCGCATATGCCGCAGTTCGGCACTATTTGACCACGGAGCCCAGAATGGCGGCGACTGGCTGACCTTCCGCCGGGGTCGCGAGGGGCGTAGTCTTTTCCCTCACGGTCGCCTCCTTCTCGGATTGGTATGGGACACCCCTGTTGATGAACAATATCGCTGCCCTGGCTGACGCTCGTTCCACCCCGACTTCGGCGATCAACGTGCCGGATAGGACCGTATCGGCGCGCGACGTGTTCGGCATCGACACCGACATGATGGTGCCGGCCTTCTCGGTCCCGACCGAGCATGTCCCGGAGATCGACACCGGCTATAGGTTCGACCGTGAGACGACACTGGCGATCCTAGCCGGGTTCGCCTTCAACCGTCGCGTGCTGATCCAGGGCTATCACGGCACCGGCAAATCGACCCATGTCGAGCAGGTGGCCTCGCGGCTGAACTGGCCATGCATCCGCGTCAACCTCGACAGCCACATCAGCCGCATCGACCTGATCGGCAAGGACGCCATCGTCCTGAAGGACGGGAAGCAGATCACCGAATTTCGGGAAGGCATCCTGCCCTGGGCCCTGCAGCACGCCTGCGCCCTGGTGTTCGACGAATACGACGCGGGGCGGCCGGACGTCATGTTCGTCATCCAGCGCGTGCTCGAGGTTGAGGGGCGGCTGACGCTGCTCGACCAGAACAAGGTCATTCGCCCGCACCCGAGCTTCCGCCTGTTCGCCACGGCCAACACGGTGGGTCTCGGCGACACGACCGGCCTGTATCACGGCACCCAGCAGATCAACCAAGGCCAGATGGACCGCTGGAACATCGTCGCCACGCTCAACTATCTGCCGCACGCGCAGGAAACCGCGATCGTGATGGCGAAGTCCGGCTACTCTGCGGACGACAAGGCCAAGAAGAAGCAGGTCGAGAGCATGGTCGCGCTGGCCGACCTCACCCGCGCCGGGTTCATCAATGGCGACATCTCGACGGTGATGTCGCCCCGCACGGTGATGACCTGGGCCGAGAATGCCCGCATCTTCGGCGACATCGGCTTCGCCTTCCGGCTCACCTTCCTCAACAAGTGCGACGAAGCCGAGCGCAGCACGGTGGCTGAATATTATCAGCGCTGCTTCAACGAGGAGCTGCCGACGGGGCTGCTGGCGCCCCGCAAAGGACTCTGATGTCCGGGTCGAACAACAAGGACAACGCGCGCACCGAAGATTTCAAGCGCGCCACGGCCGGAGCGCTTCGGGCGGTCGCCCAGACGCCGGACGTGCAGGTCGCCTTCCAGCCGGGTCCGTCCGGCCTGGTCGGGAAACGGGCGCGTCTGCCGCTGCCGACCCGGTCGTTGCCGCCCAACGAGATGGCCAAGCTGCGCGGCGCCGCCGATAGCGTCGCGCTCCGCCTTCGTCACCACGACGACGCCGTCCACGCAGCCCGCAGCCCGGGCCGACGCGAGGCCAAGGACGTCTATGACGCGCTCGAGCAGGCGCGCTGCGAAGTGGTCGGTGCCCGCCACATGGCGGGTGTGTCCGAGAATCTGCGGGCGCGGCTGCAGGAGGAATGCGAGGCCGAGGGCTTCGACCGCATGACCCGTAAGGACCAGCTGCCGTTGCCGGCGGCGCTCGGGCTGCTGGCGCGCGAGCGGATGTCGGGCCAGGACTCGCCCGAAGCGGCCAAGCGCATCCTGGAGAGCTGGCGCGACACGTTGGGCCCGGCCGCCGAACAGGCACTGGCCGAAATGGCCGATAATCAGCTCGACCAGAGCAAGTTCACCCGCTCGGCTCGCAAGTTGCTGGCCGCCCTCGACCTGGCCGAAGCCGAGGTAGAGAGCGAGCCGGAGCCGAACGAGGACGAGCAGGATCAGGGCGGCGAAGAAAGCGGCGCCCAGGACAACCAGGAGCAGCAGCAGGGCGACCAGCAGAGTGACGCGGAGTCCATGCTCGGCGCGCAGCCCGAGGAGATGGAGGCCGATACCGCCGAGGAGGAAGGCCAGGACGAGGCCGATGACGACGCGGCGACGGCCGAAGGCGAAGATCGCCCGGGCGGCCCGCAGCAGCGTCGCGAGAAGCCGGTGGCCGACGATCACCAAGCCTATCGCGCCTACAGCCGCGCCAACGACGAGGAGATCGACGCGGAAGACCTCTGCGACCCGGAGGAACTGACCCGCCTGCGCCAGCAGCTCGACCAGCAACTGCAGCATTTGCAGGGAGTCGTCAGCAAGCTCGCCAACCGGCTGCAGCGGCGGCTCATGGCCCAACAGACCCGCGCCTGGGAATTCGATCTTGAGGAAGGTATGCTCGACGCCGGCCGCCTCGCCCGCGTGATCGTCAATCCGCTCATCTCGCTCTCCTACAAGCGCGAGCGCGAGACCGATTTCCGGGATACGGTCGTGACCCTGCTGATCGACAATTCGGGCTCCATGCGGGGCCGGCCCATCACGGTGGCCGCGATGTGCGGCGACATCCTGGCCCGCACGCTCGAGCGCTGCGCCGTCAAGGTCGAGATCCTTGGCTTCACGACGCGCGCCTGGAAGGGCGGCCAGAGCCGGGAGCGTTGGGTGCAGGACAGCAAGCCGCGCAACCCCGGACGTCTGAACGACCTCCGCCACATCATCTACAAGAGTGCCGACGCCCCCTGGCGCCGCGCCCGCAAGAATCTCGGCCTCATGCTGCGGGAAGGGCTGCTGAAGGAGAACATCGACGGCGAAGCCCTGCTCTGGGCCTATCGGCGGTTGATCAACCGCCCTGAACACCGCCGCATCCTGATGGTGATCAGCGACGGCGCGCCGGTCGACGACAGCACGCTCTCGGTCAACCCGGGCAACTATCTCGAGAAGCATTTGCGCCAGGTGATCCACGAGATCGAGAGCCGGGACCAGGTGGAGCTGATCGCCATCGGCATCGGCCACGACGTGACCCGCTACTACCGCCGGGCGGTGACGATCGTGGACGCCGAGGAGTTGGGCGGCACCGTCATGAAGAAGCTTGCCGAGCTCTTCGAGGAGGACGTCGCTATGGCCTGGGCCCGCGCCGCCGCGGAGCGCGCACCCGCGATTGCCTGACCGGGCCTAACGGCGCCGAAGAAGCGCGGCGATGTCGTCCGACGCGCGAGCCAGCGCCTGGCTCATCGCGGCCACGTAAGCCGCGGTGGACGGCCCGGCCGGGGTGATCATCACGCGGATGGGCCGTGTGATCGGCTCGGCGCGGTTGTTGTTGCGGGTGATGGCCACCTGCGCCGCCAGCACGATCTGCCCGCCTGCATCGGCGTCGAACCGTTGGATGTCGATCTCCACCCGCGCCCCCGCATCGGCAGAGATCGCCCCGGCCGAGGTGAACACGCTGCTGCCGGCGAGGCGACTGTTCAGGTCTTCCGCCAAGACCCGGCCGACCATGTCGCCGAACGGTTCACCCCATCGCTCGCCCGTCGCCACCTTCAGCTGGTAGGGCGTGTTGGACCGCGTGATCTCCGACCGGTCGAGATATCCAGCAATGCCGGGGCGCCGCAGTTCGACGAGTGAGGGCGCACCGGGCAGGGCAGCGCCGCGGATCGGCGCCAGGGTGTAGTAACTCGGGTCCGGCGACGAGCAGGCCGCAACCAGCAACGCCGGCGTCGCCAACACTAGGGTCCGTCGCCTCATTGCGCACCCGCCCGGCCGCGCAGCAGGGCTTCCGGATGCCGGTCCAGGAAGTCGGCGAGTTGCCGGATCGATCGCGCCGTATCACCCACTTGTACCATTGCGCGAGACAGTTCCCTTTGAGTTTCGGAGTCTTTGCCGTAGCCGCGGTCCAGCGACGTCAGCACGCGGTCGGCTCGAGTAACCGCCTGCTCGAGCGAGGACGTGATCGCCGGCAGGCGCGCAAAGGCCGGGCTCAGCCCACTATTGGCGTGATTTGCGAGGTCGCCGACGCTCGCCATGGCCGTCGAGGCAGAGCGCAGCGTGCGGTTCAGGTTGTTGCCGATCTCGTCGAGCGGGACGCGGTCGAGTTTGTTGGCGATGTTGCTGACCGAGCTCAGGATGCTGTCCAGCCCGCCTCCCTCGCTGGGGATGACCCACTGGCCATTCTGCTGCGTCAGCTCGGCGGGTTCCGCGTTCTTGTCGAGATTGAGCGTCAGCACCATGCTGCCCGTCAGGAAACTCGCGGTCTGGAGTTGCGCCCGCATGCCATGCGCGACCAACCGGCGTGCGACCTCGATGGGATCCTCTTTGTCGTTGTTCGGGTTGCTCAGCGCGATCCGTTCCGGCTGGATCTGGAAGCTGACCTTCACGCGTGTCTGTGCGGTGGCCGGGTTGAGATCAAGTTCGACGTTCTGGACGGTGCCGACCTGGATGCCGAAGAAGTCGACGGCAGCGCCCTTGGACAGGCCGCGCGCGGAAGCCTCGAAGTAGGTGACGAAGTCGAGCCGGTCGCGGTAGCCGGCCGACTGCGCCTCATCGTAATTGCGATACAGCTTGAATTCCGTCCCGGGCGATGCTGGCTTGGCGTTCGGGTCATGCGGCGCGTCGTAGGCGACCCCCCCGCTCAGCAGGGCCTGCAAGCTGGCCAACTCGAGATGAAGCCCGTCGGCGCCGACCTGCAGGGAAAGCCCCGACGCATTCCAGAACTTCGAGCCGTTGCGGACGAGCTTGTCATAGGGGGCGCGGATGAAGACGGTCAAGGTGACCGGACCCAATCCGTTGCCGATGTCGTAGTCGAGCACTTCACCGACGCTGAGGTCGCGATAGAACACGGGAGCGCCCGAGGACAAAGATCCCAACCGTTCGGCACTCAGCCTGTAGGTCGTCCCGGGCTCGCCGCTCCGGACGGCCGGCGGCGTCTCGAGACCCTCGAAACTATATTTCTTCTCACCGCGGCGGTCGCCCGGATCCATCTCGATATAGGCGCCCGAGACCAGCGTCTCGATCCCTGCGAGGCTGCCGGAACTCAGCCGTGGCCGCACGACCCAGAACCGGGCGCTATCGGTCAGGAACGGATCGGCCTCCCGCAGCATCCGCACCGTCACGATCACTTGCTTGACATCGTCCGACAAGCGGACCGTCTCGACCTGCCCGAGCTCGACAGCCTTGTAGCGCACCTTGGTCTGGCCAGCCACGAGGCCGTCACCGCTGCGAAACGAGATGGTGATCGTCGAACCGCGTTCGTTCAGGGTGCGCCACGCGAGGAAGCCCGCGACAAGCGCCGCCACGACCGGGATGAGCCAAACCCACGAGATACGGCTTTTGCGGACTTCCGCATCCGGCGCCAGGCTCACGCGGGAACGCCCTCGAGTTCGACCGCCCGGTCGGGCTCTTCGGCGGCATCCCACATCACCCGCGGGTCGAAACTGGCCGCGGCCAGCATGGTCAGGATGACGACTGCGGCGAAACAGATCGCGCCGGGCTCGGGGATGACGGAGGCGATGGCCCCCATCCGCACCAGCGCCGTGAGGATGGTGATCATGAACACGTCGATCATCGACCATCGTCCGATCGCTTCGACGAGCCGATACATCTTCGTCCGCCGTTTCAGCCCGGCTTTCGAGTGCCGTTGTGTCGCGATGAGCATGTAGGCGAGCAGCACCAGCTTGAGCATCGGCACGACGATGCTGGCGCAGAACACGATCAGCGCAAGCGGCCACATCTGGTTGGCCATCAGTTCCTGCACTCCCCCGATGATGGTGCTCGTCTCGCCTTGATGGACCCGGATCACGGTCATGACCGGCAGGATGTTCGCTGGGACATAGAGCGCCACCGCCGCGCCGACCAGCGCCCAACAGCGCGCGACCGGTTCTTTCTTGCGCAGGCGCAGCCGGCTTTCGCAGGTGGGGCACAGATCTCCGGGACGGCCGACCGAGACATGCCCGCACGTGTCGCAGCCGATCGGCGCCCCCCGACGCTCCGGCATGCTCGGCTGCCGGCGGCCGATCGCGTCCCACAGCGCGTGCTCGTCCAGCCAAGCATCGGCGGCCACCATCACCAACATCAACCCGGCCATGGCGTAGACCGCTGGACCGATTTCGACGCTGGCATAGGCGGTCAGACGCGTGTAGGCGACGAACAGGCCGAGCAGGAACACCTCCGTCATCGCCCAGGGCGACAGCCAGGCGCGAACCCGGGCGAGGGCCGCCAGCGAGGTCGGATTGACCGCCGGCATCCGCAACCCAATCAACAGCCCCGCCGTCGTGCCGAGCTTAAGCAGGGGCGCGATCAGAGTGAACGTGAGCACCAGGATCGACAATTCGCCCATGTTGAACTGCTCGAGCGCGAACGGCATTGCGGGCAGGCTGGTCGTGATCTCGCGGCCGAGCACCGTGATGCCAAGCAGCGGCTCGAACAGGAGAACCGTGAACAAGGCAAGCCCGGCGATCATCAACGCGGAGGTCGTCGAGAAACTATCGCGCCTCCGCGCTCTCAGCACCTTGTCGCAGCGGACGCACTCAGCCACCAAGCCCGGCCGCAGCGCCGGCAATCGCTGAAACAATCCACAATCCGAGCACTCACGCAACGCACTGAGCGGGGTGTCGTCTTCGTCGACGACCGGCAAAGCATGAGACATTCTGACCCCAACGCTGCAAAACTGACCCCGTTCCGCAGTTGCGGCCCGGCTTGCCGGACTGTATACGCCTCGCATCTTTGCCCGTCGCCGACGTAGCTCAGTGGTAGAGCAACTGATTCGTAATCAGTAGGTCCTCAGTTCAATCCTGAGCGTCGGCACCAGCCTCCGTCCCGACCTCGCCAGCAAATGCCTCGCACTGGCCTGCATTAACGATGTGGTCAGCAGCTTGTCGTAAACGACAAGGAGCGGTCCGGCGCGTTACAGGCTTCGCTTCGGAGGAGTGCCATCATGTTTGTTGGCGACTGGTTCGCCTTGTTGCGCATCATCGTTCTCGCGCCGCTCGCCTACGCAGCACTCGTGTGCCTGCTCCGGGTGTCGGGCAAGCGGACGTTGGCCAAGCTCAACGCCTTCGACCTGATCGTCACCGTGGCGCTCGGCTCCACCTTGTCGACCGTGATCACGTCGAAATCGCTGCCGCTCGACGAGGGCTTGGTGGCCCTGTTGAGCCTCGTGCTGCTGCAATATGCGGTAGCTTGGGTTTCCGTTCGGTCGGGAAAGTTCAGCGAACTGGTCAAATCCGAGCCGACGCTCCTCCTGCACGACGGACGGCTGCTGCCGAACGCGCTGGTCGCGCAGCGGGTGACCACGGGCGAAGTGCGCGCAGCGCTCCGGGGGTCCGGTCTGGAGGATTTCAGCGAGGCGGCCGCCGTGGTGCTCGAGACCGACGGTAGCCTGAGCGTGATCCCCGCCAGCGCGCGCCACCCCAACCCCTCGCCCGTCAGCGTTCCTTGATCAGCGTCGGCGAAGCAGTCGGGTGGGTTCTGCGCGTCGCTCTGCTGATCGCGGCGCTGGTGCTGCTGATCTTGACACTGTTGCCGATTTCGCACGCGGATACCTGGTGGATCCGCTACGCCATGTATCCCGCCCTGCAATTTGCCGGCCTGATGCTGGCGATCGCTCTGCTGCTGCTGATCTGGCGCGGCGTGATCGAGTGGATCGCCATCGCTGGCCTGCTCGTGGGGATCAGCATCCAGGTGAGCCGGCTGGCGCCCTATCTCGCGCCGCTCGTGGTCAACGTGCCAGCCCCGACCGTCACCGACGGAAACTGCGGCACGGCCAACCGGGTCCGCCTGCTGGAAGTCAACGTGCAGCGGACCAACCGGCACGACCATGCGCTGCTGAACATCGTCCGCCATGTCGACCCCGACATCGCGTGGTTCCAAGAGGTCGATGACTGGTGGGAGAGTGAGCTTTCCGCGCTGGATCCGTCGATGCCGTACGGGCTCCTCGACGTGCAGCCGAACTATTTCGGCGTTCATCTCTACTCGAAGCTGCCCCTGACCGACACCAGCACCCAAGACCTCACCAATTCCAATAACCCTTCCATCTTCGCCACCGCCACCCTGCCCTCTGGCGACCGCCTACGGATCTACGCCGTTCATCCGCGGCCGCCCCAGGTGGGACAAAGCGCTGCCGAGCGCGACGCACAGCTGATGGCGACCGCGCTGGCCGCCCACGGCGACACGGAGGCGCACCTCGTGGCCGGCGATCTCAATGCGGTGCCGTGGGATGACATCCTTCGACGGGTCGAGACGATCGGCCGGGTCGCCGACCCGCGGGTGGGCCGCGGCCTGTTCATCACGTGGAACGCCAACCGGACCTTTGCCAAGTGGCCGCTCGATCATCTCCTGCCGGGACCCGGCATCACGCTCAGCCGCCTGGAGGTGCTGCCCCCGTTCGGCTCCGACCACCGGCCGCTACTCGCCGATTTCTGTGTGGCCAAGCCAGCCGCCAGCCCGCAACCGCTCGACCCGGCGGTCAAGCAAGCGGCCGAGGCCGTCGTGGTGCACGGACAAGGCAAGGCTCGCAGCCCTGGCGCCGCCACGCCGGAAGGCAGCGAGACGCACGAGGACCGGCCGAACTGAAGCAGCGTCGCTGCGCTCAATCCCAAACAGGGACAGGACCGCGACATCGATGAACAAGATCACCTTCGGTTTTCTGGTTGCGCTCGCAGCTGGAACGGTTGCAACGTCGCATGAGGCAATGGCCCGGATGCTCGCTCCGTCCGAGGCGGCCCTGGGAGCACCCGCGCTGCCGGGCGCCGCACAACTGCACGCGATCGCCGACGAGCGAGCCGGGTTTGCCGGGAGAGGTCTGCACAGCGGTCAGTTGCACGACGGCCACCTCCACAGCTTCCGGCACTTCCAACGACGCACTTTCTTTCGCGGCTATCAACCCCGCTTCCATTCGCCGGGCGGGTTCTACGGCGGGTCCCGCCGCTACTGAGCACGGGAGCCGCCATTGACGACGGCGGCGCTTCTTTCGACAAGCCGGCATGATCACGGCGTCGATTCTCAGCGAGCCTCTGGCCGGGCTGCAGGCGCAAGCCCACGGGCTCGCTGAAGCCGCGCAGCTTTCGCCGCGACTCATCGCGCTGGCGCCCCGCGCCCCTTGGCGTTTCGTCACCGCCCGACTCTGGCCGGCGCCGCTGCGCGCGGTCGGGCTGGCGGACCCGGGGGACGACATCCTGCTCAGCGCGGGTGGCACGGCCGGCGTGGTGGCGTACGCGCTCCGTCGGCCGGGGCGCCGGCTCGTGCAGGTCCAGCACCCGCGGCAGGACCCGGCACGGTTCGACGTCGTGGTCGTCAATCGCCATGACGGGCTGACCGGCCCCAACGTCATCGTCACCCGGACCGCCCTCCACCGGGTGACGCCGCAGCGCTTGGCAAAAGCGGCGGAGATCTGGCGCCCACGCCTGGCGCATCTGCCGCGGCCGCTCGTGGCCGTGCTGATCGGCGGCAGCAATGGCCGGTTCCGGCTCGACGGCGACGTCGCGGCCGCGCTGGGGCGACAGCTGGCCGAGATGATGCGCGCCGACCGGGTCGGAGTGGCGCTGACACCCTCGCGGCGCAGCTCGGCCGAAGCTGTCGCCGCCCTGGCCAATTCGGTGGAACGGCTCGGGGGGTGGGTATGGGACCTGGCGGGAGACAATCCGTACTACGGCATGCTGGCTCTCGCCGACGCGATCGTGGTCACGGAAGACAGCGTCTCCATGGTGTCCGAGGCGGCGGCGACGGCCGCGCCGGTCCTGCTGGCGGCGCTCCCGGGCCAATCGCGCCGGATCCGGATGTTCACCCGCCTGCTCGAGGAAGACGGCCGGGTGCGCCGGTTTGCCGGCCGGCTCGACCTGTGGCCGGTCGAACCGATGAACGACACGCTCGCCGCCGGCCAAGACGTCCGCCACCGTCTGGGCTATTGAGGCAGCATGCTCGACATCCAAACCTTCGATGCCCGCGCGGGCGGCAACGTGATCTACAAGGCCCTCGCGCATCCGCTGGCGGCCGAAGCGGCGGAAGCCTTCGCGGCGACGCTGGAAGCCCCGCTCGCGGTGTACGACCCCGACGGCGTCGCCGGCGCCCTGTGGTCGATGCACCCGATCATGCCGCGCCCCACCGAGATCTTCGTGCACGACGTCGCCCAGATCGGCCAAATGCGCGCCGGCGTCGCCACTTTGCCGCTCACCGACCTGCCGCGCTCGCGCGGGCGCACCTTGCTGATCGCGGCGTTCGACGCCGAGCGGATCAAGGCGCGGATCGGCTTCATGATCCCCGACGGCATGGCGGTCGTCTCGCTCGACGCGCTCAAGCTGCCCGCCGCGATGCTGACCAACTCGTCCCGCTATCTCGAAAAGACCAACTTCGCCACCAACTACGCTTTCTTCCGCGACACGGGGGAGCCGGGCGGGACCGGGCTGCACACCCGGCTGGTCACCGCCAACTACTGGTCGGGCTACGGCAGCAAGGGCGTGCGCCTCTGGCTTCGCCTGTTTGACGCGCGGGGCACCGTGCTCGCGCAGTGGGAGGAGACGACGCCGGCCAAGGTGGGCGGCATTACGATCGACAGCGCGGACGTGCGCGCCCGCTTCGGCCTGCCTGCTTTCACCGGCCAACTGTTCATCCATGCGATCGGCGCGGCCGGGCACGATATCGTCAAATACGCGCTCGACACCTATGGCACCGGCGACGAGCCGAGCCTCTCGGTCACCCACGACGCCAATGCCTGGCCAAGCGACCGCTACGCCGGCATGCCCGCTCCGCGACCCGGCGAGCGCGTCACCTTCTGGCTCCAGAACAGCCACGCCGCGCCGATCCCACCCGGCACGATCAAGCTCGACCGGATGGGCGCCGAGCGGCCCGTCGCGCTCGAGACCGAACTGCCGGGCTACGCCAGCCTGCCGGTGGACGTGGCCGAGCTCCTGCCGGGGATCGCGTGGCCCGCGCAGATCGAAGTCCGCGCGGGGCGGCACCTGGTGCGGCCGCGCTACGAGGTGACCCAGATGGGGCGCACGCGGATCGCCCATTTGAATGTCGAGCGCGCCGATCTCAAGCCGAACCCCGAGATCAAGTCGCTGCACAACCTGATGGGCCGCGGCTATCTGCTACCGTTCCCGGTGCTGCCGCCGGAGCGCTTCCGCTCGATCGTGCTGCCGACGCCCATGGCCGAGACGCAGGCCGACCTGCCGCTGCGGCTGGAGGTCTTCGCCCGTGACGGGCGCAAGATCTCCGAGCGGTTCCTCGGCGACCTGCCCCGCGACCACGCCCTCGCGGTCGACCTCGAGGAGCTCGGCGCAGAGGCCGGCCATGCCGAGCTGGTCTACGATTTCCGGGACGGCGGACACGCCGATGGCTGGATGCACTGCCTGGTCCGCTACGAGCATCGTGCGAGCGGCCACGCAGCCGAAAGCAGCTTCGGCGCGCACATCTACAACACGGCGATGACCTACCGCGACGAGCCGCAGAGCTATTCCGGCCCGCCGCCCGGGCTCTCGACCCGGCTCTTCCTCAAGCTCGGCGACCGCGCCCGCCGAAGCTTCGCGGCGCTGATCTACGCGGCTTCCGCCCCGTGGCATGAGCGCTCGGCCACCACGCTTTTGCTGCACGATGCGGAAGGCGACGTCATCGCCGAGCACCCACTCGAGATCGCCTGCTCCGGCAGCGCGCTGGTCTTTCCGCACGAGGAATTCGGCGACGATCTGCTCGAGCGGGCCGGCCCCCGTGGCTACGTCATCATCCGCGACCCGACCTGCCGCCTGTTCGGCTATCACGGGCAGATGGCCGACAGCGGCGCCTTCTCGCTCGACCACATGTTCGGCTTCTAGCGCACTATTCGAGCCGACTGGCTCGGGAGGTTCTCTAGCGGAGGCACCGGGCCGACCTGACGGCTTCTTCACGCAACCGCCGGAAAACCGCCCCGTTGTCTCTCCGGCACTGAGGAGACGGTCGATGCCCGACGATCATTACGACATCATCGTCATCGGCAGCGGGCCCGGTGGCGCCAGCCTCGCGCACGACCTCGCGCCGACCGGCAAACGCATCCTCATGCTCGAGCGCGGCGGCTATCTGCCGCGTTCCCGCAAAAATTGGGACGCCAAGACAGTCTTCGTCGACGGCGCCTACCAAGTCGACGAAACGTGGTACGGCCGCACCGGCGAAAGCTTCAAGCCGGGCCTGCACTATTTCGTGGGAGGCAATTCGAAGGTCTATGGCTCCGCCCTGTTCCGGCTTCGCGAGCGGGATTTCGGCGCGCTACAGCACAAAGGCGGCGTCTCTCCGGCCTGGCCCCTCGGCTACGACGTGTTCGAGCCCTACTACACCAAGGCGGAAGCCTTGTACCACGTGCACGGCCAGCGTGGCGAAGACCCGACGGAGCCGTGGTCGAGTGCCCCCTACGCCTACCCGCCCGTGCAGCATGAGCCCCGCATCCAGCAACTGAACGACATCCTCAAGGGCGAAGGGCTGCACCCGTTCCACCTGCCGCTCGGCATCAAGCTCGACCAGAACCCGGATGGGTCGGCGACCACATACAGCCCCTGCATCCGCTGCGACGCATTCGACGGATTTCCCTGCGCGATCAATGCGAAAGCCGATGCCCAGGTGATTTGCGTGGACCCGACCCGGGCCGCCTACCCCAACTTCACGCTGCTCACCGGCGCCTATGTCAGCCGGCTCGAGACGGATCCGTCCGGCCGTAGCATTAGCCGGGTCCATGTGACCCGCGATGGCGTGGAGGAGCAGTATTCGGCCGATCTCGTCGTGGTCGCCTGCGGTGCGCTCAGTTCCGCGCTCTTGCTGCTGCGCTCGGCGAACGATGCCCATCCCAAGGGCCTCGCCAACGGCTCGGATCAGGTCGGCCGCAACTACATGCGCCACAACATGTCCGTGCTGATGGCGATTCTGAAAGAGCCCAATCACACGGTGTTCCAGAAGACGCTGGCGGTCAGCGACTACTATTTCGGCGCGCCCGACTGGGAGTATCCGCTCGGGCTGATCCAGATGTGCGCGACCTCGCATGGCGAGCAGATTCGCGGCGAGGCGCCCCTGCCAAAGCTGATGTCGTTCATGCCGGAGATGCCGTTCGACAAATTGGCGGAGCACTCGATGGATTTCTGGCTGCAGAGCGAGGATCTGCCGCGGCCGGAAAACCGGATCTACTACGACGGGGACCGGGTCGTGCTCGACATCCATGAAGGCAATGAAGAGGCGGCCAAGCGGCTACGGCAGAAGCTTGAGCGCTTGCTGACGCCCATGAATGCCTGGCCGCAGCTGATCAGCCGCGACCTCTACCTCGGTAAGAATATCCCGATCGGCGGCACTGCGCATCAGGCCGGAACCCTGCGCTTCGGCACTGACCCCGCCGACTCCGTGCTCGACGTCCACTGCAAGGCGCACGAGCTCGACAACCTCTACGTCACGGACGCCAGCTTTTTTCCCTCGATCGGCGCCGTTAATCCTACGCTCACCATCATCGCCAACGCGCTCCGGGTGGCCGACCACATCAAGCAACGCCTGGGCTGAACTCAGTCCAGCTTCTTGGTCATGAAGACCCGCCGAAGCCCTCGCTCGACCGCGCGATGCGTTTCGATATACCCGTTCCGGGCATAGAGCAGGCGGTTTTCCGACATCGCTTCGTTCGTGTAGAGCTTGATCGTTTGGTATCCGGAGGCCCGCGCGACCGCTTCGGCGAAGGCCAGCAGAATGCGGCCCAATCCCATCCCTTGAGCTAAAGGGCTTACGGCGACGTTGTCCAGCAGCAGCGCGTCGGGTTGCTCCCGCAGCACCAGCAGCCCGCGGACGACGCCGCCCTGTTCGACGACGTGGACCCGGCCATCCCGGACCAGCGCATGGTAGTCGTCGAGCATGGGCCCGGGCTCGCGCCCGATCCGCGCAATATACGGCGCGTAAGCCGCGTGAACGATGGCTTTGATGGCGCCCAGGTCGCCGCCGACGGCCAGCCGGGGAACCCGCTCAGCCACGCAAAGCCTGGGCGAGGTCATCGATCAAGTCGATCGGGTCTTCGAGCCCGACCGAGAGTCGGATCAGCGTCGGCGGGCAGAGCGATCCGGGTCCCTCCGTGGTCCAACGGTGCTCCGCCAGGCTTTCGGTCGAGCCGAGTGACGTCGCCCGGCGGAACACGCCGAGCCGGCCCAAGACGGCAAGGGCGGCCTCGGCTGTCTCACCCGTCTCGAACGACAGCATGCCGCCGAACCCGCCGGTGAACTGCTTGGCGGCGATCGCGTGCCATCGGTCGCACTCGAGGCCCGGGTAGTGCACGGCCGTGACCGCCGGGTGGGTGGTGAGCGCCTGGGCGATGCGCAGGCAGGAGGCCGAGATGCGCTCCATCCGCAGTGCGAGCGTCCGCATGCCGCGCAGCAGCAGCCAGCCCTCGAACGGGGACAACACGCTGCCGTGCTGCGTCCGCGCGGCGGCGATTTCCTGCCAAGCCGGCCCGGTCGCGGCCGTGACGAGCACGCCGGCGAGCACGTCGCCGTGCCCGTTCAGATATTTGGTCCCTGAATGCAGGACGAGATCGGCGCCCAGACCCAGCGGCGTGCACAGGACGGGGGTGGCGGCGGTCGCGTCGACCAGCAGCAGCGCGCCGGCGTCATGGGCGAGAGCCGCCACGGCCGCGATGTCGGGCACCCGCCACAGCGGATTGGTCGGGCACTCCAACCAGACCAGCCGCGTCCGCCCGGGCTGCAGCGCGCGCCCCACGGCGTCGAGATCGGCAAGATCCACGCGGTCGACGGCGACCCCCCAACGCCGGCCGAACGCGACGAAGATGCTGGCGAACTCGTAGTAGGTCCCGACGTCGAACAGCATGTGGTCGCCGGGCTTCAGCGTCGCCAACACCGCTTGAGTGACCGCGCTCGC
>JAVVHH010000069.1:0-19711 GCA_032249615.1 Acetobacteraceae bacterium
CTCATTGGCCGACCCGCACCAATGGCCTGCCTGCAGACGAGACGAGTGAGGTGCTGCTAGTAACCGCTGCCGTTGCTGCCGGTGCGGGGCTCGCCTGTGCTGTGCTGGTGCGTTGGATAGCTCGGCAGAGGACCGCTCAAGCCTCTCTCCATCTGCAGATTCAGGAACTGTCGGGCGCAATTCGGCGACTCGAGGGTCGAAATACGGATTTGCAAGCGACCGCGGACGCGCTCGTTTCCGAGAGAGCGTTGCTCGAGCAGCGGACGGACGCCCTCAGCAAAACCCTGCAGCATATCGATCAGGGCATTCTGATGGTGGATCGGTCGGGGACCGTCGCTGTCTATAATAAGCAGGTCGTCACGATGCTGGACCTGCCGGAGGAACTCCTGGCCTCACAACCACCCTTTAGCGCGGTCTTGGAGCATCAGTGGCGCTCGGCAGAGTTCGCCCGCACCGACCGGACGCTGCAGGATTTTGTACGCGCCGGCGGGATCATGGATCGGCCCCAGCATTACGAACGTGAGCGCCCCAACGGCATGGCGATCGAGGTGCACTCGCAGCCGCTCGAAGGTGGCGGGATCGTCCGGACCTTCACCGACATCACCCAGCGCAAGCTGGCGCAAATGGCGATCGAACGGGCGGCGCTGTTCGACGAACTCACGGGACTGCCGAACCGTCTCGCCCTGCTCCGAGCGCTGGAGACGTGGCGGAACGCGCCAGAGGGCACCATCAGCCTGCTCTCGATCAGCCTGGACCGGTTCCGCTTGCTGAACAATGCGCGCGGGCATGAAACTGGCGATCAGGTCCTCGTCGAGGCAGCCCGGCGCTTGAGCAGCGAGCGAGCGGGCGACGACGTGGTGAGCCGGGTCGGTGGCGATGAGTTCGCTGTCTTTCATGTCCAGCGCGGAGATGACAGCGAACCCGAAGAGTTGCCCAAGCGGCTGCTGAAACGGCTCGAGGAGCCCTATGTCGTCGATGGTGTGACCCTGTCGATTACGGCGTCGATTGGCGTCGTCTGGGCGGATGCCGAGGCTTCGCCCGCCACCTTGCTGCGGCAGGCCGATGTCGCGCTCAGCCGGGCGAAAGACGCTGGCGGCGATCAGGTGGCCTACTACACGCCTTCCATGACGGTAGCTCGGGAGGAGCGCTTCCAACTCGAGCAGTCGTTGCGCGAAGCTCTGGGGGCTAACACGTTCACGCTGGCTTATCAACCCATCATCGCGGTTGAGAGCGGCGAAATCGTTGGCTACGAGTCGTTGCTTCGCTGGGTTGACCCCGTCCGGGGCAACATATCGCCCGCGACCTTCATCCCCATTGCCGAAGCGACGGGTCTGATCGTGCCATTGGGACGCAAGGCGCTCGTATGGGCCTGCTTCGAGGCAGCGAGTTGGCCAAACGAGAGAAGCGTCGCGGTCAATCTGTCTCCCGCCCAGTTCGAACGCGGCAAAATCGTGGAAACCGTGCGAGAAGTGCTGGCACGCTCCGGCCTTGCGCCTCAGAGATTGGAGCTCGAGATCACCGAAGGCATGCTGCTCGAGCAAACCGGGCTAGTGCTGGAGACGATGACGGCGTTGCGGGAGATCGGAGTCGGCCTGACGATCGATGATTTTGGTGCTGGCCACGCCGGGCTGAGCTACCTGCGGCGCTTCCCTTTCAAGAAGATGAAAATCGACGGCTCCTTTGTCCGCAGCCTCGGCAAAGACTCTGCCTCAGACGCCATCGTCGAAGCCATGCTCCTGCTCGGCAAGCGGCTGAACATGCGCGTCGTCGCGGAGGGTGTCGAGACCGAGGAACAGCTCGAGCAATTGAGGCGGATGCGCTGTCCGTATGTGCAGGGCTACCTCACCGGGCGTCCGATGGCGCCGGAACTCGCCCGCGGGCTTTAGCGATCAGCGAGCCGCGTGTTGTGTGCGGCCTCCCGTACCCGCGATCTCGTTGAGGAGTTTGCGCGTCATAGCCTCGCCAAATGCCTCGAACGACCGCACTTCGACGACGAAACTGCCGACTCCGCCCACGACGTTTTCCGCATACCAGTTGGGCAGCCCCCCGGGCGGCTGCACATGTGCGAAAGAGTAGTTGACCGGGTGTTCGTTGACGATTGCCAGGCCATTGATCGTCACCCCCGCCTTGACGGCATCGTCGCGGGCATCCCTGACGTCGCGGCCCGAGTTGTTGGTGCCGTCACCCGCCACATCCACGACCCGGCGCTGGGCCTCGAACTCCCCTTTCGAAAGCATCTGCAGGGCATGGTCGATCCCGGCGCTGATGCTCGTGCGTCCCCAATAGGAACGCTGCGCCGCTTTGACCTCCTCGCCGAAGGCGGTGGCGCTAGCGGCGTCACGGACCACGTGCCAGTCGACCACGGTGCGTACCTCGTAGGCGCCGGCGAACTCGACATAGGCGACGGCGATCTGGCCGATAGGGCCTCCCTTGATCGCGGCCAGAACCTGCGGGTTCGTTAGCGCGGCGGAGTAGCCCTCCTTCTCCATCGCAAATTCGGTGTCGTCGACGCTCCGCGACACGTCGGTGACTAGCACCAGCATGGTGTCCACCGGTTCGGCCGCGACCGCCAGCGTCGGAACGAGACAGAAGAGCAGCAAGCCGAGCGCACGCATGAACGACCTCCAACCCGCATGGTGGCGCGGCGACGGCTCCAGCAACAAGGATAATCGGCGGCAAGCCCCAAGAGCCCAGCGCTGGGGTCGTCCGTGACATAGCCCCGCGGTTCATCTATGGCTTGTCGAGTTGTTGCGTGTTCGCTCGCTCATGGGAGAGTACCGGATCCGACATACGGACGGCTCCGACCGGTGGCCCTTCGAGTCGCCCAGCGTGGGCACGGAGTCATCGCCAGCCGGATCGAGCAGCTGACTGGCCTGCCGTCTCCGAGGAGGTTGTAACCATCGTGTCCATGCTCACCAGCCGAACCGCACCGTCGTCGCTGCGCAGAAGGCTGATCATGGTCTACGCCGGGCTCATCCTGGCGAACCTGGCCGCGTGGGCTTGGGCTTTCCTGGCGTTCCGCCACCAGCCACTCTTTCTCGGCACCGCGCTGCTGGCCTACAGCTTCGGGCTGCGGCACGCCGTCGATGCGGACCACATCGCCGCCATCGATAACGTCACCCGCAAGCTGACGCAGCAGGGCGAGCGTTCCGTCACGGTCGGCCTGTGGTTCGCCATCGGGCACTCCGCCGTGGTGGTTGCGGCCTCGTTGGGTATCGCGACCGTCACGACCGCGCTGGCCTCCCATTTCGAGCAGTGGAAGAGCGTCGGCGGCATCATCGGCACCGGCGTCTCGACCCTGTTCCTGTTCGCGATTGCGATCGTCAATCTCGCCATCCTGCGCTCCATCTGGCGAACCTACCGCCTCGTGCGCGCTGGCGGACGATTCGTCGACAGTGATTTCGACGTTCTGCTGAACAGCCGAGGGTTGCTGGCCCGGCTGTTCCGCCCGCTATTCCGGCTGGTGACGCGCAGCTGGCACATGCTGGCGCTCGGTTTCCTGTTCGGTCTCGGCTTCGACACCGCCACCGAAGTGGCCCTGCTCGGCATGTCGGCGACGCATGTGGCCGACGGAGTCTCGCTCGGATCCGTTCTGGTATTCCCGGCGCTCTTCGCGGCCGGCATGTCGCTGGTCGACACCACCGACGGCGTCCTCATGCTCGGCGCCTACGACTGGGCGTTCATCAAGCCGATGCGCAAGCTCTACTACAATCTGACCATCACCCTCGTCTCGATCTTCGTTGCGTTTCTCGTCGGCGGGATCCAGGCGCTCGGGTTGTTGGGCGGCCAGCTCGGTTTCTCCGGTGCGTTCTGGGACACGATCAGCGCGCTGAACGACCACTTCGACACGCTCGGCTTTGCTCTCATCGGTGTCTTCATCGCGGTCTGGATCGGGTCCGTCCTGGCCTACCGCTACCTGGGGCTGGATGACGTTCCGGTGCGGGCGCCGAGAGCTGAGCGCCCGAGGGAACGCCGCCCGCCGCCCGCTGTTGGCCCCACTACCCACAAGGAGAGCAGGCGATGGTGAAGGCAGGCGACAAGGTGAAATGGAACACCTCCGGAGGCGAGACGCATGGGACGGTGGAGAAGAAGGTGACGTCCGAAACCAAGATCAAAGGCCATGTCGCCGAAGCCACGAAGGAAGACCCGCAATTCGTGGTCAAATCCGACAAGAGTGGCAAAAAGGCCGTCCACAAGCCGGAAGCGCTCTCGAAGGCCTGATCGGACCGTTCTAGTTCTAGACAGGGTAGGCCGCGATCAACCGCCGCTGGCGCAGCCAGGCCTGCGCCAATCCGAGCACGCCGACGGGAAGGTGCCCCGATCGGCGCATCGCGGCACCGAGCCGGAACAGCTGAACCTGCTTGGCGAACACGACCCGGAACGAGGCGAGGAGCGGGATCGACGGATCCCAGAAATTGATCGCTTCCGACCCGGCGCCGTTCACCTCGATAATCTCGAAATCGCCCGCCCGGAGCGCCTTGAGCGAGGCGAACCGCACGTCGAACGGGCCCCAGTGGAACCGGTCCATGCTCCGGGCGATGGCATCCACCTTCGCCTGCAATGTCTCGGTAATGCACCAGCTGACGTCCTCGTAGCATGCCCCGACCCGGAGCGATGCGACGGTGGTCAGCACGAGTTTCTCGCCCGGTTCCGGCACGCGCTCGAGTTGCTCCTGTCGGAGGCTGGCGGCGAACGCGGCCGCATGGCGACGCAACCGGCGGTCGGCGCCGATCAGTGCGCGAGTCTCGCGCTGCCCGTCGCCGAGCACGGAGGGCGTGTGCCGGATCGTGACCGATAGAAGACGGCCGGTTCCTGCCTCGCAATCCCGGCTGTAGAACAGACCCGCCTCGAGCGGCGCTTCCACGAGCCGCTGCAGGATGAACGGGCTCTGTTGCGGGAAGGCTTCGGCATAGGCCAGCAGCTCGGAGTCGTTCTCGATTCGCCGCACCCCGAAACCGCACCAGCCGACATCGGGCTTGGCGATGAGCGGGTAGGGGCAAGCCAGGCTGTGCCGCACACGCACCGGGTCATCGCCGGGCTCGACGAGGCGCCACGGCGCGACGGCATCGGCGAAGCGCGCGCCGATCTGTTCGAGACAGGCCGCCTTCGATTCGCCGACGAGCCCGCCGCACGAGATGCCCGGGTTGACCGCCGAGGGCAGCGTCGCGCTCCCGTATCGGAGGGTGAGCCATAGCCATTGAGCTACCAGCGGCACGCACAGCAGGGGCTTGGGGACGTCCTCGATCCGCTTCCACAAGCTTGCACTGACCTTCTCGGGATTGGCAGGACGCGGTGTGGCGCGAGTGGCCCACCAGCCCATATCGAGCCACAACGTCCAGCAATGAAGGAAGTGCCCGGGGCGAGCCCAACGAACCGAGATTGCAACAGCGGAAGAATGTCAGTAACGACGAATTGAGGCTTATTGCAAGGATGTCACGTGCCGGTCCGCCCGTTCTGCCTGAGTTTGCTGTTGGCGTCCTGCGCCTCGATAGGCGCCCAAGCGGCCGGACCGGATTTGCTGGTGTTTGGCGCCGGCGCGACCGACGTGCTGCGTAACCAGAAGTCGGCGGCGGAGGTTCGCTTCGAGTATCGCCCGGCCTGGTCGTTGGTCCCTTTCGTCGAGCCTCTCTTGCAGATCAAGCCGTGGGCCGGCCTCGAGGTGACCACGCGTGGATCGCTCTGGGGCGGCGCCGGCATCCTGCTAGACGTGCCGGTCGGCCCCTTCGTCGTCATCCCCTCGTTCGGCGTCGGCGGATATGAGCGCGGCAGCGGCAAGAATTTGGGCTCCGCCCTCGAGTTCCGCTCGCAAATCGAGGTCGGTTACGTGTTCAGGGACCAGTCCCGGGTGACGGCGGCGTTCAGCCATCTGTCGAACGCCGGCATCACCAGGCGGAACCCCGGGACCGAAGCGGTGGTGATTCAGTACATGCTGCCGATCGGCCGCCTGTTCTGACCGCCGTCAGGCATGCACGTCATACCGATCGAGCATCATGACCTTATCCCAGGCGGCGACGAACTGCTTCAAGAACCGCTTCTGACCGTCCGCCCCCGCGGTTGTCCCCACCAGCTGCTCACCGGCGCGAACCGATGCAGCGCCTCGCCCGTCGGCGATCCGGTAGGTGCCGGCCGCGCGCCCGGCCATGCGGACCACCTACGGGCCGTAATTGCCATAATCCGCCGGCCACCATTTGACGGATGAGGTCAGCAGCGCCTCAATGTTCTGGTTGAGCGCGTCGCAGTCGATCGCGTTGAACGCCGATGCGTAGTCGAAATCGTCGCCGAGCGGGTTGGACAGCTCCCCGTTCAGGTGCAGTGCCCCGACTTTCAGCCGATCCGATACCAATCTGACAGTGTCGGTGCTTCGCCCAGCGCACCCCCGATGCGATCGCCGCCGAAAGGGCACCGTCCCGTCAACTCGAAGATCTCGGTATTGGTCTTGTCGAACGGCATGTCGTTCAAGACCGGTGTCCTTTCCACGGCGGGTCGCGCCGATAATAGGGAGACACGTGAGGCGGCTCCGACGCTTGCCAAGGGCTGGTCCTTGTTACGTGACAATGAAGCACGCTGAGGCATGTCCAACCACCGGGAACAAAAATTAATCGTCCAGGGTCATAGAACTACTTCTAGTAATTCTGGACAGACACTCTGATTTGTGTCGACGAATTCATGTGGGTCAGCAGTCCGGCCACGACTTCTTGAAACACCGGCCCGGGACCCCGGCGCGACGTTTGCGTTGTCAGGCCCGGTGAGTGGACGCGCCGTCCACCAACCATGCCATTCCCAACTGGACGAGAGGTAGCGCCATGCGCGTCAACGCGACACTTACAGCCATTCTGTTCAGCATGACCCTCCCAGCGGTGGCGCTGGCGCAGGGCAATTCGGCGGCGACCAACGGCAGCACCGTCGCTTCCAACACGTCGTTGCCGGCCTCGGGCAACCAGTTCCTGAAACAAGTCGCTCAGGACAGCATCAACGAGGTTCACGAGGCGTTGGAAGCTGAGATCAAAGCGCACGACCCGGCCGTGCGCGCCTATGCTCGCCTGATGATCGACGATCACAGCATCCTGGCCAGCCAACTCGGCGCCATCGCCGGCGACACCGCGTTCAGCATGCCGCCTGCGTCACAGAACGAGGGGGGCACGAAGGAATTGCAGGGCCTGCAAGGGGCCAATTTCGACAAAACCTTCATCAGTCACGAGGTCAAGCAGCACAAGCAGAGCGTGCAGAATTGGGAAAAGGAAGCCGAGGCAAAGGGCGGCAACGCCGAGGTGAACGGGTTTGCCAAGCTCGGGCTGCCGTTGCAGCGCGAGCATCTCGCGATGGCCGAAGCGATTCAGGCCTCGATGAACAAGTCTGGTCAGTAACGTCCCGGCACCGGCGACCCTTCACGGGTTCGCCGGTGCCAACCCGCTAAAGGAAGCGCGCGAGCAGCGTCGCCTTCAATTCCTCGAAGCGCTGCAAGGGTCCGCGATCGTGCCAGGCCTGTCGATTGATCGTGTGGGAGTGGGCGAGGTCGGCGGCGAACAACGCCTCCATCTGGCTGCCGAACTCACGGCCGAGCACCACGGCGTCGATCTCGTTGTTCCAGATCACGCTGCGCCAATCGAGATTGGCGGAGCCGACGGCGGACCAGCCGCCGTCGATCACGGTCGTCTTGGCGTGCAGGATGCGTCCCTGGCGTTCGTGGATGCCGACGCCGGCGTCGAGCAATCCGCCATAGGCAGCCCGGCCCGCCCAGAGCGCCATGCTGCTGTCGCTCTCGCCCGGCACGATCAGCTGGACGTCGACCCCGCGCCGCGCGGCCGCTTCCAACGCATCGAGCATGGCCGGTGTCGGGACGAAGAAGCCGGTCGTGAGATGCACTGAGTGCCGCGATAGCGCGATGGAGGCGAGCAGCGTGCGATAGATCAGTGGCTCCCCGTCTTTCGGATCGCCGTCGATCGCTTGAACGAGCGTGTCGCCGACCGGTCCGCCGGGTGGCGGCGCCGGCGGCAGCGGCGGTCCGTTCTGCTCCCACCAGGTTTCGGCAAAGAACTCCTCGAATTGTGCAGAGACCGGGCCGTCGATCTCGACATCCGTGTCGCGCCAAGCCTGCTCGTCCGGGCCCTCCCCGCGCGGCCCCGGCGCGTTTTCGTAGACCTTGCTGATGTTCACGCCGCCGGTGATGCAGAGATGGCCGTCGATGCAGAGCAGCTTGCGGTGGTCTCGGCGGTTGAGGTCGACCGGCACGCGGGAGTTGGGCTCGACCGGGTTGTAGGCGAGAACGCCGGCTCCCGCGGCGCGGAGGCGGTCGAAGATCGCCGCCTTCGTCGTGAGCGCACCCCAGGAATCGTAGATCAGGTAAACCGCCACCCCTCGCGCCCGGGCTGCGAGCAGTAGGTCGGCGAACTGGCTTCCCGCGATATCGTCGAACTCGTAGCTTTCCATGTCGATACGCTCGCGGGCGCTCTCGATCGCCCGGCGCATGGCGGCGAACGTGGCCGGGCCGTCGATTAGCAGGGCGACGCGGTTGCCGGGCACGAACGGGCGGTGCGCGTAGAGCTCGCCCTGGCGGCGCATCAGGTCGATGCTACTGACCTGCGGATCGCTCCGGTCCACACGTTCGGCTTGGTGGATTTCCGGGCGGAGACCGGGTGGCACCGCGGTGGGCGCGCAACGAGCGAGCAACGGGATCACCAGGCAAGCGGCAAGAACTCGAAGTCGCACTGCGGTGTCTCTCGTTGTTTGATGGCGGTTTTCGTTAAAATAGCGCAAAACGCGCCAATTCCCAAATCGAAACGGCACCGCCGCCGGGTCGCATGGGGGATTGCGTTCGGTCCGGTTGGCAGGCTCCCGGTCCCGCCACGCTGATCGCGAAATGACGCTTGACAGCAATTGTATTACTATCGACCCATGCCACCTCCGTCACGATCGATCCGGTGCTCGAAGATCCCTACGATTCCGCTGGAACAGTGATGGCTTTTGACGTGCCGCCTCCCGCGCCGGCCGGTTCTGGGGCAGAGGAAACCGAGTCCGGCAACTCGCTGGACCGTCTCGTGCGCTTGGCCGCTCTGCTGTGCGACGCCCCGACTGGCCTCATCACCCTGGTCGACGACATCCGCCAGATCTACGCGGCGCAGGTCGGGTGGGACGGCCCCGACACCTCGCCACTCGAATTCGGCTTCTGCCCCACGGTGGTGAACCAGGCCGAGACGCTCGTTATCCCCGAAATCTTCGCCGACCCGGTTCATGCGGCCAATCCCATCACGCGTGAGGGGGGGCCGCGTTTTTACGCCGGCGTTCCGCTGTTCACGGAGGCGCGGGGGGTGTTCGGCGCTCTGTGCGTGCTGGACACGGTGCCGCGGCCAAATGGGCTGTTGCCGGCCCAGCTGGACGCGCTGCAGGCGCTCTCGGCACAGATCGTCAGCCAGTTCGAATTGCGGCGAGCCCTGGCGCAACGCGATGCGCTGCTGGCCGAGCAGCGCGCGGTCAGCCTCGAGCGCGACGCGCTGGCCCGGGTCCAGGCGACCATCGCCGGATCGGACGGGAACCTCGACACGATCTTGGCGGCGCTGCTGTTCAATGTTGGCGAGGCGGTGCCGGCGGCCGAAGGTGGGGTGATCGAGCTGGTCGACGGCCATGCGCTGGAATACCGCGCCGTGACCGGGGTCCTCGAACGTCACAAAGGCCTACGCGTCACGCTGGACGGCACGCTCACCGGAGCCTGCGTCGCCAACAACGAGCCGATCCGGCTGGACGAAGCCCGCGGCAACCCGCGCGTGCTGCACTCCCTCGCGGAACAGCTCGGCCTGCGCTCCGCCGTCTTGGCGCCGGTCGCGCGGGGCGCGCAGGTGCTCGGCGTGCTGAAGCTGCAGTCGAGCCAGCCGGCCGCCTTCAACGATCGCGACCTGCAAGTGGTTCGGATTTTCGCGGGCGCGGTCACGGCGGGGCTGACGGAGGTGCGCGCGGCGGAAGCGCAGCAGGCCGTGCTCGATGGCGCGCGGCGCCAACGGGCGATCCTCGATAGTGCGACCGATTTCGCGATCATCGCCACCGATCGCGAGGGCCGGGTCACGGATTGGAATACCGGCGCGGAACGCATCCTGGGCTGGACGGTCGCCGAGGTCCGAGGCGAGACGATCGAGCGCATCTTCACGCCGGAAGACCGCGCAGCCCGGGCGACGTTGGCGGAGATGGCGGCCGCGCTGCGATACGGCCGTGCAACCGACGACCGCTGGCATCTCCGGCGCGACGGCAGCCGTTTCTGGGCGAGCGGCGAGATGATGCCGCTGCGGGATGGCCGCGAGGAGCATATCGGCTTTCTGAAGATCCTCCGCGACCGCACGGCCGAGCACCAGGCGGGCAAGGCGCTGCGCGAGGCGGAGGCCGCTCTCGAGCGCGCGCAGGTCGCCGGCGGCGTTGGCGTGTTCTCCATCGAGATCGCCGAGAACATGCTGAAGGCGACCCCCGAGTTCTGCCGCCTCTACGGCCTTCCCGTCCGCGCGTATTTTGAGCCCGAGGAGGTCGAGCGCACCATCGTCCCGGAGGACAGCCCCTTGGCGTCCAACGCGTCTAAACGGATCGCCGCCGACGTGTTGCAGGACGTGGAATACCGCATCCGCCGCGCCGACACCGGCGAGATCCGCTGGCTTTCCCGGCGCGCCGATATCGAACGCGACGAGAACGGGCAACCGGCGCGCTTCTTCGGCGTGGTGCGCGACATTACCGAACAGCGCAACGCGCGCGATGCGCTCGCGGAAAGCGAGGGCCGCTACCGAGCTTTGTTCGAGGCGATCGACGACGGCTTCTGCATCATCGAATTCATCGACGGTCCGCACGGGCCGGCGAGCGACTACATCCATATCGAAGCCAATCCCGGCTATGAACGGCACACGGGCATCACCGATGTCGTCGGCAAGCGGCTCCGCGAACTGACAGTCAGCGAGGCTGACCACTGGGTCGACCTGTTCGGCGGCGTGTTGCAGAGCGGCCAGCCGATCCGCACCGAGCACGAACTGAGGCCCGGGCGCTACATCGAGCTCTCGGCGGCACGCATCGAGCCGGCGACCCGGCGGCAGGTCTCCATCCTGCTCCGTGACATCACCAGCCGCAAACGCTCCGAGACGGCCTTGCGCGCCAGCGAAGCATTGGCGCGCGAGAACGTCCAGCGCGTGCAACTCGCCTTGGCCGCAGGGGCGATCATCGGCACCTGGCTGTGGGATCTCACGACCGACAGCATCACCGTCGACGAGGGGTTTGCCCGTGCCTTTGGTCTCGACCCTTCCCTGGGCAGCGTGAACCTCAACCGCGACCAGGTCATCGCGGGCGTGCACCCGGACGATAAGCCGGGGCTGATCGAAGCGGTGGAGGAGGCGATCGGCCGCGGCGGCGCTTTCGCGCGCCAATACCGCGTTCGCCGCGCCGACGGCCAATATCACTGGATCGAGGCGACCGGCCGCATCGAGCTGGCGCCCGATGGCACGCCGCTCAGCTTCCCCGGCGTGCTGGTCGACGTCGGCGAACGGCGCGCGCTGGAGGCCGAGCGCGACCGCGCCGCCTTCGCGCTACGGGCGCTCAACGAGACGCTGGAGCAACGGGTCGCCGAACGAACGGCCGAACTGATGCGAGCCGAGGAGGCGCTGCGCCAATCCCAGAAGATGGAGGCGGTCGGCCAGCTCACCGGCGGCCTGGCGCACGATTTCAACAACCTACTGACCAGCGTGACCGGCAGCCTCGAACTGCTGCAGGCCCGCATCGCGCAGGGCCGGATCAATGATCTGGACCGCTACGTCAACGCGGCCCAGGGCGCGTCCAAGCGCGCCGCCTCGCTCACCCACCGGCTGCTGGCCTTCTCCCGGCGTCAGACCCTCGACCCCAAGCCGACCGACATGAACCAGCTCATCCTCGGAATGCAGGAGCTGATCCAACGGACGGTCGGGCCGGCCATCACCGTCGAGACCGCGCCCGCCCCCGAGCTCTGGTCGACCTTGGTCGACCCGGGGCAGCTCGAGAACGCCCTGCTCAACCTCTGCATCAATGCGCGGGACGCGATGCCGGACGGCGGTACCATCACGATCGAGACCTGCAACCGCCGGCTCGACCAGCGCGCGGCCGCCGAGCGCGAGCTCACTCCGGGGCAATATGTCTGCATGAGCGTCTCGGACGTCGGCACCGGCATGTCGTCCGACGTGATCGACAAAGCGTTCGACCCGTTCTTCACGACCAAGCCCATCGGCCAGGGCACCGGCCTGGGCTTGTCGATGATCTACGGTTTCGCCAAGCAGTCTGGCGGCCAGGTCCTCATTTCGTCGGAGGAAGGGCAAGGGACCAGTGTCTTGCTCTACCTCCCCCGCCACCTCGGACCGGCGGAGCACGCCGAACCAGCGCCCGAGCTCGCCACCGCCCCTCGCGCGCAAGACGGCCAAACGGTGCTCGTGATCGACGACGAACCGACCGTGCGCATGTTGGTGACGGAGGTCTTGCAAGATCTCGGCTACGCCGCGATCGAAGCCGCCGATGGCCCGTCCGGGCTGGAAGCGTTGCGGTCGGACCGTCGGATCGATCTTCTGGTCACCGATGTCGGCCTGCCGGGCGGGATGAACGGCCGGCAAATCGCCGATGCCGCCCGGGTCGCCCGGCCCGGGCTGACCGTGCTGTTCATCACCGGCTATGCCGAGAACGCGGTCATCAGCCACGGCGATCTCGACCGCGGCATGCACGTCATGACCAAGCCTTTCACGATGGAAGCGCTCGCCAAGCGCATCAAGGAGTTGATCGGCTCCGCCGTCAGCTGAGACGGGTCACCCTCATCTCCACCGCGAAATCAGCCTCCGCACTCGTCCCCACGGTCCCGCTGACCGGGGCCGCGGACGCGGGGTCGGCCGTGGCCGCGAGCGGGATGTGGCCGGAACCGGTCATTAGCCCCGACGTCGCGTCGAACCCGATCCAGCCCGCGCCGGGCAGGTAGACCTCCGCCCAAGCGTGGAGGTCCGCGCGGTCCGTCTCCAGGCCCGGCGTCGGCCCTGCCGCGTCGACCAGCTGGATCAGGTACCCCGACACGAAGCGCGCCGCGAAGCCGAGCGCGCGCGCGACGCAGACCAGCAGCCACGCCACGTCCCGGCACGATCCGGTGCCCCCCTGAATGGTTTGCGCCGGGCCGAGCACGCCGGGCTCGAGCCGTTGGATGTAGGTGATCTTGCCGCAGAGATGCCGGTTCAGCCCCACGAGCAAATCGACCGTCGCCTGGCCGCCGAGGGGAAAGCCATCCAGCAGCTCGAGCAGCCAGGGCTCGATCGCCGCTGCCCCCAGGAACGCCGCCAGTTCCCGCCGCAGCAGCGCGGGGTAGGCGAACGGCCACAGGCCGGCTTCCGGCTCCAGCACGAACTCGAACGGGTTCACCTCCGCAAGCTCCGCGTGCAGCGTCACGGTCAGCGCCAGCGCCTCCGCCGGTTGCGCGAACAGCAGCCGCGCAAGGAGATTGCCGGAAGGGTCCCGCAGCCAGTGCACCGCCTCCGGTTCCGGCACGACTGCCAAGTTGTAGGACCGGATCGTGGCCCGGGCATGCGGCGCCGGATGCAGCCGGACCACCTGCGGACCGATTGCGACGGACCGGCCGTACACGTAATTCGTCCGGTGGTGCAAGGCGACCGACATTGGCATGGGCTGGCTCTTATCGAGGGATGGAGCACGCTGGCCTGATCTCGCCCGCCCGTCCAGCTTCACCCGTGTAGCGTTAGAGCCTCGGCTGTGCCCGACCCGGCGCTCAGCCGGCCGAGCCGGAACGGCTCGAGCGGGAGGTTGGGCGTCTCGCCCCGGGCGAGCGAGGCGCAGATCCGTCCCGTCACCGGCCCGAGACAGAAGCCATGCCCCGAAAACCCCATCACCAGCACCAGCCCATCCGGCCCCACGCGCTCGATCACCGGCAGCGCGTCCGGCGTCGAATCGATCAGCCCGACCCAGCAGTCGTCCAACGGAGCGTCCAGCGCCGGCGGCACCAGCGCCCCGAACAGCCCGGCCAGTGCCGCGACATCCCCGACCTTCGGCCGCAACCGTGGCCCCGCCCGGCGACCCTCCCGCACCTCGCCGTCCGCGAACGCGATCCCGCCCGTCCAGGGGCGCCCGCTGCCCGTGAAGCGGAACCGGCCGTCGATCTCCTGTCGGCCGGCGCAGGACGCGTCCGCGACGCCGATCACCTGGTCCAGCACCGGCGCCACCGGAGCCGTCCGCACCGCCGTCACCGCGCGCGGCACCATCGGCACCGCCATCCCCAGCGGCGATAACAGCTCATTGCCCATCACGCCGGTCGCGAGCACGACGCCGCCGCATGTGATCGATCGCCGCTCCGTGCGGACGCCGGTGATGCGTCCCGCTGCCGTCTCGAGCGCGACGACGCCCTCGCCGAAGCAAAGCGTCGCGCCCGCCCGCTCGGCCGCGGCACAGAAGGCGGCAACGGTGGCCGTCGGATCCGCATGGCCATCGGTCGGGCAATAGGAAGCGCCATGGAGGTCCGCCGCAACCGCCGGCGCCAGCGCCCGCAGCCCGGCCGCGTCCAGCAATCGCACATCCAGCCCCGCCGATCGCTGCACGGCCACCATCGCCGCCAAGCTGTCCAGATGCGCCTGGCTCCTCGCCAACCGCAGGTTGCCGCGTTGGACATAATGCGTGGGCGCCCCCAGCCGCTCGGCCAGCTGCTCCCAATCGGCGATGGCCGCCTGCGCCAACGGCAGCTCCGCCGGGTGCCGACCTGACGCACGCACGCCCGCCAGCGTCCACCCGCTCGCCATCGCCGCCGGTCCAAATCGGTCGATCAGGGTCACCGACACACCGCTGCTGGCGAGCTCGAACGCGGTGGCCGCCCCGCTGATGCCCGCCCCCACGACAACGATTTCCGTCACGCCCAACTCCCCACCTCAGACAAACCATGCGATCGTTCCCTCGGTCGGCGCAATGCGGCGCGGGGGGCAAATTGGGTCAGAGCAAAACCGCCGGAGACGACCTGGTCGACGCTTTGCGCGGCGTTTCGACCGCCACGCTGACAACACTGATGTTCAAGCAGAACCTGCGGAACGTCTGGCTGCGGGGGACGCGCCCGCTGCAGCCGGGTCAGGCGCGCGTCGCCGGCCGCGCTTTCACCATGCGCTTCATCCCCGCCCGCGAAGACCTCGCAACCCCCGCCGCGTGGTCGTCTCCGATCTCGACCCGGACGGCCGTGGAAGCGATGCCGCCGGGCTGCATCGCTGTGATCGCGTCGGCCGGCTGCACCGATGCCGGGGTCTACGGCGACATCCTTTGCGCCCGCATGCGCCAGCGCGGCGTGGCAGCCCTGGTGACCGATGGGGTGGTGCGCGATGCGGAGGGCATCGCGGCCACCGGGTTGCCGATCTGGGCCCAAGGCGTCGCCGCACCCCCGGCGGTCACCGGCATGACCTTCGTCAATTGGCAGGAGCCGATCGGCTGCGGCGGCGTGGCCATCTACCCGGACGACCTCATCGTCGCCGATGGAGATGGCGCGATCGTCGTGCCACAGGCTCTGGCCGCTGCCTTGGTGCCCCCGGCGCTGGAGCAAGAGCATCTGGAGGCTTGGATCCTCGCGGAAGTGCTGGGCGGGGCGGCACTCTCGGGCCTCTACCCGCCTGACGCCGAGAGCCTGGCGCGCTACCGCCGTTCAGCCGAGGCTGCGCCACAGCAACTCGGCCCCGAGCGTGAGCAGCCCCGCGAGGAAGACCCGGCGGAACAACGGCCCGGACACTCGTCGCCGAACGACGCCGCCTAGCCACATGCCCGCGAGGGCAGGGACCAGCGCCGTGACGGAGGTGGCCGCCAGATCGGCCTGCAGGGCACCGTGCCACGCCAGCCCGGCGGCGAGCGCCACGGTGGAGACCGTGAAGGACAGTCCGAGCGCCTGCACCAGATCGTCGCGTTCTAGACCGAGCGCGCTGATATAGGGAACGGCGGGGATGACGAAGGTGCCCGTCGCGCCCGTGATCAAGCCGGTCGTCACGCCGACCAGCGGACTTGCCCAACGCTCCGTGAGCGGCCGCACGCCGAACGCCACTTTCGACAATCCGATAGCCGCGTAGACCACCAGCGCGGCCCCGAGCCCGGCGGTGGCGGCCGGACCCGCCGCCCCGGCGATGAGCCCCGCCCCGGCCACCGTGCCGATCGCGACGCCAGCGAGCAGCGTGGAGAGGCGGCGAAGCAGCGGCCGCAGGCCGGGACCCTCGAGAAGCTGCCAGATATTGGTGACGAAGGCCGGGATCAGCAGCAGGGACGCGGCCTTGGCAGGCGGCATGAAGAGCCCGAGCAGACCCATCGCCACCGTCGGCAGCCCCAAGCCGACGACTCCCTTGATCAGCCCCGCCAGGATAAAGGTCGCCGCGATCGGCAGGAGAGACTTCAACGGCTCAGTCATCCCGTCCCGATCGCACGCCCATGCGGCCCTTTGAAGCCTGGGCGCAATCCTCTAGCCTCCCGGCAAAACGCTGGGAGACCGTCATGAACAAGTATCTGAGCGCCGCCTGCGCTGCCTCGCTGGCCATTTCCCCCGCCTTCGCCGCGAACGACACCGTCAAGATCGGCGTGCTCGGAGACATGTCGGGGGTCTATGCCGACGGCTTCAGCGGGCGGGGCGCGGTCGCCGCAGTGAAGATGGCTGTCGAGGATTTCGGCGGCAGCGTCTTGGGCCACCCGATCGAGGTGCTGACGGCGGACCATCAGAACAAGCCGGATGTCGGCTCGGCAGTCGCCCGCAAATGGGCCGACGAGGACGGCGTGACCATGATCGCCGACCTCACCAACTCGGCGGTGGCGCTCGCGGTGCAGAAAGCCGCCTCCGACAAGCGCGTCATCACCATGACCACGGGCGGCGCCACCGCGGACCTCACCGGCAAAGCCTGCACGAGGTACGGCATCCACTACGGCTACGACACGAATGCGCTGGCCGTCGGCACGGCGACGGCGGTCGTCAAAGGCGGCGGCAAGAGCTGGTATTTCATCACGGCGGACTACACGTTCGGCCACACGCTCGAGGCCACCACGGCCGAAACCGTCAAGCGCCTCGGTGGCACCGTGCTCGGCTCGTCCGACGCCCCCCTCGCGACGACCGACTTCTCGTCCTACCTCCTCGCCGCCCAATCGTCGGGCGCCCAGGTCATCGGCCTGGCCAACGCCGGCACCGACACGATCAACTCGATCAAGCAGGCGCACGAATTCGGCCTGACGACGGGCGGCGCGAAACTCGCCGGCATGCTGGTGCTGATCTCCGACGTCAAAAGCCTCGGCACCGACGTCGCCAAGGGTCTGCAATTCACCGTCGGCTGGTATTGGAACAGCGACGACGCGTCCCGTGCCTGGACGGAGCGCTTCGAGAAAGCCTCCGGCAACGCCGCTCCAACCTTCCCGCACGCGGCGGACTACTCGCTCACCATGGCATATCTGAACGCGGTGAAAGCGGTCGGCTCGACCGACCCGGACAAGGTGCGCGAGCAGCTTGGCAAGCAGCCGATCAACGATTTCTTCGCCCGCGGGGGCCACATCCGCCCTGATGGGCTCCTCGAGCACGAAATGTATCTGTTGAAGGTCAAGAGCGCGCCCGCCGACTCCTGGGATGTCGCCTCGGTCGAGGAGACGATTTCCGGCAAGGACGCCTACGCTCCCCTCGGTACCACCGGCTGTCCGTTGGTGAAGTAGTTCAGCCCGACTTGCGGCGAGCGCGGGTGGCCAGAAACGCCCGCATCGCCGTGACCGGTTCCGGCGTGCTATAGGCCGACGCGAAGGCGTCGACCCCGGCCGCCACGGCGGCGCGTACCGGTAGGTCCTCCCACGAGCGGATCAGCCGTTTCTGCAGCCGCACCGCCTCCGGTTGCGCCGCCAGCACGGCGGCGACCCAGCTCTCCACCGCCTCGTCCAGCGCCGGCAGAGGCACCGCCCGCTCGACCACCCCCCAGGCGAGAGCCGCCGCCGCGTCGAAGGTCTCGCCCAACAGAAGCATCTCGCGCGTGCGTCCCCAGCCGACCAGCATCGGCAGCAGCGCGGCCTCCACCACGGAGGGAATGCCCAGCTTGACCTCCGGCATCCCGAACACTGCATGCTCGGCCGCCACCCGCAGGTCGCAAGCCGCCGCCAACTCGAGCCCGGCGCCCAGGCAAAGCCCGTTGATGCGCGCGATCGTCGGCACCGGGATGGTGCGGATCGCGTCGCAGCAGCCATGGACCTGTAGGATGAAGACGCGTGCATCGGCCGGGCTCTCGATCGCGCTCATCTCGTTGATGTCCGCGCCACCTACAAAGGCCTTCTCGCCGCTGCCGGTCAGCACCACGGCGCGCAGCCGCGGCTCCTCGGCCAAGGCCGCCAGCGTGGCGCGCAGTTCCGTCATCAGGGCGGCGTTCATCGTGTTCAGCCGGGGGTTGTCGAGCGTGACGAAGCCGACCAGCCCGCCGCGCCGATCGTCGAGGTCGAGCCGGACTTGCCGACCGATCGCTGCTATGCCGGGCATATCGTTCGCCTCGCGCCGCACATTCCGGTGCCGGGCGATACTGACCGGCGGCGGCGGCGTCAATCGCCCCGGGGATTGGGAGGACGAACAGTGAGGATCATCGCGATCGAAACCCTGCGCACCGAGGAGTTCGCCAACGTTCTTTGGGTGCGCGTCCATACGGATGCCGGCGTGGTCGGCCTCGGCGAGACGTTCTACGGCGCCGGCGCCGTAGAGAGCCACCTGCATGCGACCCTCGCCGCCCGGCTGCTCGGTAAGAACCCCCTGCACATCGAGGCGCTGCATCGCGACATGCTCAACCTGCCGATGGCGCAGTCCAGCACCGGCGTCGAATACCGGGCCGCGTCGGCCGTCGACATCGCGCTGTGGGATCTGTTCGGCAAGGCGTGCGGCCAGCCGGTGCACCAGATGCTGGGCGGCCTGTGCCGGCCGAAGCAGCGCATCTACAACACCTGCGCCGGTTACGGCTATGTGCGGTCCACCAACATCAAGCCGGTCTCCACCTGGAACTTCGACGAGTCCGCCCGCCCCTATGAAGACCTCAACGGCTTCATGACCCGCGCCGACGCGGTCGCCGAAAGCCTGCTGGAGCAGGGCATCACAGCCATGAAAATCTGGCCCTTCGACCCGGCCGCCATCGCCAATGACGGCGTCCATCTCAGCAAAGACGAGTTGAAAGCCGCGCTCGCCCCGTTCGAGAAGATCCGCCGCGCCGTGGGCGACCGCATGGAAATCATGCTGGAGTTGCACTGCCTGTGGAACCTGCCGATGGCGAAGAAGATCGCCAAATGGGTGGAGCCCTACGAGCCGACCTGGCTGGAAGACCCGATCCGGATGAACGCCCCGGGAGCGCTGGCCGAGCTGGCCCGCTCCACCGACCTCTGGATCTGCGCCAGCGAAACCCTCGGCAGCCGCTTTCCCTACAAGGACATGCTGGACCGCGACGCCATGAGCGTGGTGATGGCCGATCTCTGCTGGACGGGCGGGCTGACCGAGGGACGCAAGATCGCCGCGATGGCCGACACCTACCACAAGCCGTTCGCGCCCCATGACTGCGTGGGCCCGGTCGGTTTCATTGCCGGCATCCACGCCTCGTTCAGCCAGCCCAACACGCTGATCCAGGAGAGCGTGCGCGCCTTCTACACCGGCTGGTACGCAGAACTGGTCACGACCATGCCGGTGATCGAGAACGGCTTCGTGCTGCCCATGGAAGGCCCCGGCCTCGGCACCGAACTGCAA
>JAVVHH010000070.1:0-19440 GCA_032249615.1 Acetobacteraceae bacterium
CAACATCATGCGTCTAGGTTTTATCGCAACAGGTTCACTGCTTCTTCTCGGCGTCGCCGCTTGTGCGCCGGCGGGCTACACCGGCAACAACGTGACCGGCACCACGGCAACGGGTGCTAACGCTGCCAGCGCCGCGTCCACCGCGCCGAATGCCGCATCGCAGATGCCGCAGAACACGAACGCTCTCCCTCAGGGTGCCGCGGTCAACGCCCCGGTTCAGAGCCGGATGGGACAGGTCGGCAAGACCGCCTACTGATCGGAAGCGGCGCGACGGGAACCCCTGTCGTGCCGCTACCGCGGAGATCCCGCGAGCGCCAACTTGGCCGCCGCAAGATCCTCCAGACCCGTCCCTACGGATTTGAAAACAGTCAATTCTGCCGTCGAGCGACGCCCTGGCATCTCCTTGCGGCATAGTGTCTCGAGCGTGCCCGTCAGGTCCGCCCGATTCCAGCCCGCTAACTCCCCACATTCATGCAAGGCGGCTTCCGTGTCGGCGAACACCGAGGCGCGTTCCAGCGTTGCCGTATCCGCCTCGCGCATGGCAGGCGTATAGGCGCCGACGAGGTCGACATGCGTGCCGGGCCGAAGCCAGGCGCCCTCGATCAGCGGCTCGGCCGATAGCGTCGCTGAACTCACGACGTCCGCCCTCGCCAGCGCCTCGCGCCGATCGCTGACCGCACGAGCGTCGAGTCCACGCGCCCGTAGCACCGAAGCGAGCCGCTCCGCCCCCTCCGGCGTGCGATTCCAGACCTCGACGGTCTCGACAGCCCAGGAAGCGGCATGCGCCTCCGCAAGCAGGCTCGCGACCCGGCCCGCGCCCATCACCAACAATCTTCTCGCATCCGATCTTACCAGGAACCGCGCCGCGAGCGCCGAGGCTGCCGCGGTGCGCCGTGCCGTGAGCACGTCGCCGTCGAGTAGCGTGACCGGCGCACCCGTCTTGAGATCGGACAGCAGATAAGTCGCGTGAACCGCGCGAAGGCCAAGCTCGGCGTTCTGCGGATGGACCGTGACGAGCTTGACGCCGACATGAGCCCCCTGCCACGCCGGCATCAGAAGCAGCATGGCACCGTCCGGCAGCGCGTGGTGATGACGGAGCGGCGTCTCGGCCGGCGCGGTGAACGCAAGATGCAGGGCGTCGATCAGCCGATCGAATGGCAGAGCGGCTTCCGTTTCGGAGGCCCCGAGAATCCTCAATGCGAACCGCCGCAAGGGTCGGTCAACCCGCTGCCGCGTGGCAACCGGTTGACCGGATTGGAAATCAGCTCTGGCCGGACTTCTGCGCCATCGCCTTGACCTCGTCCATCGCCTCGGTGAAGCGCTGGTTCAGCATGCCGAGCGCCTCGCCATTGGAGCGCTGGATCAGATCGGCGAGCTCGCGCATGTGCGCCACGGCGCGCTCATAGGCCTGCTTGACCAGTTCCGCCTGACGGCTCGCGCGCGCCTGCGGGCTTTCCGACGAGCTCAGCTGGCGGATGGTGTCGGTCATCTCCTGCATAGTCTGCTGGACGATTTCCATGTGCCGCTTGGCGACCGTCTGCGCACCCTCGAGTGCCACGCGGTTGGCTGCCGACAGCGTCTCCATGTTCCGCCGGTGGGCGGACAGGAACATCTCCATGTCGGGCATCATGGGGAATTTCATCTCGCCGAACATGCGGCTGAACTCGGCCATGCCGGCCATCCCGGCGTCGGCGGTCCGCTTGGTGACGTCCTGCGTCGCCCGGTTGAGCTGGTCCATCGTCTGCCGCCCGGCCTCGACCGCCTTCTGGCTCGCCTGCTGGCCTGCTTCCTGCGCCTTGCGGCCCATCTCCTGCACGGCCTGCGCGCCACGCTGCGCGTTCTGTGCCGTCTGCTCGGTTAGCTTGTTGGTGCCACCCGCCTTGTCGTCCGTCTCACCAGCCATGATGACCTCCTGGTCTCAAATTACCCGGCGCTCTATAACCGCCTTTATCCTGCCGGGCCAATCACACCAGAAGCAGCGGCGGGGTCGTCGCCGATCATGGCGGGCGGGTCCGGTTCGGCGGCCGGCTCTGGCTCGACGATCGGGTCCATCGGGTCCGGGGCCCGGCCGGGCAGGCTCCGCTCGGCTTGCATGACCCGGTCCAACCCCCGGTCGACCGCCGCCATCGTGCCCGACAGATCCGGGCTGTCATCCTTTTCCCAGGCGCGCAGGGCATAGAGCCACACCGCGAACAGCCCCTGCACCCGCAAGGCACCGCTGAGCCCGGTCGCGGGCACGCCGGCTCCCTCGAGCAACCACTTCATGCTGCGCATCGTGCCGGCATAGAGCAGGGTCGACGCCGCAGGATCGGTCGGCAACGCGCTGAGCAGCGCCCGAACGCCCTCGCGGTGGCGCTGCAACGCCTCGAACCGGTTCATCAATATGTCGAATAGCCGCTCGCGAGGCGTGCCGTCCGGCACTCCGGCCAGGGCAGCGCCATCCACCTCCGCGCCAAAGCGCATCAGCACGGCCCCGCGGCTCGGAAAACGCCGGCGCAAGCGGGCCAGGTCCAGCCCCGCATCCTGGCCAGCCTCGACCAGGCTCACGTCACGCCACCCCCGCAAGGCTGCCTGCTCGAACACGGCGGCAATGGCGGCGCGGTCGAATTCGTCGTCGTCCAAGATCAGCCTCCTAACTCGCGCGATCGCGCCGTCGCCGCCCCGACCGCACGCGAGACGGCTCCCGGCCATTCCTGCATCAGGACGCCGAGCGCCTGCTGCGTGGTGCCACCTGGGCTCGTCACCGCGATCCGCAAGTCTGCCGCGTCCTCCGGGCTGGCGGCGAGCAGCGCCCCGGAGCCGCTGACCGTGATCCGCGCCAGGCGGCGGGCGAGCGCGGGCGGGATCCCCTGCTCGATCGCCGCTTTTTCCAGCAACTCGGCCAGCAAAAAGACGTATGCCGGCCCGCTGCCCGACACGGCGGTCACCGGGTCGATCAACGCTTCGTCATCCACCCAGTCCACGGCGCCGATCGCCTCGAGCAGCGTGTGGCACAGCGCGCGCTGCGAAGCGTCTACCCCCGGGCCAGCGAAGGCGACCGTGATGCCCTGGCGCACCGCGGCCGGCGTATTGGGCATGGCACGCACGACGGGGCGCCCGGCACCCACCAAGCCGGCCAGAGCCCGGGTGGTCTTGCCGGCCATGATCGACAACACGACCGCTTGCCCGAAAGCCGGCACCGCCGGCCCGATCGCCTCGGCAGCCGCTTGCGGCTTGACCGCGATCACCACCGCTTCCGGCTCGAAGTCGGGCGGCACGGCTGCCGCCGACCGGACCACCTCTATCCCGTCGCCGAAATGCGCGGGGCCAGAGGGATCGATGACCACGCAGCGGGACATGCCCCGCTCCCGCCAGCCGGCGAGCATAGCCGAGCCCATCTTACCGCCGCCCACCAGGAGGATGGGCGGCAGGCGATCCGTCACGCCTCGCCTACGCACTCCAGCATGGCCGCCTGCAGCGCCTCCGACGGCGCCTTGCCGCCCCATAGGACGAACTGGAACGCCGGGTAGAAGCGCTCGCACTCCGTGATGGCGATGTCGACCATGTCTTCCAGGCTCTCCGCGCTGGCTCCCGGCGCGCCGCGGAGCAGCACCGAATGGCGGAACAACGGCATGCCGTCGTCGCTGTCCATGCCGAAATGTCCGATCCAGAGCCGCTCATTGGCGAGCGCCAGCAACTCGTACAGGGCGCTGCGGCGCTTCTCCGGCACCTTGAGATCGAACGCGCAGGTGAAGTGCATCGCGCTGATCTCTTGCGACCAACAGAAGTGCAACCCGTAATCGCACCATTTGCCGGGCGCTTCGGCCGCCATCTCGGACTCGGTCCGGCGATCGAAGGCCCACTCGTTCGCACTGATGAGCTGTTCAACGATATCCAGGGGATTTGCCGCATTCTCGGCGACGTAAGTGGTTGCGGACATGCTAGGTCTCCCTGGTGAAGAGGCAGGCCGGGCCGTCATGCGACGCCCGCCTCAGCCGCGAATCGTCACACCCGTACAGTAGCGGGCCATTCGCTACCGCAGCAAGCACGACGGGCTTATCACTTAGGACGGGGAACCCTCAGCTTCACTGTCGCCCGGCCGAGGCGGGGCGGGCGTCGCTGGCAGCACCGGCTCGGCCGACGCGCTCGCGGTTGCCGCCGCCGAGGACGAGGCCGTCGACCCGGCGGCGGACATGGCGGCCAGCCTCGCTTCCAATGCGGCCAGGCGCGCTTCGGTGTCGGCCTGCGCCGCCCGCGCGTTCGCCGCCATCTCCTGCACCGCCTCCAGGTCCTCGCGTCGCACGAGATCCAACTTGCGGATCATCTCCTCCACCCGGGCCCGCAGCGTGCCCTCGGCCTCCTCGCGCAGGCCGGCCAGGGCCGACATGGCACCACCGGCCACGCCCGCGAGGTCGTCGAAGAATTTAGGTCGCTCGGTCATCTACGCCTCCCATGAGATCCCATAAATGGAACGGCCCGGGGACTATGTCAGCCCGCGCCGCGCTCCTATAAGCGCTTGTGTTCAAAACGGATCGACGCCCACCCCCATGATGCCCGTTCTTCTCTACCCCGGCTTCGATCCCGTTCTCGTCCATCTCGGGCCGCTCGCGATCCGCTGGTACGCGCTCGCCTACATCGTGAGCCTCGTCATCGGCTGGCGGGCCGTGCGCCGCTTCGCCCGCTGGGCCCCCGCGGTCGCCACCGAGCAGCAGGTGGACGACTTCCTCACCTGGGCCACGCTCGGCGTCGTGCTCGGCGGCCGCCTCGGCTACATCCTGTTCTATCAGCCGTCCCTCTACCTCGCCCATCCACTCGCCGCGCTCGAGGTCTGGCAGGGCGGCATGAGCTTCCATGGTGGGGCCCTCGGCGTGACGGTCGCGCTGGTGCTGTTCTGCCGCAAATACGACGTCGCCCTGCTCGGTTTCGCCGACCGGATCGCGACCATCGTACCGTTGGGGCTCGGCATCGGCCGGATCGCCAACTTCATCAACGGCGAACTCTGGGGCCGCGAAGCGCCGGACTGGCTGCCCTGGGCCATGCAGCCCACGCCGCTGTCGACCCCGGTTCATCCGAGCCAACTCTACGAAGCCTTCATGGAAGGTTTCGTGCTGCTGACGATCATGCTGATCCTGGCCACCAAGCCCGGCATCCGCGCCCGGTTCGGCGTGCTGACGGGGTCGTTCCTGGTCGGCTACGGCATCGCCCGCATCATCGGCGAGACATTCCGCGAGCCCGATCCGTTCCTGGGCTTCCTGTGGGAGGGCATCACGATGGGCCAGGTTCTGAGCGTGCCAATGATCGCCGCCGGGCTGTTCCTTATCATCCGCGCGCGCCCTCACCCGTCCTACGTGCCGGCCCCGCCGCCGGTACCCAAGCGCCGCCGGCGGCGTTCGGAGGCTGTCCGCTAGAAGATGGAACGGCTGGACGTGTTCATGGCGCGCTGCAATGCGCAGTACTACGCCACTCACGACCCCTTCCGCGACTTCACCACGGCCCCCGAGATCTCGCAGGTGTTCGGCGAGTTGCTCGGAGCCTGGGCGGCCGTTCTGTGGCAGGCGATGGGGAGCCCGGGCCGGGTCACACTTGCCGAACTCGGCCCCGGCCGCGGCACCCTGATGCAAGACGCCCTGCGGACGGTGGCAGCCGTCTCGCCGGGCTTCGCCCGGGCACTCTCGCTGCACCTCGTTGAGACATCGCCCCGCCTCCGCGCGATCCAGGCGGAGCGGCTCTCGGCCCAATGGCATGACAGCGTGGCCTCGCTCCCGCCGGGCCCCATCATCCTGATCGCCAACGAGTTTCTCGACGCGCTCCCGATCCGGCAGTTCGTCCGCAAGGGAGACCACTGGGCCGAACGCTGGGTGAAAGACGGCCAGCTGGTCGAGCAGGACGCCCCCGCGGTGCCCGACCGAGCGGCGGAGACTGAAGTGCTCGAGGTCGGCGAGGCCAGCGAAGCCGTGGTCGCCGCCGTGGCGAGGCGGATCGTGGCCGATGGCGGGGCGGCCCTGTTCCTCGACTACGGCGCCGCCGTGGGCGGCGGCGACACGCTCCAGGCCATTCGCGAGGCCCGTCAGACCGACCCGTTCTCCTCCCCCGGCGAAGCCGATCTAACGGCCCACGTGGATTTCGCCGCCCTTGCCCGCATCGCCGCCGCCGGCGGCGCCGCCGTCCATGGCCCCGTCCCGCAAGGTTTGTTCCTCACCCGGCTCGGGTTGCACCAACGGTCCTACAGCCTGGCGCGGGGTCAGCCTCCGGCGCGCGCGGGCGCGATCCTTGCCGCGGCCGAACGCCTGGTCGAACCGGTCCACATGGGCCGGCTGTTCAAGGCCATGGCGCTGACCCATCCCGACCTGCCGGTTCCACCCGGATTCGCCGCATGACACCCGAATACTTGCAAAGCTCCGCCCTCTCCTGCCGCCACGGCTTCTTCACCCGGCGAGGCGGCGTCAGCACCGGGCCCTTCGCCAGCCTCAACTGCAGCCTCTCCAGCGCCGATGACCCGGCCCATGTCGCGGCCAACCGTGCCGCCGTCGCCGCCACGCTCGGGGCGGCGCACCTGCTCGGCGCGACCCAAGTCCACGGCGCCGACGTCGTCACCGTCACCGAGCCCTGGCCAGCGGGCGCCGGTCCGCGCGCAGACGCGCTGGTCACGGACCGCCCCGGCATCGCGCTGGGCGTGGTGACCGCCGACTGCACCCCCGTGCTCCTGGTCGACCGCGCGGCCGGCGTGATCGGCGCCGTCCATGCGGGCTGGCGCGGCGCCCTGGCCGGCGTACTCGAAGCAACCGTCCACGCCATGAGGCAGCTCGGCGCCAAGCGGATCGTCGCTGCGATCGGGCCCTCGATCCGGCAGCCGAGCTACGAGGTGCGCGCCGACCTGCGAGACGCCATCCTGGCCCGCGACCCGGCCGATGCGCGCTTCCTGGCCGACGGCCGCGAGGGCCACTGGCAATTCGACCTCGCCGGCTACTGCGCGGCCCGGCTCTCGGGAGTGGCGGAGACCGATACGATCGACGCCGATACCGCGGCCGACCCCGAGCGCTTCTTCAGCCACCGGCGCCGCACGCTCGAGGCGAGCGGGCCGATCGGCCACCAGATCAGCGCCATCGTGCTGTAAGCCGGTCCACCATGCGCGCCCTCCTGCTCGGTCTTCTTCTCCTGCTCGCCGGCTGCGGCGCGCTCCCGCAGCCATTCTTCGGCTATCCCGGCCGGAACGGCGCCCTGCTGGCGGAACCGCCGCCCGCGCGGTTGGCCGTGCCCACCCCGGCGCAATCGCTGCTGACCGATTTCGGCAGCGAGACCTGGGCCCGCTTGACCGCCAAAGCGCTTGCCGACATGGCCCTGCCCGCCTCCTTCGGCCCGGCGCGGCCAGGCGAATGGCAGCTACGCCTCTCCGCCACGCTGCGCGGACAGAACGTCATCCCGGAGTTCGAGGTGCTGGATGCCACGGGCGCGCCGCAAGGGACGGCCGAGGGCGCGCCCGTGCCGGCCGTGGCGTGGTCGCAGGCCGACGAGCCGACCCTGGAAGCCGCCGCCGCGCAATCCGCACCATCGATCGACGCGCTACTGACGCGCATCCAAGCCGCCCGGCTGCAAGCCGATCCCAACAGCCTGCAGAACCGCCCGGCCCGGGTTTATGTCGCCGGCGTCACCGGCGCCCCGGGCGATGGCGACCAGAGCCTCGAGGTGCAGATCAAGCGCAAGCTGGCCAATGACGCGATCGTGGTGCAGGACACGGCGTCGGGGGCCGATTACCGACTGCACTGCGAGGTCCACACCGAGCCCGGATCCGGCGGTCAGTTGAAAGTGGAGCTGCAGTGGATCGTGGACGATTCGCGCGGCGAACGCGGCCGGGTCGTGCAGTTGAACGAGGTGCCGGGCCATACGCTGGACCGATTCTGGGGCGACGTGGCCGCTGTCGCGGCCGAGCAGGCGGCAGGCGGCATCCGCGACGTCCTGTTCAACGCCGCTGGACCACGGGTGGACGGAAAGACGGCGCCCGCGAAATGACGTCAGCGTGACATCGTCGATCGAGGTTGCTACACCCCGCCAGCCCGTTCGCGCCAGCGCCCAAGGAACACTCCACCCATGAAGATCGTTGCGTGCAACAGCAACCGCCCGCTGGCGGAAGCCGTCGGCAAGGTGCTCGGCTTGACGCTCGCCAACGCCGCAATTCGCCGGTTCTCCGACAACGAGGTATTCGTCGAGATCCACGAGAACGTTCGCGGCGAGGATGTTTTCGTCATCCAGAGTACGTCGTTTCCCGCCAACGACAATCTCATGGAGCTGTTGATCACGCTGGACGCGCTCCGCCGCGCTTCGGCCCGGCGCATCACCGCGGTGATCCCCTATTTCGGCTACGCCCGGCAGGACCGTAAAGTGGGCCCGCGCACGCCGATCAGCGCCAAGCTGGTCGCCAACCTGATCGCCGAGGCCGGGGCCAACCGGGTTCTGACGATGGATCTGCACTCCGGGCAGATCCAAGGCTTCTTCGACATCCCGGTCGACAACCTTTACGCGGCGCCCCTGTTCAGCCGCGACATCCACGACCGCTTCGGCAACCGTGAGCTCATGATCGTCTCGCCCGATGTCGGCGGCGTCGCCCGCGCCCGCACCATCGCCTCCCGCCTCGACGTCGAACTCGCCATCATCGACAAGCGCCGCGAACGGGCCGGGCACTCAGAGGTGATGAATGTCATCGGCGACGTCCGGAACAAGGCTTGTGTCTTGATCGACGACATCGTGGACAGCGGCGGCACGCTGATCAACGCCGCGACCGCTTTGAAGTCGCGGGGCGCCCTGTCTGTCGACGTCTACGTCACGCATGGCGTGCTGTCCGGCAGCGCGGTGCCGAAGGTGGAGGCCTCGACCATGGAGAGCTTGACCATGACCGACAGCATCATGCCCACGGAGGCGGCGCGCGACGCCTCGTGCTTCCGCGTCCTCACGATCGCCCCGATCCTGGCCGAGGCGATGCAGCGCATCTCGGATGAGACGTCGGTCAGCTCGTTGTTCGACTGATCGGAGCGGCATGATGCGATTGACCCCTCAAGCATTCTGGTATCTCCGCCACGGCGAGACCGACTGGAACGCGCAGAATCTCGCGCAGGGCCGGACGGAGGTGCCGCTGAACGCGGTGGGCCGGGCGCAAGCCGATGCGGCGGCCGCATTGCTGAGGGGCCGCGGCATCCGCACGATCGTCGCCTCCACGCTCGGCCGCGCGCGGGAAACGGCCGAAATCGCGGCCGCCGCGATCGGCCTGCCGGTGCACTTCGATCCCGCACTGCAGGAAGTCAGCTTCGGCGATCACGAAGCCAAGCCGATGCTGGCGGCGTGGTTCGACGATTGGGTCGCCGAACGCTACACGCCCGCCGGCGGCGAATCGTTTGCAGAGTTGCGCGATCGTGCGGTCGGCGCCGTCAACCGGGCCCTGCTACTCGACGCGCCGGTGCTCATCGTCGCCCACGGCGCCGTGTTCCGCGCCCTCCGCTCTGCAATGGGCCTCGAGCCCGGTGTCCGTCTGGCGAACGGGACGCCGTTCTTCTGCCAGCCGCCGTCCGGCCATGGGCCATGGTCGCTCCTGCCGGCCAAGACTAACGCCGCTTAACCCTAAATTTCCGTTTGTATGCCAAACACGACCGGGCCTTGTTGCAACGCTCGGAATAGGGTTATCGCGCGCCTATGAGAATCTCCGTTTTTGGCATCGGTTATGTCGGTGCGGTGTCCTGCGGGTGCCTGGCAAAGGCCGGGCATGAGATCGTCGGTGTCGATGTCTCGCCGGACAAGGTTGCCATGCTGGCGCGCGGACAGTCGCCGATCGTCGAAGACGAGATCGACACACTGATTGCCGACGCGGTGGCGGAGGGCCGCTTGCGCGCGACTCTGGACGTGGCGGAGGCGGTGCGGTCGACGGAGGTGTCGTTCATCTCGGTCGGCACGCCGAGCGGCCCGGACGGGAGTGTCAGCCTTCGCGCGGTCGATGAGGTCGTCGCCACGATCGGTGCGGCGATCAAGGACAAGCCGGGCACCCATGTCGTCGTCATGCGGTCGACGGTGCCGCCCGGAACCGCGGAAGACCGGGTCATCCCGGCGCTGGAGCGCCACTCCGGCAAACGTCACGGCGCCGGGTTCCGCTACTATTCGAACCCGGAGTTCCTTCGGGAAGGCAGCTCGGTCAAAGACTTCCACGCGCCCCCGTACACGCTCATCGGCGCCGCCCCCGGTGACGATGCCGAGACGGTGCGGCGGATCTACAGCGGCGTGAGCGGCGCGGTTCACGTCGCGCCGTTCCGGGTGTCGGAATCGGTGAAGATGCTGGCCAACGCCTACCACGCCGTTAAACTCGCCTTCGCCAACGAGGGCGGCGCCATCCTGGCGGCGCTGGGGGTCGATGCGCGGGCGGCCTATCAGCTGTTCTGCGAAGACCGGGTGCTGAACATCTCGCCCGCCTATCTGACGCCCGGCTTCGCGTTCGGCGGTTCTTGCCTGCCGAAGGATATGCGCAGCCTGCTGGCACTGGCCGATCACGCCCACGTGCCGGCGCCATTCCTGAAGAACGTTCTGCCCAGCAATCAGGCGGTCATCGACAGGACGTTCGAGGCCATCGCCCAACACGGCCGCCAGCGCGTGGCGCTGTTCGGCCTGGCCTTCAAGCAAGGGACCGACGATCTTCGCGAGAGCCCGTTCGTGGTGCTGGCGGAAAAACTCATCGGCAAGGGGTTCGACGTCAGTATCTTCGACCGCTCCGTTCAGGTCGCCCGGCTGACCGGCAGCAACCGCGCCTATATCGAGCGCGAGATCCCCCATCTCGAGCGCCTCCTCGCGCCCGAGCCGGCCGACGCGCTGGTCGGCGCCAAGCTCGTCGTCGTCGGCCACATCGCAAAGCCGGATCGCCCCGCTTTCTTCTCGGCGCTCCAGGGCCGGCATGTGCTGGACCTGGCCGGCATCGCCGAACTGCGGACGCTGGAGGGCATCACCTACCAGGGCCTGTGCTGGTGACGTCCAAGCGGCTGCTTGTCCTGTCGCCGAGATTTCTGTTTCCCCTCGATCAAGGCGGCCGCATCCGCACCGCCAATACGCTCCGCCACCTGAAGGGCGGCGCGTTCCATTTGACGCTGCTTTCCCCCGCGCCGCCCGATGCCGACCGCTGGGCGGCGGAAACAGCGCGACTTTGCGACCGATACGTCTCGTGGCCGGAGCAAACTTTATCGACGCCACGCAAGGCGCTGGCGTTGGCGGGCCGCATTCCCGTCGCCGTCGCGACCGACGCGTCGGCGCGGGGCCGCGCCGTCGTCGCCGCGGAACTGGCCAAGAAGCCCGACGCGATCCTCATCGATTTCCCGCACGCCGCGATCCTGCTTCCGCCTCGGCTCGACATCCCCGCCATTCTTTTCACCCACAATGTCGAGGCTGAAATCTTCGCCCGTCACGCGACGGTCGCCCGCGGCCCCATGCGGCTCGTGTGGCAGGATCAGGCGCGCAAGATGCGGCGGTTCGAGGGGGCCGCGATATCCCGCTGCCAGAAGATCATCGCCGTCTCGGAACGGGATGCCCGCGCGCTCGAGCAAACCTACGGGGTGGCCGGCGTGGAGCCGATCGAGACCGGCGTGGACACCGATTACTACGCCTACTCGGCCCCGAGCCCGCCACCGACGGAGGGCGGGACTGTCGTATTCACCGGGTCGATGGACTCGCGGGCAAACATCGACGGAATCGAGTTCCTGCTCGATGAAGTTTGGCCGAAGCTGCTCGCGCTGCGGCCCAAGGCCCGGGCGATCGTCGCCGGCCGCAACCCGCCGCCGCGGCTGGCCGAAGCGGCGGCCTCACGCGGATACGATTGGACCTTCACCGGCTTCGTCGACGACGTGAGGCCTTTCGTCCAGAGCGGCCATGTGTATGCGATCCCGCTCCGGGTCGGCAGCGGCACACGCATCAAGGTCTTCGAGGCGATGGCCATGGGGTGCCCCGTCGTGTCGACCCGGCTCGGCACCGAAGGGCTCGACGTGACCGACGAGCGCGACTATTTCGCGGCCGACACCGCCGACGCCTTCGCCGCCTGTCTCGGCCGCATCCTGGGCGACCCGGCCCTGCAACAGCGCCTTTCGGCCGACGCCCGCCACCTGGTGACCACGCGCTTCGGATGGCCCGTCGTCACCAAGCGTTTCGAGCAGATCTGCCTGTCAGCCCTGCCGGGGGTTACTGTGTCTTCGGCTGCTGCATCCCGCTGACCTTGTCCATCAGCGCGCCCGCAGCGCCCACGCAGGACTGCAGGTTTTCGGAAGCCGGGCACTTGATGTCGATTTCGGCATCGCCGCGCCGGAAGCGGAAGAACGCCGCTTGATCAGGCCCGCGCATGGGCCGGTGCATCATGCCCCAGCGCTCGCGATGCTGATCCGGCCCCCCGTCGGGACCGCCGGGCGCATTCTGTGCCAAAGCCACGCCCGTTCCGGTCAGCAGGGTGAGTCCGGCCGCAAGAAACAGATACTTTCTCATCCAAGTCATCTCCAAGCGAAGCAAGTTCGCGGGCTATCTACGGCCTCGCTCCGCCGGGCCCCACGCGGCCCGGAGTTGCCCTTCCCGCGTCATTCCGCTACAGAGCCGCGCGCGGGCACCCCTGGAGGCCGGCGCTTTTTGTGTTCAGGAGCAACCATGGCCAATGTCACCACGATCGAGGCCGAGGCGCGCGAGCGAGCCGGTAAGGGGGCGGCACGCGCAACTCGTCGGGCGGGAATGGTTCCCGCCGTCATCTACGGCGCCAAAGAGGCGCCGACCATCTGCCAGCTGGACCCGCGCATCGTCATGCGCGAGTTGCATCGCGGCGGCTGGCGTTCGCGCCCCTATCAGCTGAGCGTGGGTGGCAGCACGGTTCGCGCGCTGATGCGCGAAGTGCAGTTCCACCCCGTCACCGACAAGCCAATCCATGTCGACTTCCAGCGGCTTGCCGCGGGCGAGAAGATCCGGATCGCGGTCACGATCCACTTCCAGGGTGAGGCCACCTCTCCCGGGATCAAGCGTGGAGGTCTGCTGAACGTGGTCCGCCCCGCGGTTGAAGTGCTGGCCGACCCGGAAACGGTGCCGGAATTCTTCACCGCCGACATCAGCGGGCTCGATATCAACAGCTCGATCCACTGGGGGGACCTCCAGGGCACCGAAGGCGTCCAGCCGGTCGGCACCACCGACGAGACCACGCTGGCGACGATCACCCCGCCGACCAAGTCCGTCGAGGCGGCGCCGGAGGCAACCGCTGCGGCAGCGCCGGCCAAGGGCTCCAAGGCTCCCGCCAAGGCCGCTGCCAAGAAGTAGTCTGGATCCGGCATGCTGCTCTGGATCGGGCTCGGCAACCCCGAGCCCGGCATGGCGCGTCAGCGGCACAACATCGGCTTCATGGCGATCGACCGGATCGCGCGACGCCACGGGTTCAACCCGTGGCGTCAGCGTTTCAAGGGCGTCGTAGCCGAGGGGACGGTCGGTGGATCGCGGGTCCTCGCACTCAAGCCCGGCACCTACATGAATGCCTCCGGCGAGAGCGTGCAAGCGGCGGCCGCCTTTTTCAAGCTCGCCCCCGGCGACTTGACGGCCTTCCACGACGAGTTGGACCTGACTCCCGGCAAGGTCCGGATCAAGCTTGGCGGCGGCGCTGCCGGTCATAACGGGCTGCGGAGCATGGACCGCTGCCTCGGCACTCCGGAGTACTGGCGGGTTCGGTTGGGCATCGGGCACCCCGGCCACAAGGACCGCGTCACCGGCCACGTGCTGGGCGACTTCGCGAAGGTCGATCAGCAGTGGCTGGACGAGCTGCTCGATTCGGTCGCCGACCAGGCTCCGCTGCTCGCGGCGGGCAAGCCGGAAGAGTTCATGAGCCGGGTCGCGCTGGCGACCGAGAGGAAGAGCTAGATGGGTTTCAATTGCGGCATCGTTGGCCTGCCGAACGTCGGCAAGTCGACCCTGTTCAACGCGCTGACCGCCACAGTTGCGGCCCAGGCGGCGAACTACCCGTTCTGCACGATCGAGCCCAACGTCGGCCGCGTCGCCGTGCCGGACCCGCGGCTGGACGCGCTGGCAGCAATCGGCAAGTCCAAGCAGATCGTGCCGACCAGCCTCGAATTCGTCGACATCGCCGGGCTCGTCCGTGGCGCCTCGCGCGGTGAGGGCCTCGGCAACCAGTTCCTGGGCAACATTCGCGAGGTCGATGCGATCGTGCACGTGCTGCGCTGCTTCGAGGACCCGGACGTGACCCATGTCGAAGGCAGCATCGATCCGATCCGCGACGCCGAGACCGTCGAGACGGAGCTGATGCTGGCCGACCTCGAGAGCCTGGAGCGCCGCCTGCCGGCGTTGGTCAAGAAAGCCCGCGGCAACGATCGTGATGCAGCGGCGCAGGTCGCGCTCATGGAGCCGATCGTGGCCGCGCTGCAGGCGGGCCACCCGGCGCGGACCGCGATCCCCGCCGGCCAGCAGCAGGCGGCCAAGGCGCTGCAGCTGATGACCAGCAAGCCGGTGCTCTACGTGTGCAACGTCGAGGAAGCGTCGGCGGCGACCGGCAACGCGCAATCGGCCCGTGTCGCCGCGCGCGCCGCTGCGGAGGGGGCCGGCACGGTCGTGGTGTCCGCCGCCATCGAGGCCGAGGTCGCGCAACTGGCCGAAACCGAGCGCGCCGAATTCCTCGAGGGCCTTGGCCTCCAGGATAGCGGTCTCGATCGCGTGATCCGCGCCGGCTACTCGCTGCTCGGGCTGATCACCTATTTCACGGTTGGCCCGAAGGAAACCCGGGCCTGGACGATCACCGCCGGCACCAAGGCGCCGCAAGCCGCCGCCATCATCCATAACGATTTCGAACGCGGCTTCATCGCCTGCGAGACGATCGGCTACGCCGACTACATCGCCGGCAACGGCGAGGCCGGCGCGAAGGAAGCCGGCAAGATGCGGGTCGAAGGACGCGACTACGTGGTTCGCGACGGCGATGTCCTTCTCTTCCGTTTTAACGTGTAGTTACACTCAAGGAACCAACAGGCCCGCGCCCGGTTACAACTCTTGTGTAAGCGGGATGGGGGTTTGTCATGGGGTTTATAGCCTGGATCATATTAGGCGTGGTCGCCGGATTCATCGCGAGCAAGATCGTCAATAAGCAGGGCGAGGGCTTTGTCGTCGACCTGATCTTGGGCGTGATTGGATCGGTGGTCGGCGGTTTTCTCTTCAGTCTCGTCGGCATTCAAACCACGACCGGCTTCAATTTCTACAGCCTCATCGTCGCCGTGATTGGCGCGATTGTCGTTCTGTGGATCTACCACGCAATCACTGGACGCCGATCGACGGTATGAAGGTGAGTTGGTCAGTGTGCCACGACGCGGCAGCTAGCTCTCCAGTTCGACGCTGAGCCGCCGGAGTTCGGCCGTGTGCGGGTTTTGCACGCGGCCGGCCCGCAGATCGGGCGCGCTGACTGTCTCGTCGATCTCGCCCGCCTGCATGACGGCGATGGTCGGGCAGAGATGGGCGGTGACGGCGAGGTTGTGGCTGACCAGCACGAACGTCAGCCGCCGCCGTTCCTGAAGGTCGCGCAGCAGGTTCAGGATCTCGGCCTGCACCGAGACATCCAGCGCGCTCGTCGGTTCGTCCAACAGCAGGACATCCGGTTCCGACATCAACGCGCGGGCGATAGCGACACGCTGCCGCTGCCCGCCCGAGAGTTGGTGCGGGTAGCGGAACCGGATGGCCGAGGGCAGCGCCACATCGGCCAACGCCCGCGCGATCCGCTCGTCGCGGTCGGCCATCCCATGCACGACCAGCGGCTCGCTCAAGACCCGGTCGACGGTCTGCCGCGGATGCAGCGAGCCGTAGGGGTCTTGGAACACCATCTGCACGCGACGGAAGAACTCCCGTCCGCGCCGCTTGGTCATGGCCACGCCAGCGATCTCCATGCGCCCGGTCCAATCCGGATTGAGGCCCGACACGGCCCGCAGGATGGTGCTCTTGCCCGATCCGCTCTCGCCGACCAGCCCGAAACTCCCGCCATCCGGGACGGTGAAGCTGACGCCGCGGACCACCTCCTTCCGGCCGAAGCGGATGTGGAGGTCCTCGACGTCGATCACGGCTTCAGCCAGGCCGGGTCGCGCTGCAGCACCGGCAAGCGCTGGGACGGGTGCGTCAAGGACGGCAGGCAGGACAGCAGGCCCCGCGTGTAGGGATGCTGCGCGTGCTGCAGGTCGCTGGCGGGCAACTCCTCGACGATCCGGCCGGCATACATCACCGCGACCCGGTCGCAGAAATGCCCCACCAGCGGCAGGTCGTGACTGATCAGCATCAGACCCATGCCGCGACGGCTGACGAGGTCGTCGATCAAGCGCAGGATTTCCGCCTGCACGGTTGCATCGAGCGCACTGGTCGGCTCGTCGGCAATGAGCAGTTCCGGGTCGGGCGCCAACATCGTGGCGATCATCACGCGCTGGCCCATGCCGCCGGAGAGCTCGTGCGGGTAGCTCGCGGCGACGCGGGCGGGATCACGGATGCGGACCTGATCGAGCAGGTCGACCGCCGCCGCCATCGCGCTCCGGCGGCTGCCGCCCTTGTGGGCGCGCCAGGCCTCCGCGATCTGCTCGCCGGCGGTCATGACCGGATTGAGCGAGTATTTCGGGTCCTGCATGATGAGTCCGGCGCGGCGCCCGCGGATCGCCCGCATCTGGCGCTCCGACGCGGCGCTGATATCGATGCCGTCGAACGCAAGCCGCTCGGCCGCGATGATCGCGTGACGCGGGAGAAGCTTCAGCAGCGAACGCGCGGTCAGCGACTTGCCGGAACCGCTCTCGCCGACAATGCCCAACTTCTCGCGCCCCAGGGCCAGAGACACACCTCGCACGGCATCGACCGGCCCGGCCGGTGTCGGGAACGCGATCCGCAAATCCCTGATCTCGACGAGCATCAGCCGTCCTGCTTGGGGTCGAGCACGTCGCGCAGCCCGTCACCCAAAAGGTTGAAAGCCAGGCTGGCCAGGAAGATCGCCACGCCGGGGATCGTCGGCACCCACCATTGCTCGAGGATGAAGCGCCGCGCCGTGGCGATCATCGTGCCCCATTCGGGCGCCGGCGGCTGCGCGCCCATGCCCAGAAAGCCGAGCCCGGCGACCGTCAGGATGATGCTGCTCATGTCGAGCGTTACCCGGACGATGAGGCTCGGCAGACAGAGCGGCGCGATGTGGCGCAGCACGATCCGCCCGGCGGACGCGCCGGTCAGGCGCACCGCCGCGACGAAGTCTGCGCCTCGCAAGCCCAGCGTCTCGGCCCGCGCCAGCCGCGCGTAGGGCGGCCAGGCCGTGAGTGCGATGGCGGCGATCGCGCTGGTGACACCGGGCCGTAGGGCGGCGACGAAGGCGAGCGCCAGAACCAGGCGGGGAAACGCGAGGAACACGTCGGTGATCCGCATCAGCAGCCGGTCCCAGATGCCGCCCGCGTAACCCGCCACGCAGCCGATCGCGAGGCCCAGCGGCGCCACCAGGATCACCACGGCCACGACCATCCCCAGCGTGATCCGCCCACCGAACAGAACCCGGGCGTAGATGTCGCGGCCGAGTTCGTCCGTGCCGAGCCAATGCTGCGCCGAGGGCGGTGCGAGCCGTTGGGCAAGGTCCTGCGCGCCCGGATCCACCGTCGTGAGCAGCGGCGCGGCGAGCGAAACGGCGATCAGCGCCAGCGCCACGATCAGCCCGGCCATCGCCAGCGGATTGGACCGGAACTGCAACCAAAGCCGGTAGCGCCGTCCCCATGCTGCCTGCCGCCGCGAGGCCGGCGTGTCGGCGAGCAGCCAGGCCCGCGCGGTCGCGCTCACCGCACCCTCGGATCGAGGACGCGATACATCAGGTCGGCGAAGAGGTTCAGCAGCACGTAGCTGAGCCCGACGACCAGCGTCGCCCCGAGGACGGCGTTCATGTCGGCATTGAGCAGGCTGCCGGTGAGATATTGTCCGAGCCCCGGCCAGCTGAAGATCGTCTCCGTCAGCACCGCCCCCTCCAGCAGCCCGGCGTAGGTCAGCGCCAGCACGGTGACCAGCCGCACCAATATGTTGCCGAAGCCGTGCCGCCAGATGATCGTCGCCGCCGAAAGCCCCTTGGCCCGCGCAGTCACGATGTATTCGCCGCGTAGGCTGTCGAGCATGAACGCCCGGGTCATGCGGGCGATGTAGGCCATGTTGAATGCCGCCAGCACCAGCGCCGGCAGCGCCAGATGCGCCATCGCGTCGCGCAGCGCGTCCCAGTCATGGGCCAGCGTGGCGTCGATCAGCAGCACGCCCGTGACCTGCGGGACCATGTCCTGGAACAGCACGTCCTGGCGCCCCGGGCCCGGCGCCCAGCCGAGCGTGGCGTAGAAGATCAGCAATGCGAGCAGGGCTAGAACGAACACCGGGATCGAATGCCCGGACAGGCAGACGACGCGGATCACCTGGTCGACCCAACTACCCTGCCGCACCGCCGCGTAGACGCCAAGCGGCACGCCCGCGAGCATCGCGAGCAGCAGCGCCACGCTCGACAGCTCGAGCGTGGCGGGGAAGAACCGAGCGATGTCGGTCGTGACCGGGTTGCTGGTCATGACGGACCGCCCGAGATTGCCCTGCGCCAGCTCGCCCAGATAATGCACGAACTGCTCAGGCAGCGGCTTGTCGAGGCCCATTTCGTGCCGGGTCCGCTCCACGACGTCCTGCGGCGCCCGATCGCCGACGACCGCGAGCACCGGGTCGATGGGAACCACGCGCCCGATCAGGAAGGTGATCAGGACCAGGCCGAACAGCGTGATCGGAACGCTCGCCGCCGTAGCGGCGAACGAGCGCAGCCGCCTCACGCTTTTTGTATATCGACGTAGCGGGTGCTGTCCGAGAGCGGCCCGATCTCCAGACCGGAAACCTGCTTGCGCAACGCCGCGATCTCGACCTGCTGCAGCATGATCGCGAACGGACCGACTTCCTGCAGGTCACGCTGCAGGCGCTCGTATTCCCGCACGCGCTTGTCGGCATCCTGCTCGCGCACGGCGGCCTCGGCCCGATCCGTCAGCTCCTTGTTCTGCCAGCTCGAGCGCCAGGCGAGCGTCCGATCCGTCGCGTCGTCACCATTGTTCTTGTTCTCGCAGAAGGTCTGCGCGTTGCTGTTGGGGTCCATGTAGTCCGAACCCCAGCGCAGCAGCGCAAGCTCGTGTTTGCGGGCGCGGGTCTTGGTAATGACCTGGCGGAACTCGGCCGGCAGGATATCCACCTTGATGCCGATCGCGCCGAGATCGGCCTGCAGCGCTTGGGCAATGTCGGCGTAGGGCGAGACGTTCTGGCAATCCAGCGTGATCTCGAAGCCGTTCTCGAGCCCGGCCTCCTTCAGCAGGCCCTTCGCCTTGTCGACGTCCTTGGTGAACGCATTGTCGGTCAGCGCGCCCGGCAGGCCCTTCGGCAGGAAGGCTTGCTGTTCGGTGAAGATGTTGGGCGTGATGTTGGTCGCGA
>JAVVHH010000071.1:0-19240 GCA_032249615.1 Acetobacteraceae bacterium
GTTCGACGGGGACGGCATCGAGGTGCTTTCACGGCGGCGGTGGACGTCACAGAGGGGTTTTGATCGCAACCTGGCCAAGCTGGTGCGGTCCGTCGATGCTCAGTCCATCGAGCGGGATTTCATGGAGCCGCGCCGCAGATTCGGCGGCGAGGGAGCCGCCGGCGACGGCCGAGAGGAGGCCGTTGCCGGAGAGGTAGCCGGCGGCGCTTCGACCGGAGACGCCGCATGCGGCGCCACCCGCGGCGAAGAGGTTGGGGAATGGGTGACCGGCGGGGTCGAGGACGACGCCGCCCGGGTCGATTGCGAGGCCGCCCTGGGTGTGGAAGAGGGCGCCGGTGACGCGGACGGCGTGGAACGGCGGCGCGAGCGGGGGCGTCCCGGCGAAGTCGCGGCCGAAGGAGGGGCCTTGGCGGGCCATGCTGGCGGCCAGCGCGGGGGCCGGGACGTTCATGGCGGCGGCGAGGGCGGCCGGGTCGGCGGCGGTGAGGATGGCGCCGGCAGCTTCGGCTTGGCGGAAATCTTCGAACTGGCGGGCGATGGCGGCGATACGGCCATCGAAGACCGTCCAGGCGATGCCGCCGGATTGGCGGAGGACGAAGGCGGCTTGCTCCGAGTAGCCTCCCATCTCGTTCGAGAAGCGTTCGCCCGCCGTATTCACCTGGACGCCGCCCTCGGTGATGGTGGCCCAGGTGATCAGGATGCCGATCGGGTGGGCGACGGAGCCGTGGCCTTGGTGGCCGGAGAGGTCGCGGCTGGCGGCCCCGAGGGCGCGACCCCAGCGGATCGCGTCGCCCTGGTTGCCGGGATGGCCGAAATAGAGGGCGCCGGCGAGGTCGGGGATATGCTGGGCGACGAGGGCCGGGTCGCCGCCGTAGCCGTTGCAGGCGAGGATGAGGGCGTCGCAGCCGACGCGTTCCGTGCTGCCGTCGGGGCGGATGTAGGCAAGGCCGCGTATGTGTCGGGAGTCTGTGTAGAGGGTGGTGACGTGGGCGTTGCAGAGGATGTCGATCTCGGCGGCTTCGGCCGCGGTGAGCAGACGGTCGATGAGTTCGGCGCCGGAGCGGGTGGGCAGGCCGTGCATGCGGCGGGCGCTGTGGCCGGGGTAGGTGAAGTCGTCGAGGACGGAGAATGGCAGGCCGTGGGCGTCGGCGAGCCATTCGAGGACGGCACCGGCGCGTTGGGTGAAGGCGTCGACAAGGGCCGGGTCGGGTTCTCCGTGGGCTTTGGCCATGATGTCGGCGGCGAACGAGGCCGGATCGTCGTCGATGCCGGCGTCGCGCTGCCAGCGTGTGTCGGCAGCTGGGATGAGGCCGGCGGAGAGGGCGGTGGAGCCGCGGGGAAGGGGGTCGCGCTCGAGGAGGAGAGTGTCGGCGCCGCGGCGCCTGGCCTCGAGGCCTGCGATTAGGCCGGCCGCGCCGGCCCCCACGAAGACGATCGGGACGTGGGCGTCGAAGGTCACGTCGGCGGCTGGCAAGACGGTCATTCGAGCTCGTCGAGCAGGGCGGTGATCGTGTCGACCCGGCACACGGGACGGAGCGCGGCGATGGCGGTGTCGTGGACGGCCTCGGTGAAGGCGGCGCAGCCGTCTTCGAGGACGGTGACGTCGAAGTCGCGGACGTGGGCTTCGCGGACGGTGGACGCCACGCCGCCGTTGGTGACGATGCCGGCGACGAGCAGGCGGGTGATGCCGCAGCGGCGCAGGACCCATTCGAGGCGGGACATGTAGAAGGCGGAGTAGGCGACTTTCTCGACCGAGAGGTCGGCCGGGAGGAGTTCGTCGACGAGTTGATGACCCCAGGCGCCGGGGCAGAAATCGCCGCGGCGGAGGAAGGGGCGGAGCGAGAGAAGGTGGGGCGAGATCAGGGGTTCGCCGCCGCGGCCGGGGACGAGGGTGAACTGGGTTTGGACGATCCAGCCGCCGTGGGCGCGAAGGTGGTCGGCCAGCGGTTTCAGGCGGGCGGGGACGGCTGATATGGCTGGCGTGCCGAGGCCGGCGCGGCCGTAGGCGCCGTCGGGGTGGATGAAGTCGTTCTGCAGGTCGCAGAGGAGGAGGGCGGTGGTTTCGAGTGTCATTGGCGGGTCACGACCACGTTGCCGAGGTGGTCGACCCGAGCGATGAGGCCGGGGTCGATCACGGTGGTGGCGTCGGGCTGTTCGAGGATGGCGGGACCGGGGATCGTGGCCCCGGCGGGAAGCAGGAGGCGGTCGTGGATGGTGGCGCGGTGCCAGCCGCCGAACCAGACATCACGGGTGCCGCGGTCGGCGGCGGCCAGGGAGGCTTCGGGGCCGGGGGCAAGGGCGGCCAGGTCGAAACGCGGCCGGCGGCCGATGGCGGCGGTGCGTAGATTGACGAGGCGGATGCCGAGGCCGGGGAGCAGGCGGCTGAATTGAGTGCTGTAGGCGGCGTCGAAGGCGGCGCGGAGGGTGGCTTCAGAGATGGACGTCGTGCCGCCGGCGACGGCGATGGGGAGGCGGACGGCGACGGTATGGGTTTGGCCGACGTAGTGCATGTCGGCCTCGAAGACCGTGTCGATGCGGTCGACAGGGAGGCCGGCGGCCTCGACGACGGCGATGGCGGCCGCGGCTTCGGCCACGAGGCGGCGGTCAAGGGCGGCGGCGTCGATGCCGTCGAGGTTCAGGTTCACCGTCTGGACCTGGTCGTGGCGGATGTCGGCGATGATGCAGCCGAGGGCGGAGGTGACGCCGGGGAAGCGCGGGACGAGGGCGGCCTTCATGCCGACGTCGGTGATGAGGGCACCAGCGTGGAGCGCGCCGCCGCCGCCGAACGGGACCGCGGCGAAGCGCTGCGGGTCGTGGCCGCGCTCGATGGAGACGAGGCGGATCGCGCCGGCCATGCGGGCGTTGGCGACGCGAACGATGGCCTCGGCGGCCTGTTCCGGCCCGAGGCCGAGTTTGGCGCCGACATGGGTCATGATGGCGTCGCGGGCGGCTTCGACATCGAGGCGAGTAAGTGCGCCGCCGATCGGGCGCTCGGCGTTGATGCGGCCGAGGACGACGTTGGCGTCGGTGAGGGTGGGGCGGGTGCCGCCTCCGCCGTAGGCGACGGGGCCGGGTCGGGAGCCCGCGCTTTCGGGGCCGACCTGGAGGAGGCCGCCAGCGTCGACGGAGGCGATGGAGCCGCCGCCGGCGCCGATGGTGGTGATCTCGATCATCGGGGTGCGGATGACGAGGCCGAACTCGACGGTGACTTGGGCGGCCAGCGCGACGCCGCCGCCGACGACGAGGGAAACGTCGAAGGAGGTGCCGCCGAGATCGCCGGTGATGACGTCAGGAAACCCGGCGGCTTCGGCGATGGCCGCGGCGGCGATGACGCCAGCGGCGGGGCCGGAGAGGGCAGTGCGGACCGGGAGGCGGCGCGCGGTGGCAGTAGACATGACGCCACCGTTGGATTGGACGATGTGGAACGGGCCAGTGAAGCCGCCGTCGGCGAGCGCGGTGTCGAGCTTCGCCAGATAGCTGCCGACGACGGGCTGGAGGTAGGCGTTGAGCGCGGTGGTCGATGTGCGTTCGAACTCGCGGATTTCCGGGAGGATTTGGGCGGAGCAGGCGATGTTGGCGTTGGGCCAGACGGACTGGGCGGCGGCCAAGGCGGCGAGTTCGTTGGCGGGGTTGGCGTAGGCGTTGACGAAGACGATGGCCAGGGCTTCGGCGCCCTCGGCCAGCAGGCGCTTGGCAAGGTGCTGGATCTCGGCGGGATCGACGTGCTGGCGGATGGTGCCGTCGGCGAAAGTGCGCTCGGCGGCTTCGAGGCGCATGTCGCGGTCGATGACGGGGACGAAATCGCCCCACAGGCCCCAGGTCTGGCGGCGGTCGCGGCGGCGCATCTCGAGCACGTCGCGGAACCCGGCCGTCGTGATGAGCCCGACGCGGGCGCCTTTGCGTTCGAGCAGGGCGTTGGTGCCGACGGTGGTGCCGTGGACGATGGAGCTTATTTCCCGCAGCGCGCCGAGGGAGCGCAGGCCGGCCATGAAGCCGACGGCTTCGTCGCCGCGGTTGGAGGGCACTTTTGTGGTCTCGAAGCGACCGGCCTGGTCGTCGAAGAGGAACATGTCGGTGAAGGTGCCGCCGACGTCGACGCCTACGATGCGGGTCACGAAACGTATCCGAGACGGCGGTCGCGTTCGGATGCGGCCGGGTCGCGCTGGTCGGGGGGGCCCCAGCCGCCCCCGCCGGGGGTTTCGAGGCGGATGCGGTGGCCGGTGGGGACGGCGATTTCGGTGACTTTGGAGACGAGGGCCGGGCTGTGGGGGCCGGTGGCGTCGTGCCAGGTGAAGCGGTTGAGGGCGCCGCTGGTGCCGCCGACGACGCCGAAGGGGCCGACGGTGCCGCGCTCGCCGAGCAGGGAGACTTGGGTGTCGGTGAGCATCTCGATCTCGTAGATGGCGCCGAGGCCGCCGCGATGGGTGCCGAGGCCGGCCGAGTCTGGGCGGAGAGCCCACTGGGTGAAGAGGACGGGGTAGGCGGCCTCGAGGATCTCGGCGGGCGGAATGGTGGCGGTGGAGATCGGGTTGTTGGCGTGGCTGAGGCCGTCGGTCTCCGGGTTGCCGCCCATGCCGCCGCCAAAGAAGCTGAACATGACCCAGCGGGAGCCGTCCGCGCGATGGCCGGCGAGGGAGAGGGCGTTGATGGTGCCGAAGGGGGCGGCGGTGGCGCGTGCCGGGTCGGCCTGGGCGAGGGCGCCGAGGATGACGCCGATGAGGCGGAGGATGGTTTCGGTGTAGCCGGCCATCGGGCGCGGGGGGCCGGCGGCGAGCAACGTGGTCTCTGGGATGACGAAGCGGATGGGGCGGAGGCAGCCGGCGTTGGCAGGAACCGCGGTGAAGACGTGCTTCAGCGCGACGTAGCAGGCGGCGACGGTGGTGGCGTAGGCGATATTGACGGGGCCCTGCGTGGGCGGCGATGAGCGAGAGAAATCCATCGTCATCGTTTCGCCGTCGATGGTCAGGTCGAGGGCGACGGTGAGTGTCGCGTCGGTGATGCCGTCGTTGTCGAGCACGTCCTCGAAGGCATAGCGGCCGTCGGGCAGGGCGGCGATGGCGGCGCGCATCATGGTGTCGGCGCGGGCGGAGAAGGCGTCGAAGGCGGTTTGCACCGTGGCGTCACCGTATTCGTCGAGCAGGCCGGCGAGGCGGCGCTCGCCAAGGTCCAGCGCGCCGAGTTGGCCGTTGAGGTCGCCCCAATTGGAGGTGGGGACGCGGGAGTTGGCGGCGAGGATTTCCAGCAGATCGTGGTTCATGCGGCCGCCGGCGATCAATTTCACCGGGGGAATACGCATGCCTTCCTGGAAGCTTTCGGTGGCTTTGGGGTTGTAGCCGCCCGGCACGTTGCCGCCGATGTCGAGCCAGTGGCCGGCGGAGGCGAGCCAGCAGAACAGGGTGCCGCCGCGGAAGATGGGGCGGACGAGGCGGAAATCGTTGAGGTGGGTGCCGCCGGCATAGGGGTCGTTGAAGAGGAAGGTGTCGCCGGGCTCGAGGCCGCCGTCACGGGCGACTTTGTCGATCACGGCTTTGACGGCGAAAGCCATCGCGCCGACGAAGATCGGCAAGCCGGCGGCGCCTTGGACGAGGGTGTCGCCGGTTTCGGGGTGGTAGAGGCCGTGGCAGGCATCCTTGGCTTCGGCGATGATGGGGTTGAAGGCGGCGCGGTAGAGGGTCGCGTCCATTTCGTCGGCGATCTGGGTGAGACGGCCGTCGAGGATGGCGAGGGTCACGGGATCGATCATTGGGCGTAGCTTTTGCCGAGGGCGAGCATCTCGGGGGTGCCGATGAGGTCGTTCAGCTGGGTGAAGTCGAACATGCGGTCGGCGAAGGGCAGGTTGCTGCCGTGCTGGGCGAGGGAGGCGTAGTAGGCCTGTGCGGTGCGGGCGAGGGCGCGGACGATGCCGCCGGGGAAGATGACGAGGCGAAAGCCGAGGCGATCGAGCTCTGCCCGCGGCAAGGGCGGGGTGTCGCCGCCGTCGACCATGTTGGCCATCAGCGGGCGGGTGCCGCGCAGGGCGGCCGTAACGGTCTCGAGTTGCTCGACGTTCTGCGGGGCTTCGACGAAGAGGATGTCGGCGCCGGCTTCGGCGTAGCGGTGGGCGCGGTCGATGGCTGCATCAATACCGTCGACGGCGACGGCGTCGGTGCGGGCGATGATGAGGGTGTCGGCCGAGGCGCGAGCGTCGAGGGCGGCGTGCAGCTTGCCGACCATCTCGGCGGCCGGGATGAGGGTTTTGTCGCGGAGGTGGCCGCAGCGCTTCGGGACGGCCTGGTCCTCGAGCTGGATCGCGGAGGCGCCGGCGCGCTCGAATATGCGCACGGTGCGCAGCACGTTCAGCGCGTTGCCGTAACCGTTGTCGGCATCGACGACGAGGGGGGTCGGGACGCGGTCGCGGATCAAGGCGATCGTTTCGGCGACCTCGTTCATGGAGACGAGGCCGATATCGGGGCGGCCGAGGCGGGTGTAGGCGATGGCGGCGCCGGAGACGTAGAGCGCCTGAAAGCCGGCCTCGGTGGCGAGCGTGGCGGTGATCGCGTCGTAGATGCCGGGGGCGATGACCAGTCCGGCCCGGAGTTGCTGCGGTAGCGTTGGGATCATCGTCACAATCCGAGATAGGTGCGTTTGAGTTCGGGGTCGGTGCGCAGGGTCGCGGCAGGTCCGGAAAGGACGCAAACGCCGTTCTCGAGCACGTAGGCGCGGTCGGCCATGTCGAGCGACTGCACGACGTTCTGTTCGACCAGCATGATGGCGAGCCCGTCGGCGCGGAGGCGGGCGATGAGGGCGAACATCTCCTCGACGAGCAGCGGGGAGAGGCCGAGAGAGGGTTCGTCGAGGATCAGGAGGCGGGGCTCGGCCATCATGCCGCGGCCGATCGCCAGCATTTGCTGTTCGCCGCCCGAGAGGGTGCCGGCGGCTTGGGAGGCGCGCTCGCGTAGGCGAGGGAAGGTTTGCAGCACGCGCTCGAGGTTGGCGGCACGGCGCGGGCGGGCGCGGCGGTAGCTGCCGAGGATGAGGTTGTCGCGGACGGACATGTCGGCGAAGACGCGGCGGCCTTCGGGCACGTGGATCAGCCCGGTTTCGACGATGCGTTGCGGAGCGGCACGGGCGGTGCTGGCGCCGGCGAAATGGATCTCGCCGGCGCGGACGGGGATGACGCCGGAGAGCGCCTTGTTCAGCGTGGTCTTGCCGACGCCGTTGGAGCCGAGGACGGCGACGATCTCGCCGGGCTCGACGACGAGGTCGATGCCGTGCAGGACCTCGGTGGCGCCGTAGCCGGCGCGGAGCCCTGAAACGTGCAGGAGTTCAGCCATGGGCGGCCATGCTCGCGGCGGCGCCGGGGCCGAGATAGGCTTCGATGACGGCCCGGTCGGCGCAGACGTCGCGGGGCGGACCGGCGGCGATCATGCGGCCTTGGGCAAGGACGTGAACGGTGTCGCAAAGCTGCATAACGGCCTGCATGACGTGCTCGATCATGAGGATGGTGATGCCGGATGCGACGAGGCCGCGCAGGACGGGGAGCATGCCCTCGATCTCGGTGGGGTTGAGGCCGGCCAGGACCTCGTCGAGCAGGAGAAGGGTGGGTTCGGTGGCGAGCGCGCGGGCGAGTTCGAGGCGCTTGCGGCCGGCGACGGTAAGCGAGGCGGCGGGTTTGTCGAGTTCGGGGCCGAGGCCGACCCGCTTGCCGACGGCGGTGGCGCGGTCGAGCGCTTCGGCGCGGGCGCCGTGGCGGAGGTGGGCGCCGACGGCGATGTTCTCGCGGACGCTGAGGCCGGCGAAGGGCTGCACGATTTGGAACGTGCGGACGATGCCGGCCTGGGCGCGGCGATGAGCCGGGTCGGCGGTGATGTCGTGGTCTTGGAAGAGGACGCGGCCGGCGGTGGGCTGGGTAAAGCCGGCGATGATGGTGAAGAGCGTGGTTTTGCCGGCGCCGTTAGGGCCGATGAGGCCGGTGATGACTCCGGCGGGGACGGTGAGCGAGGCGTCGTCGACGGCGAGGAGGCCGCCGAAGCGTTTGCTGACGCCCTGGACGGTGAGCATCAGCTTGCGGCCTTGCGTGACGCGGCCAGGCCGCGGGCGAGGCCGCTTGGCAGGAAGGCAATGGCCGCCACGAGCAGGATCCCGAACAGGACCTGGTCGATCCCGGGGACGGTGCCGGCGACGATCTGGGTGACTTCGCCGAGTGCGTGCAAGCCAAGGGCGCCGAGGACTGGCCCGAGGACGGTGCCGATGCCGCCGACGACGGGGGCGAGCAGGGCCGCGACGGAGACACCGGTGCCGAAGGCGAGGTTTGCGTCGATGTAGAGGTAATATTGCAGGTAGAGCACGCCGGCAGCCGCGGTAATGCCGGCGGAGAGCGTCATGGCGCGCAGCTTGGTGGCGAAGGTGTCGATGCCGAGGGCGCGGGCGGCCTCCTCGTTCTCGCGGATGGCGGCGAGTTGGGCGCCGAAGCGGGCGTTGACGATAGAGGCCGTGAGGGCGAGCGCGAGGGTGACGCAGACGAGGGCGACGTAGAAGAAGGTGGCGCGGGCGGCGAACTGGAAGTGGCTTGGGCGCGGGTCGAGCCGGATCAGGAGCCCGGCCGCAGCACCGGTGATCGGGGCGGCGTTGGCGATGATGCGGAACACTTCGGCGAAGGCCAGCGTGACGAGGGCGAAATAGGAGCCGCGCAGGCCGGCGCGGAAGACGAGCGCGCCGATGGCGGCGCCGACCGCCGCGCCGGCGACGATGCCGGCGAGGGCAGCTGCCCAGGCGTTGACGCCGTAGCGCAGCTGCAGGACGGCGCTGACATAGGCGCCGGTTCCGTAGAAGGCGGCATGGCCGAACGAGACTTGGCCGCCGAGGCCGGCGAGGATGTTCCAGCCTTGCGCGGCGAGCGCGATGATCAGCGTGCCGATCAAGAAGTTGAGGACCGCGTCGGAGGCGCCCAGCAACGGTATCGCGGCAAGGATGGCGACGAGAACGAGGACGGGGAGGTGCCTCACGCTCGGGCGCCGAACATGCCGGTGGGCTTGAACAGCAGGACCAGGATGAAGATGGCGAAGATGCCGATTTGGCCGAGGCTATCGCCCAGGAGCAGGCCGCTGAGGCTCTCGACGACGCCGATCAGGAGGCCGCCAATGAGGGCGCCCGGGATCGAGCCCATGCCGCCGAGCACGACGATGGTGAAGGCGACGAGGACGAAGGCTTCACCGGAGGCCGGGTTGACGGTGTAGTTCGGCATGAGCAGCCCGGCGGCGACGGCGAGGCAGGCGCAGCCGATCCCGAACGTGACAGCGAAGATGTGCTTGACGTCGATGCCGACGAGCTGGGCGCCGAGATCCTCGCGGGCGACGGCGCGGATGGCGCGGCCGATATCGGTCCGGTTGAGCAGCAGCCAGAGCAGGAGCGCGACCGCCGCTGCGACGCCGAAGCCGATCAGCCGCGGGGTCGAGAGCAGCATGGGGCCGACTGGGACGACGTCGAAGGCGGCGTCACTGGCCAGCGAGCGGGGGTCGGCGGAAAATAGCGCGAGCAGACCGTTTTGGAAGATGATGGCGAGGCCGAGGGTGACGAGCAGGACATTGCCGTCGCGGCCGCCGCTGGCAGGACCGATGACGACGCGCTGGAGGGCGTAACCGAGCGCGAAGAAGAGCGGGACGAGGGGGAGGATAGCGAGATAGGGGTTGAGGCCGAAGATGGCCGCGAGCCCCCAGACGGCGAACATCGCGCAGGTGAGCAGCGCGCCGTGGGCGAAGTTGATGATGTGGAGCACGCCGTAGACGAGCGTCAGGCCGAGTGCGACCAGGGCGTAGACGGCCCCGGTCAGCAGGCCGTTGGCGGCGGCTTCGGCGATGATGGACGGCGGGTACACCCGGTTCAGGTCACCGGGAAGATCGGCTTGGCGTCGGCATATTCGAGGGGATAGAGGACCTTCACGTCGCCGCCCTGGACCTGCAGGTTGGCCGGGGTGGCGCCGGTGTTCTGGCCGTTGACGAAATGGGTGGGGCCGTAGGGCATGATGTGGCCGGCAAAGGTGGAGCTGGCGATGGCTTCCGTCAGCTTGGTGCGGTCGGCGCTGGCGGCCCGGCGCAGGGCGTCGGCGACGAGCAGGACGCAGGAGTAGTTCAGCATCACGTTGTAGCTGAAGACTTTCCCGGCAGCGTCGACCTTCTGCTTGAGCGCGACGGTCTTGGGGTCCTTGGGATTGGCCCAGTGATTGCAGTCGAGCAGGCCCTCGGCGACGGCGGGGAATTCCTTGATGAAGCGGTAGTTGGAAGCGGCGCCGTTCAGGACGCCGTAGATGCCCTTGGGCTTGATGCGCTGCTGCTGGAGCGTGCGGGCGAGCAGCACGAACTCGCCGTAGTAGTCCGACGGCAGGATCAGGTCGGGGTTGAGCGAGCGGATGCGCAGCGCGATGTTGCTCAGGTCGCGGGCGGGTGTCGGGTGGGCGATGGTGTCGAGGATCTCGAAGCCGCGCTTGGGCAACTCGTTTTGCATTAGCTTGGCCAAGCCGCTGCCGAACAGGCCGTCCTCGTGCACGAGGATCACGGTCTTGGCGGGTTTGCCGGCGGCGTCATTGAGGACGACGAGGTTGTCGATGGCGACCGAGGACACCTTGCCGAAGCCGGGCGCGAAGCGAAACGTGTTGGTCAGCCCGCGGTTGACGATGCTGTCGGCGACGCCGACGTCGACCACGTAGGGCAGGCCGTAGCGGGAAGCGGCCTGGCTGGCGGCGAGGCAGATCGGGCTGGCGAAGCCGCCGACGACGGCACAGACGCCGTCACCCTGCATCCGCTCCACTTCGGCGACGCCGGCATCCGGGGTCGAGCGGGCGTCGCCGAACACCATGTCGATCTTGGCGCCGCCCATGCTGTCGATTCCGCCTGCGGCATTGATCTCGTCGATGGCGATCTGGGCACCGAGGCGGCCGAGTTCGCCGTCTTGCGCCAGAGCGCCGGTGACGGGCTGGAGGATGCCGAGTTTGATGGGGGCGGGTTGGGCGCGGAGGATCGCGGGGGCGGCCAGGACGGCGCTGGCGGTCAGTACGGTGCGGCGAGTGAAGGCGCTCATGGGGATCGTTTCCTTCGGGGCTTGGGGTTCAGGTCCCAGCGGCGGAGGTCGCCACTGCGCGTGAGGTCGAGGTGGAAGGCGAAGCGGTCGGGGCGGTAGAGGGCGTGGAGGTGCTCGACGCCGGCGCCGGCCGGGTCATGGACGACGCGGGTGAGCGAGAGCAGGGGGGCGCCGACCTCGAGTTGGAGCGCGTCGGCGACGTCGGGGCCGGCGAGCGTGGCGGAGAGGGTTTGGCTGGCGCGGTCGGCGACGATGCCGGAGCGTTCGAGCAACTCGAGCAGCGGGCGGCTGGCGAGATCAGCTTCGGTGTAGGTCTGGCCGATCCGCTCGGGGACGTGCGTCGTCAGGTAGGAGAAGGGTTCGCCATCGACGAGGCGGACGCGGACCGAGCGTTGGGTTCGTGCCCCCGGGGGCAGACCGAGGGCTTGGGCGACCGCGTCGGGCGCCGGGCCGTAAGCGAAGGCGAGCAGGCGGAGCCCGGTGGTCTGGCCCATGGTCTTTAGCTGGGTGAAGACGTTGGCCAGGTTGGCGGCAATGACCGGGCTGAGCATGCCGTCGGTGACGAAGGTGCCGGCGCCGACCCGGCGCGACACCAGGCCTTCCTCAGCCAAGCGGTCCAAGGCGCGGCGGATCGTGACGCGGGAGACGCCTTGTTCGGCCGCCAGGACGGGCTCACTCGGCAGGCGCTGGCCGGCGGCGATGTCCCCGGCGGCGATCCGCTCGCGCAGCATGAGGTAGATGCGGCGTGCTTTGACCGATTGCGGAGCAGCTCCCAAGTAGTTGTCCTTCGAACACGCTGATATTTGTCTACTCTATGGAACAATTTGCTTGCGTCAATCGGGTTTCTGCCGTGGAGTTCGGGGCATGAGCGAACCGTGGACTCTCTTCGACAAAGTTTGGGATAGCCACGTGGTGGCCGACCTCGGCGATGGCTGGTCGCTGCTGCATATCGACCGGCACCTGCTGCACGACCTGTCGGGCGGGCGGGCGCTCGGCGACGTGCTGGCGCGTGGGTTGGCGGTGCCCAACCCGGAGTTGGCCTTCGCGACGCCGGACCATGCGGTGTCGAGCGCGCCGGGTCGCGAGCATAACGGGTTTCCGGTGGGAGAGCGGTTGCGGGCGAGTCTGCGCGAGCAGGCGGGGGCGACGGGGATCCGGTTCTTCGATCTTGGGCAAATCGGCCAAGGGATCGTGCATGTGATGGGGCCGGAACTCGGCATCGCTCTGCCGGGGGTGACGCTTATCTGCGGCGACAGCCACACCTGCACGAATGGCGGCCTGGGGGCGCTGGCGTTCGGGGTCGGCTCGTCGGAGCTGACGCACGCGCTGGCGACGCAGACGTTGCGGCAGCGGCGGCCGAAGCGGATGCGCGTGCGGTTCGAGGGGACACCGGGGCAGGGGATCACGGCGAAGGATTTGGCGCTGTACATGATCGGGCGGCTCGGGGCGGCGGCGGGGACGGGGTACGCGGTGGAGTATGCCGGGGCGGCGGTGCGGGCGATGGGCATCGAGGGGCGCATGACGCTGTGCAACCTGTCGATCGAGATGGGGGCCAAGATCGGCATGGTGGCGCCGGACGAGGCGACGTTCGCGTATGTCGCGGGGCGGCGGTATGCGCCGGCCGGGGAGATGTTCGATCGCGCGATAGCGCAGTGGCGCACGCTGCGGACCGACGATGGGGCGGTTTTCGATCGGGAAGAGGTGATCGACGCGGCAGAGGTGGTGCCGGTGGTGACCTGGGGCACCAGTCCCGAGCAGGCGATCGCGATCGACGCGGCGATCCCGGCGCCGGAGGCGGCCGGCGATGCGGCGCGAGCCAAGGCGTGGCGGGACGCGCTCGACTACATGGGGCTCGAGCCGGGGCGGGCGCTGGCGGGGACGAAGGTGGACTGGGTGTTCATTGGGTCGTGCTCGAACAGCAGACTTTCCGATCTGCGCGAGGCCGCATCGGTCGCGCGGGGGCGGCATGTGGCAGAGGGCGTGACGGCGTGGGTCGTGCCGGGATCCGAGCGGGTCAAACGCGATGCGGAGGCGGAGGGATTGGACCGCGTGTTCCGCGAGGCGGGGTTCGGCTGGCGGGAGCCGGGCTGCAGCATGTGCGTGGCGGCCAACGGGGAGCGGGTAGCGCCGGGTCAACGCTCGGTGTCCACGTCCAACCGCAACTTCGTCGGGCGGCAGGGGCCGGGCGCGCGCACGCATCTGGCCAGCCCCGCGATGGCGGCGGCGGCGGCGGTGACGGGCGCAATCACCGACGTGCGGCGGCTCTGATGCAACCGTTCACCACGCTGACGGGCGTCGCCGCGCCGCTGCTGCGGGACAATATCGACACGGACGTCATCATCCGGGTGGAGCGGCTGACCGGAACGAGCCGGGAGAGCATGGGAGCGGTCGCCTTCGAGGCGTGGCGGTTTCGGCCGGATGGGAGCGAGAACCCGGAGTTCGCGCTGAACGAGGCGCGCTATCGCGGGGCGCCGATCCTGCTCGCGGGGGCCAATTTCGGGTGTGGCTCGTCGCGCGAGGGGGCGGTGTGGGCGATGATGGGGATGGGGCTGCGCTGCGTGATCGCGGAGAGCTTCGGCGACATCTTCTTCAACAATTGCTTCCAGAACGGCCTGTTGCCGGTGCGGCTGCCGGGGGAGACGGTCCGGCATCTGGCCGAGGCGGAGGGGGCGGTCACCGTCGACCTGATCGCCCAGGAGGTCGTCGGCGCCGACGGGACGCGCGCGGCGTTCGAGATCGAGCCGATGCGGCGGACGGCGCTGCTCGAGGGCCTGGACGAGATCGGTTTGACGCTGAAGCATCAGGACGCGATCACCAGGTTCCAGCAGGCGGACCGGAGCGAGCGGCCGTGGGTTTGGCTGGCGAGCGAAGCGCCGCCCTGATCGTTCTACCAACGCAACTGGCTGCTGAGCACGCGGGCGACCCGGCGACGGAAACGGGTAGCCCGGGTCTCGGGCCGAGCCTGTTGGACGAGTTTGCGCTGGTAGTCCTCACCGCGGAGGACCGGGTGATAGAGCGTGATCTCGTCGGTGTCCAAGTTCAACGCGTCGCCGTCGCGGAGGGCGATGTAGGAGAAGGTCGCTTCCGTATAGAATTGCCGGCCGAAGCCGTTGAGGTCGCGGCAGAGGGAGCCGTCGTTGGCGAGCGTGGTGGCGACCAGGGCTTCGTCGTTGGCCCAGAAGAGGCGCCGGACGGGATTGCGCGACATCGATTGCCGTTGGAGGAGCAAGCGGTCGATGGCCGGGGCGCTTAGGCGGGTCAGCGGGAAAAAGCAGCGGTAGGCCGGGACGTTCCTCGAGCGGACAGAGTCGCGCCAGAACCAACCATCCGTTTGCCGGAGGTCGGCCGCGATCAGGTCGACGTTAGGATGGGTGGCGAAATGGTCGAAGAAGTCGGCGAGGTGATGCCCGGAGATGCGGACGTCGTATTCGATCATCCAGAAATGGGTGGTCGACGGGAAACGGGTTCGGGCCAGATAGAAGCCGTAGTCGCCGCACCGCCAGCCGACGTCGGGCGGGACATGGAGGCGCAGCCGTCGGAGCGCCTCGACGGTGAGCGACACTTTCGGAAAAGGCGCCACGTCAACCGAAGCTTGCGTTTCGTCGACGAAGCATATCAGCTGACGGCCACTCTCGCGCTGCAAGCGAGAGCCGAAATCACGGATTTCCGGGGCGAACCGGTTCAGCCGAAGGAGGATGATCTCGGGGCTTGATTGTTCCGGCATCTCTCAGGTCGGCTGGCAGCGCGGGACATTAGCGGAGGCCTGGCCGGGTCGCCACGATTGACTTGGTGCCGGGCGCGGCAAACATCTGTGCGGATGATCCCCGACAGCTTCGTCCATCTCCGAGTCCACTCGGCCTATTCGCTGAGCGAGGGCGCGATCAAGCCGGACAAGATCGCGGCGCTGGCGAAGGCCGACAATCAGCCGGCGGTGGCGATCGCGGATAGCGGTAACCTGTTCGGCGCGCTGGAGTTCAGTCAGGCGTGCGTCGGCAAGGGCGTGCAGCCGATCATCGGGTGCCAAGTGAGCCTGGCGCGGATGGAGAAGCCCGGGCTGCCGCCCGACCCCGTGGTGTTGCTGGCGCAGGATGAGGTGGGGCTCGCCAATCTGCGGGCGCTCTCCTCGATGGGCTTCATCGAGTCGGACCCGGCGGCGCCGCAGCTCGCGTTGAGCCGGCTGCTCGAGCGCTCGGCGGGCCTGATCCTGCTCACGGGCGGGACCCGCGGGCCGCTCGTCCGCTTGCTGGCCGAAGGGCGCAAGCCGGAAGCGGAGGCGCTGCTGGCGCAACTGGCCGAGGCGTTTCCCGGGCGCTGCATGATGGAGTTGCATCGGCACGGGCTGGCGATCGAGAAGGCGGTGGAGCCCGGGCTGATCGCCATGGCGGATGCGCTCGGGTTGCCGTTGGTGGCGACCAACGAGTGCTTCTTTGCGACGCCGGGAATGCATGAGGCGCACGATGCGCTGCTGTGCATCGCCGAGGGTCGGCAGGTGAGCGAGCAGGGGCGGCGCCGGGTTACGCCGGAACATTGGTTCAAGCCGGCGCGGGACATGCGGGCGCTGTTCGCCGACCTGCCGGATGCCTGTGACAATACGCTCGCGGTGGCGCGGATGTGTGCGGTGATGGCGGAAAGCCGCAAGCCGCTGCTGCCGGTCAGCCCGAAGGTGCGGGACGGGCAGACGGAGGAGGCGACTGTCCGCGCGATGGCGGTCGAGGGGCTCGAGCGGCGGATGGCCGCGATGGGCGCCGATGGGGAGACGCGGGCGCGGTATGCGGCGCAGCTCGACTACGAGCTGGGCGTGATCGCGGGAATGGGGTTCCCTGGTTATTTCCTGATCGTGGCGGACTTCATCCAGTGGGCGAAGTCGCAGGGGATTCCCGTGGGGCCCGGGCGCGGGTCGGGCGCCGGGTCGGTCGTCGCGTGGGCGTTGACGATCACCGATTTGGACCCGCTGCGCTGGGGCTTGCTGTTCGAGCGCTTCCTCAACCCCGAGCGCGTGTCGATGCCGGACTTCGACATCGATTTCTGCCAGGACCGGCGCGACGAGGTGATCGCCTATGTGCGCCGCGAGTATGGCGGGGATCGGGTTGCGCAGATCATCACCTTCGGCAAGCTGCAGGCGCGGGCGGCGGTGCGCGATGTCGGGCGGGTTTTGGGATTACCGTTCGGGCAAGTCAACCGGGTCGCCGAGCTGATCCCGAACAACCCGGCCAAGCCGGTGACGCTGGCGCAGGCGATCGAGGGCGAGCCGCGGCTGCAGGAGATGCGGGACGGGGACGAGGCGGTGCGGCGGCTGCTGGAGGTCGCGCTGCAGCTGGAGGGGCTGTATCGCCACGCGTCGACCCATGCCGCAGGGGTCGTGATCGGGGATCGGCCGCTGGTGGAGCTGGTGCCGCTGTATCGGGACCCGAAGGCGGACACACTGGTGACGCAGTATTCGATGAAATATGTCGAGCAGGCTGGGCTGGTGAAGTTCGACTTCCTGGGACTGACGACGCTGACCATCCTGCAGCGGGCGCAGCAGATCCTGGCCGGGCTCGGCACGCCGGTCGATCTCGACAGCATCCCGCTCGATGACTCCGCCACCTACGAGATGCTGTCGCGCGGGGATGCGGGCGGGGTGTTCCAGTTCGAAGGCCAGGGCATGCGGGATGTGCTGCGGCAGATGCGGCCGAACCGGCTGGAGGACCTGATCGCGGCGGGTGCGCTGTATCGGCCGGGACCGATGGCGAACATCCCGGATTACTGCCGGCGCAAGCATGGCGAGGCGTGGCAGGCACCGCATCCGGAGCTGGAGAGCATCCTCGGTGAGACCTACGGGATCATGGTCTACCAGGAACAGGTGATGCAGATCGCCCAGAAGATGGCGGGCTACAGCCTGGGCGGTGCGGACCTGCTGCGGCGGGCGATGGGCAAGAAGATCCGCGCCGAGATGGAGCAGCAGCGCCAAATCTTTACGAGTGGGGCGACGGCGCGGGGCATTCCGAAGGCGAAGGCGGACGAGGTGTTCGACCTGATGGCGAAGTTCGCCGATTACGGGTTCAACAAGAGCCATGCGGCGGCGTACGCGCTGGTCAGCTACCAGACCGCGTGGATGAAGGCGAACCATCCGGTGGCGTTCCTGGCCGCCTGCATGGATTTGGCGATCAGCAACACGGACAAGCTCGCTGCGCTGCGGCAGGAGGCGCAGCGGATGGGGGTTGCGGTGCTGCCGCCGGACATCAACCGGTCGGAGGCGCGGTTCAAGGTCGAGGTATCAGCCGACGGGGTACAGTCGATCCGATATGCGCTTGCGGCGGTGAAGAAGGTCGGGCTGGAGGCGATGAATGCGCTAGTCGCGGCGCGGGGGGAGCGGCCGTTCAGGGATCTGGCGGACCTCGCGGCGCGGGTGGACCCCAAGCAGCTGAACAAGATGCAGATCGAGAACCTGGCGCGGGCCGGGGCTTTCGACGCGTTGCATGCGCACCGGCAGCAGGTGTTCAGCGGGGCGGAGCTGATCTTGCGGCGGGCGCAGGCGCAGGCGGAGGAGGCGAGCAGTGGGCAGGCCGGGCTGTTCGCCGGGAATGGCGAGCCGGACGAGCTGCGGCTGCCGGCCGGGCCGGATTGGCCGGGGATGGAGCGGCTCGGGTATGAGGCGGATGCGGTCGGGTTCCATCTGACGGCGCATCCGCTGGATAGCTACGCGCCGTTGTTGAAGCGGCTGGGGGTGGTTGCCTCGAAGGATCTCGAGATGCGGGCGGCGGCGGGGGCGACCCGGGTGAAGGTCGCCGGCTGCGTGATTGCCAGCAAGGAGCGGCCGACGCGGACGGGGAGCCGGATGGCGTGGATCCGGCTGTCGGACGGGGGTGGCAGCTTCGAGGTGACGGTGTTCAGCGAGGTGCTGGGGGCGGCGCGGGATGTGCTGAAGTCGGGAGAGGCGGTGCTGATGGGCGTCGAGCTCAAGCTCGAGGGGGAGACGCTGCGGATCACGGCGATGGACTGCACGAGCCTGGAAGCGGCGGCGAGCGCGGCGGGGGCGGGGATGCGCATCTGGCTCGACCGCAGCGAGGCGGTGCCGCACATCCGGGCGGTGCTGGCGCGCGGGGAGGCGAACGGGCGGGGCGGGAAGGGCCGGGTCACGCTGGTGCCCAGGATCGACGAGGCGCAGGAGGTCGAGATCACGCTGCCGGGGTCGTTCCAGGTGACGCCGCGGCTGGTGCAGGCGGTCAAGGCGGTGCTGGGCGTGGAGCGGGTGGAGGAGTTCTGACGCCGCTGATGTGAGTGGTAACCTCGGAGTGACCGTATTCCAGGCACGAATGAGCCATATTCGTGCGTTGGAGTAAGAGTGCTTCAAGGACAGGTCGCGATGAAGAAAGTTGTTGTGGCGGTGGTGATGTTTGCGACGGCGGTGGCTGTTTCCGGCTGCATCATTGCGCCTCCCGGTTATTACGGGCGGCCGCGGCCGGGCTATTGCTATTACCATCCGTATCGCTGCTGATCAGCCGGTGTGGAAGAACTCGTAGACGCGGCGGGCGGTTTCCCGGTTGATGCCGGGGGCGGCTTCGAGGTCGGCTAGGCCGGCTTGCTTGACGCCGCGGGCGGAGCCGAAGTGGTTGAGCAGCGCGCGCTTGCGGGCGGAGCCCACGCCGGGGACTTCGTCGAGCTCGCTGGTGACGAGCGCCTTGCTGCGGCTTGCGCGGTGGGTAGTGATGGCGAAGCGGTGGGTCTCGTCGCGGACGCGCTGGAGGTAGTAGAGGACCGGGTCGCGCGGGGGGAGCTGGAAGGCGTCGCGGCCGGCCATGTGGAACCACTCGCGGCCGGCGTCGCGGTCCGGGCCCTTGGCGATGCCGACGACGGGGATTTGGTGCAGGCCGAGATCCTGCAGGATGCCGCGGACGGCGGAGAGCTGGCCGGCGCCGCCATCGATCAGCAGGAGGTCGGGGAGGATCGGGGGGGCGCCCTCGCCGGCGTCGCTGGCGGCCTGCTCCTTCAGTGCGCGGGCGAAGCGGCGGTCGAGCACTTCCCGCATCATGGCGAAGTCGTCGCCGGGGGTGATGGGCCCCTTGATGGAATACTTGCGGTAGGCGTTCTTCTGGAAGCCGTCCGGCCCCGCCACGACCATGACGCCATAGGCGTTGCTGCCCATGATGTGGCTGTTGTCGTAGCACTCGATCCGCTCGGGCGTGGCGGGGAGGCCGAATACCTGGGC
>JAVVHH010000072.1:0-19137 GCA_032249615.1 Acetobacteraceae bacterium
CGAGATCGAGATGAACTTCAAGGCCGGGCCGCCCACGGAGCTGGTGCAGCAAGCCAAGATGGTCGCCCGGGTCGGGGCGGCGGCGCTGAAAGCGAACGGGGTCGATCCGGGCGGCGTGCTGGTCAGCGGCGCGGCGATCGTCGATGCCCGCTATGCCGAGCAGCGAGACGGCAAGGCGCGGGTGGCGGTCGCGGCCGATCTCGGGCCGGTCGGCCTGTCCATCGCGGGTTGGCACAAGGCGCCCGGCGCGGCCGCACGGGCGGCGGGAACCGTGTTGCTGGATCATGGCAAGGTGACCGGCGTGCAGCACCTGTCCGCCGAGGGGCCGGGCATGGAGGTGGCCGCCCGGGCGGAGATGGCGGCCGGCAAACCGCGCATCCTGCATGTCGAGCGGGTCGTGCTGGGGCCGACCCGGCTGGCGGGCGAAGTGGTCTTTCCCGCCGGATCGTCCGGCCCGCTCCGCGTCCGCGCCAGGGGGCCGGTCCTCGACCTTTCGGAGCAGATCGGTGAACTGACCAAGGGTGGGTCGGGCAGCGGCGGGCAAGATCTCATCGCCGACGTGCAGTTCGGCCGCGTGATGCTCGGGCACGGCCGCAACCTGGTTCAGCTCGACGCCCATGTGGAGCGGATCGGCGGGCGCCTGGACGCGTTGCGGGCGACGACGGGGGGCGCCGAACGGCTGCGCGCGTCCATCACGCCGGCGCCGAACGGAAGGCGGCTGCGCGTGGAGGTCGCCGACACGGGCGCGCTGCTGAGGGGTCTCGAGCTCACGAGCGCGATCGAGAGCGGCGCCCTAACGGTCGATGGGAACTACGATGACCGCTACGCCGACCCGCCGCTCGCCGGGCGCCTCCAGCTGCGGAATTTCGGCGTCCTCGACCAGGTCATCGTGGGCAAGCTGCTCCAGGCGATCACCATCTACGGCATCCCGGACGCGATGCGGGACAAAGGGGTTTATTTCGCGGACCTCCAGGTGCCGTTCCGCTTTGGCGAAAACGTGCTGCGGCTGGGCCAGAGCCGGGCCTCCAGCTCGTCGCTGGGCGTGACGGCGACGGGGTGGGTGGATTTCAACCGCCATCTGATGGACCTGAACGGGACCATCGTGCCGGCCTATGCCATCAACTCCGCTCTGGGACGCCTACCCTGGGTCGGGCGGCTGTTCAGCCCGGAGCGCGGCGGCGGCCTGATCGCGGCGAACTTCACCGTATCCGGCAAGACGGCGAGCCCCGACGTGAGCGTGAACCCGCTGAGCTTGCTCACACCCGGCCTGCTGCGCCGTCTGTTCGACCTGTTCCGCTAGGGCTGCTGTCGCAATCCGGCGCGGGAAGCGCCATATTGGGCAGGCCAACGGGAAGAACGACGATGCCCTCAAAGCCGAATTACAATCATCAGCGCGCTGAACGGGACCGAGCCAAAAAGGCGTCCAAGGAATTGAAAATGCAGGAGCGCAAGGAGCAAGCCGCGCGCCGCAAGGCCGGGGAGACCGACAAACCGGAGACGGCCGACGAGGCGGCGCCGAGCCCGGAGGAGTAGCCGCGGTGGCCATGAAGAGCCGGGCGGCGAGCGCGTTCGTGATGTTCGACGTCGTCTACGAAGACGGCACGCGGAGCTCCAACCGTAAGGTCGCCGCATCGGCGCTGGATGGATTGGACGGGGACGAACCGGCGCGCGGCATCATCGAGGCGCAGGACCGCGAGATCGCGGCCGCGTCGGGCCGCCCGCGGAGCAACGTCAAGTCGCTCGCCCGCTCGCCCGTCAAGGTCGCCAACGACGAGAGCGCGGCGGACCGGAAAGTGAAGGGCGGCAAGCGCTGATTGCTGGGCGATGCTGCGGATCACCGAACTCAAGCTTGGGCTAGACCACTCGGAGACTGACCTGCGCGACGCCGTCGCGCGCCGGCTGAACGTCGATCACGCGAGCCTCGGCGCCGTCAGCGTCGCGCGGCGCGGCCATGACGCGCGGCGGCGTTCGGATATTTCGCTGATCTACACGGTCGACGCGGCGGTGGCCGACGAGGCGCACGTTTTGCAGCGTCATAGAGGCGATCGCGCGATCGGTCCGACGCCCGACACGCGCTACCGCTTCGTCGGGCGCGCGCCCGACGGGCTGCGGTTGCGGCCGGTCGTGGTCGGCGCCGGGCCGTGTGGGCTGCTGGCGGCGCTGACGCTGGCGCAGATGGGCTTCCGGCCGATCGTGCTGGACCGCGGCAAGGTGGTCCGGGAGCGGACCCGCGACACGTGGGGTTTCTGGCGGCGCGCCGTGCTGCAGCCGGAGAGCAACGTCCAGTTCGGCGAGGGCGGGGCCGGGACGTTCTCGGACGGCAAGCTGTGGAGCGGGATCAGCGATCCGCTGTTTCAGGGCCGCAAGGTCCTGGAGGAATTCGTGCGCTGCGGCGCGCCGGAAGAGATCCTATGGAGCAGCAAGCCCCATATCGGCACGTTCCGGCTAGTGACGGTGGTGGAAGGCCTGCGGGCCACGATCGAGTCGCTCGGAGGCGAGTACCGTTTCGGCGCGCGGGTCGAGGATCTCGAGACGGAGGGCGGGCGGATCGCTGCCCTGCACCTGGCGGACGGCGAGCGGATCGAGGCAGATCACGTCGTGCTGGCGATCGGGCATAGTGCGCGCGACACGATGGCGATGCTGCACGCCCGCGGCATCAGGCTCGATGCGAAGCCGCTCTCGATCGGCGTGCGCATCGAGCACCCGCAGGGCTTGATCGACCGGTCGCGCTTCGGCGAACGCGCGGGGCATGCGCGGCTCGGAGCGGCGGATTACAAGCTCGTCCATCATTGTGACCCGGCCGGCCCCGCCGCGGAACGCTCCGTCTACAGCTTCTGCATGTGCCCGGGCGGAACCGTCGTTGCCGCGGCGTCGGAACCGGGGCGGCTCGTCACCAACGGCATGAGCCAATACTCACGCGCCGAGCGGAACGCCAACGCCGGCATCGTCGTTGGGCTGCGGGCCGAGGATTTCGAGCCGTATGGCGGAACTGGGCCGCTCGCCGGGATCGCCTTCCAGCGGCACTGGGAGGAGGCGGCGTTCCAGGCGGGTGGTGGCGACTATCACGCGCCGGCGCAGCGCGTGGGCGACTTCCTGGTCGGCCGGGCTTCAACGACGCTCGGCAGCGTCGTACCCTCTTACAAGCCCGGCGTGCGGCCAACCGACCTCTCCGCGTGCCTCCCCGATTTCGCCGTCGCCGCCATCCGCGAGGCGCTGCCGGCGTTCGACCGACGCATCGCGGGATTCGCCATGGCGGACGCGGTGCTGACCGGGGTCGAGACCCGCACCTCGTCGCCGGTGCGCATCCCGCGCGGCGCCGACGGGCAGAGCCTTGGCACCGCCGGGCTGTTCCCGGCCGGCGAGGGGGCGGGCTATGCGGGCGGGATCCTGTCGGCGGGGGTGGACGGCATCCGGGCGGCCGAAGCGGTCGCGCTGTCCGTGCTGGGCCGGGTGCAGGCGCAGGACGCGCGGTGAGTTCTCCCTGACGTGGCGGCCGAGCCGCTCTCGCCCGTCGCCTTGTTCGAGTTGGTGCTTCTGCTGCTGGCGATGCTGATTCCGCTCGAGATGGTCGCGCGGCGGCTGCGGCTGCCGTCGGCAGCGGCGCAGATCCTGGCCGGGATGGCGCTGGCCTTCGTCCCGCTCGAACACCGGGTTCAGCTCGATCCCGACTTGATCCTGGTGCTGTTCTTGCCGCCGCTGCTGATGTCCAGCGCCTTTTTCACCGTCTGGCGGGATTTCCGCACGAACCTGAGCGTGATCGGCGCCCTGGCGGTGGGCGCGGTCGTGTTCACGACCGCGGCCGTGGGCATCGTCGCTCACCTGGTCGTCCCGACCCTGCCCTGGGCGGTGTGCTTCGCGCTGGGCGCGATCGTCTCCCCACCCGACGCGCTGGCCGCCAAGGCGGTGTTGCAGCGGGTCGCGCTGCCGCGGCGGGTGCTGGTCCTGCTGGAAGGCGAGAGCCTCGTCAACGATGCCTCCGGGCTGGTGCTGTTTCGCCTGGCGGTGGCGGCGGCGCTGACCGGGTCGTTCAGCCTCGGCGGCGCGCTCACCTCGTTCGCGGTGCTCTCGGTCGGCGGCATCGGCCTTGGCCTCGTGCTCGGCTGGGTCGCCTCGGTGCTGCTGACCCGGTTGGAGGAAACGGCGTTGCAGGCGGTCGCCACGCTGCTGACGGCCTGGGCGTCCTACATCATCGCCGACCGGCTGGGCGTATCGGGCGTGCTCAGCACGGTGGCTTGCGGCCTGGTGCTTGGGTGGCGGCAGCATGCGCTGCTCACCGCGGCCTCCCGGATCAACGCGGCAGCCGTGTGGCAGGCAGTGGAATTCGTGCTGGAATCGCTGGTGTTCGTCCTGATCGGGTTGTCGCTGCGCGAAGTACTGCTGGGGCGCGACTTCTCCCTCGTGTCGGTGGCGCCCGCGGTTGCGGCGGTGGTCGCCGCCGTCGTGGTGAGCCGCTTCGTGTGGCTGTTTGCAACCAGCTACGGACCGCGGCTGCTCGGCTGGCCGGCCCGGTCGCCGCCCGCCGTGCTGATCGTCATGGGCTGGGCGGGCATGCGCGGCGTGGTGAGCCTGGCCATCGCGCTGTCGCTGCCGGAATCGCTTCCGGGGCGCCCGTTCGTCCTGATCACGACGTTTGCGGTGATCCTGGTGACTGTCCTGCTGCAGGGGGCCACGCTGGCGCCGTTGATCCGCCTGCTCGGGCTGGACAAGCGCGGCGGCTCCGAATCCGGCTCGATGAACGAGGTCGAGGCGCGGGTGCGGGTCGCGGAGGCGCAACTCGCCGCCATCCGGCCGCTGGCCTTCGACGAAACTGGAGCGCTGCGGCATCCGCGCTTGCTGGAACAGTATCAGTACCGGGCCTCGGTCATGCAGCGGGTGCGGGAGACGGAGGGTGGCCTGCCGGCGGAGCGGGCGGCGCATTTCGACCTGATCGTGGCGGCGATCGCGGCCGGGCGCGCGGAGCTGCTGCGGCTGCACCGCAGCGGTGAGATCCACGACACGGTGCTGCGGTCGCTCGAGGGCGAGCTGGACGTCGAGGAACTGGCGGCGCTCCGGCGCCGGGGGTAGGCCTAACGTTCGATCGCGATGGCGATGCCCTGGCCACCGCCGATGCACATGGTGATCAGGGCATAGCGGCCCTCGATCCGGGCGAGCTCGTAGGCCGCCTTGACCACCAGGATCGTGCCGGTCGCGCCGACCGGGTGGCCGAGCGCGATGGCGCCGCCGTTGGGGTTCAGCCGCGCCGGGTCGAAGTGCAGCTCACGCGCAACGGCGCAGGCTTGGGCGGCGAAAGCCTCGTTGCTTTCGATCACGTCGAAATCCTCGATGCGCAGCCCGGTGCGTTCCAGCAGGCGCCGCACCGCCGGCACCGGGCCGATCCCCATCTCGGAGGGATCGACACCCGCATGGGCGTAGCCGACGATGCGGGCGAGGCGCGAGCGGCCCTCGCGTTCGGCCAGCCCTTCCTCCATTAGCACGACCGCCGCCGCGCCGTCGTTGATGCCGGAGGCGTTACCGGCGGTGACGGAGCCGTCCTTGCGGAACACTGGCCGCAGCGCCGCCAGCCCCTCGGCGGAGGCGTCGCCTTTGACATACTCGTCCGTGTCGAACGTCGCCGTGGCCCGGCCGCGCTTGACCTCGACGGGAAGGATCTGCTCACGGAACCGGCCGGCGCCGATCGCGGCGCTGGCGCGCTGCTGGCTTTCCAGCGCGAGCGCGTCTTGCTCGGCGCGGGTGATCTGCCACCGGTCGGCGACGTTCTCGGCGGTGATGCCCATGATCCCGTTGCCGAACGGGTCGCTGAGGCAGCCGGTGAGGTGATCGGTAAGCGCCGTATCGCCCATCTTCTGGCCGAAGCGGGCGGTGGCGAGGAGGTGCGGCGTCCGGCTCATGCACTCGGCGCCGCCGGCGACCGCCGTGTCGGCATCGCCCAGCATGATCGATTGCGCCGCCGATACGATCGACTGGACACCGCTGCCGCACAGCCGGTTGACGGTGAGGGCCGGCGTCTCCTTGGGCACACCGCCCTCGATCCCGACTACGCGGGCCATGTAGGCATCGCGGGATTCCGTGATCACGACATTGCCGAACACCACGTGGTCGACCCGTTCGCCCGGCAGGTCGGCCCGCCGCAGCGCTTCGGCGACGCAGAGCGCGCCGAGTTGAGTCGGCGTGTGGCCGGTGAGCGCCCCGCCGAACGCGCCGATCGGGGTGCGGACCGCGGCGGTGATGACGACTTGACGGGACATGGCGCTGCTCCAACGATCTCGATCGGTCATAGCTCGTGGGCGTTCCGCAGGGAACGTCCGGGCTGCTTGACAATCCGATAGGGCGCATCGCTAATGCGAACCATTCGCAATCGAGGTCAGCGTGCGCGCACTCCATATCGTCAGTAGCGTCGCTCTCGTCGCCGCGGTCATCGCCCAAGCGGCGCACGCGCAATCGGCCGACGAGAATAGCCTTCCGGGCGGCCCGGCCCAGCAGGCGAGCCCGGTGCCGGGCAACACCTCCCCACCTTCCACCTCCGCACCGGCGCCGGGTCAACCCGGCTTCACCACCGGCCTGTTCGGCCCCTCCCGGACCAACGTGCTCGGCGGCATCTACGGCGTCCGGCCGTTGCTCGAGCAATACGGCATCTCGCTCGGATTGCAGGAAACGAGCGAAGTGTTCGGCAACGTGAGCGGTGGCCTCCGTCGCACCGCCGCGTACGACGGGCTGACCACGATGAGCCTGGGGATCGATCTGGGCAAAGCGATCGGGCTCGAGGGCGGCATCGTCAACGTGAGTGCCTTCCAGATCCACGGCCGCAATTTCAGCGCCGACAATCTGTATTCGTTGCAGACGATCAGCGGGCTGCAGGCGCAGCGGTCGACCCGGCTCTGGGAGCTCTGGTACCAGCAAAGCTTTCTGGGCGGGAAATTCGACGTCAAGATCGGCCAGCAGAGCCTCGACCAAGAGTTCTACGGCAGCCAGTATTCGGGGTTGTTCATCAACGCGGCGATGGGCTGGCCGTTGGTCCCCTCGGCAGATCTGTACGCAGGCGGCCCGGCCTTTCCTCTGTCGTCACTCGGCATAAGGCTGCGGGGGCAGCCGCTCGACGGCCTGACCATGCTTCTGGGTGTGTTCGACGACAATCCGCCCGGCGGCAGCTTTTTCGGCGACAGCCAGGTGCGCGGCGCGTCGCAGTCGGGTATCAAATTCAACTTGAACACCGGCGCGCTGATCATCGGCGAGGCCCAGTATGCGATCAACATGCCCGTGGCCGGACAGGGGGAAGCGGCCGGAAGGCCTGGCCTGCCCGGCGTCTACAAGATCGGGTTCTGGTACGACACCGGCACCTTCTTCGACCAGCGGATCGACACCCAGGGCGTCTTGCTCTCCGACCCCAACTCTAACGGCGACCCGCGCGCGCGGCGGCACAACTTCAGCGTCTACGGCCTCGTCGACCAGGATATCTGGCGGCCGGATCCGGACGGCGGGCGAGCGGTGGGCGTGTTTGCCCGCCTGATGGGGGCGCCCGGCGATCGCAACGTCGCCAATTTCAGCGTCAACGGCGGTGCTGTGCTGAAGGCTCCTCTGCCGGGGCGGGATGGCGACAGCGTCGGGTTGGGTTTCGGCTACGCCCATATCAGCCCGAGTGCCGTGGCCGCCGACCGGGACCGGTACGCGCTGAACGGCATCGCCCCTGTCCGGGGCAGCGAAACGTTCATCGAGGCGACCTACCAATACCTGGTCGCGCCCTGGTGGGTCCTGCAGCCGGACTTCCAATACGTGTTCACCCCCGGCGGGGGCGTGGCCGATCCGCTGCGCCCCGGCAAGCGGGTCGGCAACTCGGCCACGTTCGGCCTGCGCACCAACATCGTGTTCTGAGGCCTCAAGTCTAACGGTTGGGCTTGCGTGCGCGGGCACATCCAAGCACATCGTTACTGACGATGGACGGGCCGGTCATGCGACAGCATCAGGACGGAGAGCACGAGGAGCATGGGCACGCGGAGCACGGTCGGCCCTCCGCCGAGTCCGGCCTGGTGCGTTCCAACCCGGACGCGGAGGGGATCGAGCGGCTCTGCCAGGAGCGCGGCCTGAAGATGACGGGCCAGCGCCGCACCATTGCGCGCGTGCTCTCGGAGTCGGACGACCATCCGGATGTGGAGGAACTGTATCGCCGGGCTTCCGTGCTCGACGACCGGATCTCGATCGCGACGGTCTACCGCACGGTGCGGCTGTTCGAGGAAAAGGGCATCCTGCAACGCCGCGATTTCGGCAGCGGCCGCGCCCGCTACGAGCCGGTGGACCAAACGCCGCACTACCATCTGATCGACGTGGAATCCGGCAAAGTGGTCGAGTTCCGCAGCGCCGAGCACGAGCGGCTGGTGCGGGCGGTGGCCGAGCAGCTTGGCTTCCAGGTCGTTTCGATGCGATTGGAAGTGTTCGGCCGCAAATCGCCCGGCGAAGCGGGGGCGCCCGCCAAGGCGCGCAGCAAACGACCGGGCTGAAGGCGAGCCCGGTCACTCCGGCCGGGCGGCGGTGGGGTGGAGCAGCATCATGTCACGGCTCATTCAGCGCAGTCTCGGTTCCGTGCCGGACACGGCGGTGCGCGGCGAGGGGATCCGGCTCCATCTGGCCAGCGGCAAGGTGGTGATCGACGGCTCGGGCGGCGCCGCCGTCGCGTGCATCGGCCACGGGAATGCGCGGGTCGCGGCGGCCATGGCGGCGCAGGCGGAGCGCATGGCCTACGCCCACACGGGCTTTTTCACCTCCGAGCCGGCTGAGGCGTTGGCCGACTTCCTGCTCGCCGATGAGCCCGGCGGGATGACCCACGCCTTCTTCGTCAGTTCCGGCTCCGAAGCGATGGAAGCCGCCGTCAAGCTCGCCCGGCAGTATGCCATCGAGATCGGCGAGCCCGGCCGGGTCAACATTATCGGCCGCCGCCAGAGCTATCACGGCACAACGCTGGGCGCGCTCGCGGCGGGCGGTCACGTCGCTCGGCGCGCGCCCTACGAGCCCATCCTCAGCCCGGCCTTCAGCAAGGTCTCGCCCTGTTTCGCGTACCACTACCAAGGGCCGGGCGAGAGCGACGCGGAGTATGTCGCGCGGCTCGCGGCGGAGTTGGAAGCCGAGTTCCAGCGTCTTGGGCCGGAAACGGTCGCGGCGTTCTGCGCCGAGACGGTCGTCGGTGCGGCGACGGGATGCGTCACCGCGGTGCCGGGCTACTTCGCCGCGATCCGCGCGGTGTGCGACCGGCACGGCGCCCTGCTGATCCTGGACGAGGTGATGTGCGGCATGGGCCGGACCGGCACGCTGCACGCGTGGGAGCAGGAGGGTGTCGCGCCCGACATCCAGGCGGTCGCGAAAGGGCTCGGCGGCGGCTATGCGCCGATCGGCGGGATCCTCGTGGCGGGGCGCGTGGTCGCCGCGCTGCGGGATGGTACGGGCGGGTTCATGCACGGCCAGACTTATCAGGCGCACCCGGTGGCGTGCGCGGCCGCACTCGAGGTGCAGCGTATCCTGCGCGAAGACGATCTGGTGCCGCGTGTGGCCGAGGCGGGCGACACGCTGGAGCGTTTGTTGACGGAGCGTTTCGGCAACCATCGCCACGTGGGCGACATCCGCGGCCGCGGCCTGTTCCGCGCGCTCGAGTTCGTCGCCGACCGGTCGAAGCGGGCTCCGTTCGCGCCCGCTTCCGGCATCGCGGAACGGGTCAAGCAGGCGGCGCTCGACCGCGGTCTCGCGATCTATCCCTGCACCGGCACCCTCGACGGCATCAGCGGCGACCACATCATCGTAGCCCCTCCCTACATCGTCGCGGACACCGATCTGCACGAGATCGTCGGCCGCCTGGGCGACGCCGTCGACGCGGTGTTCGCGTGAGGGGCCCTGTTTTGGAGAGCGCGTGATGTTCAAGGGGCTTTCCGCGTTCCCCATCACGCCCGCCGCGGCTGACGGCCGGATCGATACGGACGCGCTGCAAACGCTGCTGGCCCGCCTGGTCGACGCCGGTGTGGACTCGATCGGGCTGCTTGGGAGCACCGGCGCCTACCCGTTCTTCACGCGCGAGGAGCGGCGCCGGGCGGTGGCTGCGGCCGTCGAGTGCGTGGCGGGGCGGACCGCGCTGCTGGTGGGCGTGGGCGCGCTCCGCACCGATGCGGCCGTGGCTCTGGCGGAGGACGCCAAGGCCGCCGGGGCCGATGCGGGGTTGCTCGCGCCGGTATCCTACACGCCGCTGCTCGACGACGAGGTGCTGGCGCATTTTCAGGCGGTCGCGGCGGCGGGGCTGCCGCTCTGCATCTACAACAACCCGGGGACGACGCATTTCGACATCGGCCCCGATCTGGTCGGGCGATTGGCCGAGGTGCCCGGCGTGGTGGCGGTCAAGACGGGCGCGCCACCGGAGGGAGCCGAGGGGGCCGTCGCCGCCCTTCGCACCCGTGTGCCGGCAGGCTTCTCCGTCGGGTTCAGCGTGGATTGGAACGCCCCCGCCGCGCTGATGGCGGGGGGCGACGCCTGGTATAGCGTCGTCGCCGGCATCTATCCGCGGACCCTCCTGCGCCTGGCGCGTGCAGCGGCCGCGCGGGACGCAGCAGAGACGCAGCGGCTGCACGAACGGTTGGAGCCGATCTGGCGCCTCTCGCGCGCCTATAGCAGCTTCCGCGTGGTCCACCTCGCGGCGGCGCGGGCCGGCATCGCCAACGCCGTTCCGCAGCGCCCGCTGCTGCCGCTGAGCGGGGCGGCGGCGGCCGACGTCGAGCGCGTGCTCGACGAGCTCGACCTCGACTGAAACGACAAGGAAGAGGCGGGATGCGCACCAAGGTCGCCATCATCGGAGGCGGGCCGGCCGGCTTGATGCTGGGCCACCTGTTGACGCGCGAGGGCATCGATAACGTCATCGTGGAGCGGCAATCGGGGGCCTACGTGCTCGGGCGGATCCGGGCTGGCGTGCTCGAGCAGGGGACGGTGGACCTGCTGGAGCAGAGCGGCGCCGGGTCACGGATGCGGGCGGAGGGGCTGCCGCACGAGGGTTTCGAGCTGTCGTTCGACGGGGACCGGCTCCGCATCGACCTGGCGAAGCTGACCGGGCGATCCGTTATGGTCTATGGGCAGACTGAGGTGACCCGCGACCTGATGGCGCTGCGCGAGCAGGCTGGCGCACCGACGCTCTATGAGGCGAAGGACGTCGCGCTTGAAGGCCTCGAGGGCAGCCCGGTCGTGCACTTCACCCGGAACGGCGAGCGGCAGAGCCTCGCCTGCGAGTACGTTGCCGGATGCGATGGCTTCCATGGCGTTTGCCGCAAGAGCATCCCCGCCGAGCACATTCGGCTCTTCGAGCGCGTTTACCCGTTCGGTTGGCTCGGCCTGTTGGTGGACAGGCCGCCCGCCGCGCCCGAACTGATCTATGCGCACCACGCGCGCGGGTTTGCCCTGTGTTCGATGCGGTCGGCCACGCGGAGCCGCTATTACATCCAGTGCAGCATGGACGAGAAGGTCGCGGACTGGTCGGACGACCGCTTCTATGACGAGCTGGGGCGGCGGTTGAACCCGGCCGTGGCCGACGCGCTGAAGCGGGGGCCATCTATCGAGAAATCGATCGCGCCGCTCCGGTCTTTCGTGGCGGAACCGTTGCGGTTCGGCCATCTCTTCCTTGCCGGCGATTCCGCCCACATCGTGCCGCCGACCGGGGCCAAGGGGCTCAATCTGGCGCTCCACGACGTGCGCGTGCTGTTCGAAGCCTTGGCGGAGCACTACCGCACGGGTTCAGCGACCGCACTCGAACGATATTCGCCGCGCGTGTTGGACCGGATCTGGAAGACGGAGCGGTTCAGCTGGTCCATGACGACGCTGCTGCACAATTTTCCGGAGCACGACCCGTTCACGCGCCGTATGCAGCGCGCCGAGTTCGACGCGCTGGCGGGCTCGCCGACGGCGCAGCGGATGATGGCGGAAAGCTACACAGGGCAGTTCGGCTGAGGCCGGCAGTGCAACTAGCGGCACCTTCATTGCGTCTGGCTTTCGTTCCAAGTGCGATCGGTCATCCACCCCATGTCAAAGCAGCCTGATTTCTACGACCTGTTCGCGCTGGCGAACGGCTTGCCGCAGCTCTGCTGGCTGGCAGACGTGACCGGATCGATCTTCTGGTATAACGAGCGGTGGATCCAGTTCACCGGCTTGACCGCCGAGGACATGCTCGGGTGGGGCTGGAAGAAGGTGCACGACCCCGAACATCTCGACCGCGTCGTCGCGTCCTTCACGACGGCGGTGGACGCCGGCCAGGACTGGGAAGACACCTTCCCGCTGCGCCGGCACGATGGCGTTTGGCGCTGGTTCCTGTCGCGCGCGACGCCGTCCCGGGATTCGGAAGGCAACATCACGCGCTGGGTCGGCACCAACACCGACATCACGGAATCGATCGAGCAGGAACAGGAGCTGACCCGCAAGGAGCGCCGCTACCGCTCGCTCGTCGAAGCCGTGTCGCAGATCGTGTGGCGCCGCAACGCGTCGGGCGAGCAGATCGGCGACACGTCCCCCTGGCGCGACTTCACCGGCCAGTCGGAGGAGGACATGGCGGGGCTCGGCTGGCTCGAGGCGACCCATCCCGAGGACCGCGACCGCGTGCTCGAGACCTGGCGCGAGGCGGTGGCCCGGCGTGGGATCTACCAGGTCGAGCACCAGCTTCGCCGCGCCGACGGGGAGTGGCGCTACATGGCAGGCCGCGGCGCGCCCGTGATGGACGACGAGAGCCATGTCCTCGAATGGGTCGGCATCCACACGGACGTGACCGCGCAGAAGATGGCCGAGCTGGAGCTGCAACGGGCCAAGGAGGCGGCCGAGTCTGCCAACCTGGCCAAGAGCCAGTTCATCGCGAACATGAGCCACGAACTCCGGACCCCGCTTTCGGCCGTGATCGGCTACAGCGAAATGCTGGAGGAGGAGGTGCAGGACGCCGGCATGAGCCACATGCTGGGCGACCTCCACAAGATCAACGAGGCGGCCCGGCATCTGCTGAGCATGATCAGCGACGTGCTGGACCTCTCGAAAATCGAGGCGAACCGGATGACGGTGTTCGCGGAGACGTTCTCCGTCGAGGCGCTGTTGAAAAGCGTCGCCGACACGGTGACGAGCCTTGTGGACAAGCGGAACAACAAGCTCGTGATCGACGCGATCCCGCCGCTCGGCGCCCTGCACACCGACCAGGTCAAGCTGCGGCAATGCCTGTTCAATCTGCTCGGCAACGCGGCGAAATTCACCGAGAACGGGACCGTCACCCTCCGGGTGACCCGGTTCGACCGCGAGCAGCGCGAGTGGATCGAGTTCGCGATCGAGGATAGCGGCATCGGCATGACGCCCGAGCAGCTCTCCATGCTGTTCGAGCGGTTCGTGCAGGCCGATTCGTCGACGACCCGGCGCTACGGCGGCACCGGGCTCGGTCTGTCGATCACCCGGGCCTTCACCGAACTGATGGGCGGCGAGGTGGACGTCACCAGCGAGCAGGGCAAGGGCTCGACCTTCATCATCCGCGTGCCGGTGGAACTGCCCGAGCAGATCGCTGAGCCGATCGAGGCGGCCCCGGCGACCCCGCGCGATGACACCGTGCTGATCATCGACGACGATGCCGGGACCCGCGACCTCATCTCGCGCTACCTGCAGCGCGAGGGTTTCGTGACCCGGCAGGCCAGCGACGGCAAGGCGGGGCTCGCCATGGCCAAGGCGCTGCGCCCGCGCGTGGTCTTGCTCGACGTGATGATGCCGCAGATGGATGGCTGGTCGGTGCTCACCGCCATCCGCCGCGACCCGGATCTCGCGGCGACGCCCGTCATCATGGTCTCGTTCGTGCACGAGGAGGGGCTCGCCGCCTCGCTGGGCGCGAACGACTACCTGAGCAAGCCGATCGAATGGGACGAGTTGCGCAACGTGCTGGCCCGCTACCGGCTGAGCGCGATCGGGGACGACATCCTCGTCGTCGATGACGATGACGATACCCGGACCCGGCTGACGGCCATGCTGAACCGCTCGGGGTTCAAGGTGCGCGCGGCGGCCGACGGCGCGACCGCGCTGGCGATGACCGAAGAGGCGAAGCCGGCGGTCGTCCTGCTCGACCTCATGCTGCCGGACATGGACGGGTTCATGGTCTTGAAGTCGCTGCGGGCGCGCGACGAGTGGAAGGACATCACGGTCGTGATCCTCACGGCCAAGGACATCACCGCCGACGAGCGGCAGATCCTGCAAGGCGAGGCGGACCAAATCCTGACCAAGGGAAACACGACCTATCGCGAGCTTGCCGAGCAGCTTCGCGGGTTGAGCCCCGCGCCCATGCCCGAGACGCCTTGAGGCCTCCCGCCGTGCGGGTCGCGTCCGGCGGCCTCGGAGCCGGCACGGTCGGGCTCGCCCTGCTCGTATATGCCGTGCTCGTTCTGGCGCGCATTCCGGAGATCGTGCTGCAGGGTCGGCTGTGGGCGGAGGAAGGGGCGATCTTCTTCGCCAATGCCTGGAACCTCGACCCGGTGCATGCGCTGGCGATGCCGGTCGGCGGCTACCTCAACCTCGTGGCCAATGGGGCGACGCTGGCGGCGCGCTATGCCGTGCCGCTCGCCGACGCACCCTACGTCACGATTGCCGTCGCGCTGCTGTTCCAACTCGTCCCGCCGCTGATCCTGCTCACCGCGCGCGACCAATGGCTGGAGCCCTGGCCGGTTCGGCTGGCCGGCATGGGGCTGCTATTGTTCGTGCCGGGCTCCGACGAGATCTGGCTGCAGACGCTGCACAGCCAGTTCGAGTTGGCGCTGGCCGGTGGCCTCATCCTCGCGCTGGAGGTGCCGCCCGGCAGCCGGCTCCTGTTCGGTCTGTTCCTGCTGGTGCTGGCGCCGCTCTGCGGGCCCGGAGCCATTGCGCTGGCGCCGTTGTTCCTGCTGCGTTTGCTGCTGGAGCGAACGAGCGGCCGCTTGCTGCAGGTGGTCGCGCTGGGTTGCGGCAGCGCGCTACAGGTGCTCGGCTTCTTCTCCCTGGGCGGCGGCCGCGCGCTCACGCTCAATCCGGCGCTCCTGCTGTCGGTGGTGACCGTAAAAGACCTGGTCGTGCCGTTCACCGGGCTGACCCGCGAGGCTTCGTGGGTCACCGCGCTGCAAAGTCAGATCGCGGCGGGCCACGATCCATTCCTGGCGATCGCCGCCCCCCTCGTCGTGTTCGGGATCGTCGCGGCGGTCGCCTGGGGCAGCGGCAACCGGCCAGCCCTGTGGCTGCTCGCGGGCGCGGCGGCAACGGCTCTGTCGGCCTATCTTGGCGCGCTCGATGGCGCCCTGGCCATCATCGACCTGCGTGCCGGCGCGCGATACGCCTTTGTGCCGGTCTCGCTGACCGGGCTCGCGTTCCTGGCGTTGAGCGCGGGCCGCGCGCCGTGGCGCTGGCCGGCCGCCGCCGTTTGCGCGTGGCTCCTGCTCGTCGGTGCCCGCGCCTACACCAGGCCGTGGCCGCCGGTCGCGCACGGCCCGTCATGGCGGGAGCAGGTCGCGCTGTGGCAGGCGGACCCGAGCTACGCGATCCACCTGTGGCCCTCGCCGTGGGTGCTCAGGCTCGCCCCGAAGTAAGGGGCGTATCTGGCGCGCTTTGCGCTACGATGCGGCCCGGCATTGCGGGAGTGAGCATGGTGCGGATTGACGGACTGGCGGCTTCTGCGGCCGGGCTGATGATGGCAGCGCTGCCGTCGCCTCGCGCCATAGCGGCCGAGCAGAGGCCGGTCGTGGTCGAGTTGTTCACCTCGCAGGGCTGCTCCACCTGCCCTCAGGCCGAAGACGTGATCAACGATTTCGCGCGTAACCGGAAGGACCTCCTCCCGCTCGCCTTCCATGTCGATTACTGGAACCGGCAGGGCTGGACCGATCCGTTCTCGAGCCCGGAGGCAACGGAACGGCAGCGCGTCTACGCCTCGCGGGCCACCGACCCGACGCTGTTCACCCCCCAAATGATCATCGACGGCGCGTCGGCGGTGGTCGGGTCTGACCCGCAAGCGATCGACCAGGCCATCGACGCCGCCTCGGATGACGTGGTGACGGCGGCGTCCGTCTCGGTCAAGACCGGGCCGGGCGGTCTCGTCGTGGCCGTCGGGCCCGGCACCGGGCGTGCCGACATCGTGCTCATCGGCTACGACCGCTCGCACACCACGGCGGTTGGCCGTGGCGAGAACACCGGGCGCACGCTGACCGAGCTCAACGTCGTGCGTTCGGTCCAGAATATCGGGGAGTGGACGGGCGCCGCCCAGTCGATCCGCCGGCCGGCCCCGGCTGGACAGTTGGTCGCGGTGCTGCTGGCCGCGCCGGATGGGCGCATCATCGGGGCCGCGGCTCCCCACCACTGAGGGTTACGCCGGCTCCTGCATGAGCAGCAGCAGATGGCGGTCCGGATCGCGGATGAGCGCGACATCCGTGCCGTCCGCCAGCCGACCGGCGGGAGACGGGATCGCATCAACCGCTAGGACGAGCCGGGTGGCGACGATGTCGCGCGGCTGGTAGGGCGCCGCTTGCCTGACCGGGGGCGACCGATAGGCCAGTATTTCGATATGAGGCGTCGCGACCCGCGGCTGCAGGGCCACGACGTCCACGACAGTGTCGCTCAGGTGGTCGAGCCGGTCCTGTTCGGGGCCCCGATTGGTCTGGCGGCTGGCGACGGTCAGGCCGAGTTGGTCGCGGTAGAAGGCGATGCTGCGCTCGACGTCGCTGGACACGATGGCGGAGTGGTCGACGCCGTTCACGTGCCCGTCGGGGAACTGGATGAGCTCGAGCGGATGTCCGTCCGGATCGCGGAATTTATAGGCGGTCGCGCCGCCCGACCTTGGCGGGAGCTGTTGCGGGCCGCCGACGCTGATGGGTGTCGCTGAAGCCGGGATCGCCCGGGCAGCCGCCTGGCAATCGGCGACCGGCAGCGCACAATGCTGGAAGCTCTGGTCGCAAGAGGCGGGATCGCTGGGGAACGGCACGCCGGCGGGCATGAATTGCTGCAAGAGGATCGTCTGGTCACCCCTGCGGAGGCAGGCCTGTTCGATGCGTTCGGCTCCGAGCAGGGCAGCCATCGCCGGGTCCGCTTCGTCGCGTCCGCCGCTGGAGAGGCCGGGCAGGGATGTGTAGAACGCCACCGCGCGGTCGAGGTCGGCGACGGTCAGCTCGATCCGGAGCAGTCTGGTGACCTGCATCCTATTTGGTGTGGCAAGGCTTCTTGATGGGGTCCCGGTGCAGCTGGACCGTCATCAGAACGGCGGGCTGGCCTCCGATCGTGCCGGAGCGGTGCCCCTTCTTGCCGTCCGTCTTCGTGCAACCTTGATCCTCGCCGAGGGAAAACTCGCCGGCCTTCATCTCGACGCGGGTTCCGTCCATCGACTCCACCCACCAAGCGCCCGAGATCACGATAATCCATTGCGGCGCCGGGTTCTCGTGCCAGTCGCCGACCCAGCCGACCGGCTGGACGGTGAAGACGACGGTGGATTCGAGCCGGTTTTGCTTGTTGTTCCACTGTGGATCGGCACCGCCGACGCCCTCCAATTCCCACTCCTCGAGATGGCACCGGACCTGATGGCTGACGCCCTCGTCGTCGACCCAGAGATGCCAATAGGGGATTTTGGGCTTCGGCCCGGAATCGCTCATGGGTTCGCCTGCTGATAGGGGTGAGTGGATGAGAACGGCGCGTCGAAGAAGCGGGGCACTGTGGCAGCAGTCGTGCCGAAGGTGACGAGCAGGATGCCGCCTGCGAGCGAAAAGTTCTTGAGGAAATCCCAGAACAGCGTGCGGCCTTGGCTCTCGCCTTTCTTCCAGAAATCGCCGGGCGTCCAGAACTGCTTGAACAGGATTGCCGTCATGCCGCAGTAACCCGCCAACACGACCGCGGCCGCCCGGTCCGCGATACCGGTGATGATGCCGAGCGACATGAAAATCTCTATTCCGAGCCCGACCAGGATCAGCCCGGCGGCCAGAGCCGTCGAGGAGGTGATCTGCTTGGCCTGCTTTACCGCGCCACCGAAGTTCAGTGTCTTGTCGAGCGCAGAGAACGGGAGAAACAGGATCACGAGCAGCACGCGCAGCCCAAAGGCGACGACCACGGGGAAGCTCATGGTCCGCGTCCGGCGGCGCTCGGACTAGGGTGCTGCCCAGGGTGCTGCATCAAAATACGCTCCCGCGCTGCTGGTTGGATCAAGACGCGCGCGTCATAGGCGGGTTGCGTGCACTCTTGTCCATGTAACCTTGGTGAAGTCCGGCCCCACCCCCATTGTCCGTTCGATGACAACAAAGCTTTCCTCGCATGAACCCGGCTGACGCTGACACTTCCAAGCCATCCCCGCGGCGGGCCCGCGCCCGGGCCGCGTGGGATCAGGAGTTGCACGAGCCCCTCTCGCTGGCCGGCAGCGGCGACGGCGCGCCGGAGGCGTGGTTCCTCGGGCCCCGCGCCGAGAATGCGGGCATTCTGATCGAGCTCATCGCCGCCTCGATCAGCAGCCACGCCGAGTTCCGCCGGGCGTTCCATCCAGAGGACCCGAGCCATGTGACGCCCAGGGTGCGCGCCTCGCCCGAATACGCGGCCGGGATGGATCGGCTGCGGCGCGAGACGCACAACCTGCTCGACAAGCTGCGCTTATCGGCCCCTTTTGCCAGCATGCGCTACCAGGGCCACATGCTGTGGGACGTGGCGCTGCCGGCCACGATCGGGCAGTTCGCGGCTGGGCTGTACAACCAGAACAACGTGGCCGCGGAAGCCTCGCCCGTCACCACGCGGCTCGAGGTCGAGGTCGGTAACGATCTGTGCCGCATGCTGGGCTACACGACCGCCGCCGATCCGTCGGCCGAGCCGGGCCAGGTGGTCGGCTGGGGGCACATCACCAGCGGCGGCACCGTCGCCAATATCGAAGCGCTGTGGGCGGCGCGAAACCTCAAATTCGCCGGGGTCGCCCTGCGCGCCGCGATCCGCGAGGTGCCGCTACTCGCCGCGGCGCGATCGCTCGAGGTTCCGCTCTGGGGCGGGCAGATGGCGCGGCTGGTCGACCTCGATAGCTGGACGCTGCTCAACCTGGACCTCGACACGCTGGCCGGGTTGCCGGCGGCGCTCGCGGCGTTCGGCATCGGCTCCGACGAGGCGATGGAGGCGCTGTCCGCCTACACGGTGCAGAGCGTCGGG
>JAVVHH010000073.1:0-18919 GCA_032249615.1 Acetobacteraceae bacterium
GCAAGGATGAGGCCTGCGATCAGGAGCGCGGCGGCCCCCATCAGCACGTTGCGCGGCCCGTATAGTACCATGAGGGAACCCGCGAAGGGAGCGACGAGCCCGAACAGCGCCATGCGCAAACCGAGCGGGCCCGACAGCTCGCCGATCGACCAGCCGAATTCCTTGGAGATCGGCAGGAGCAGGACGCTCGGGATGCTGCTCACGCCGGAGCTGGCGATGACGAAGCCGAAGGTGAGCGCCAGCATCAGCCAGCCGTAATGTATGCCGCGAGACGCGAGCAGGCGAGCCGTCGAAGCTGCAAGCATGAGGCGCACCTCCTCAGGTGAGACACCTGGTCGAGCGCGACCAGGACGCAACGGTACACTACCGCATCAAATCCACCGCATCACCAATCATTATCTCGAGCCCAAGCCGATCAGGCTATCTCGGCCCGCTCGACCGGCCGGCCGCGCGGCAGCACGACGTTGGCCGCCGTCGCGACCACGATGTTCACCTCGACGGCGGTCAGGCCGATGTAGATGCTGTATTTCGCGTCGGCGAACGCGATGGGTTCGGCATGGTCGTAGAACGGAACCCACAGCAGCCCGACGAACGGCACCAGCAGCAGCAGCAGCCACAAAGGCGCCTGCTCCACCTTCATCCTCACTGGCGCCTAAAGAAGCGCCGCCCAGAATGGGGGTCAAGCGGATCGGGGGAGCGCCTCGCGGCGGAGCTGATCGTGCAAGCATGATCCCGGAGTTCTGGGTATGATGGAGGCGAGACTGAGCGCGAGCCTAAACTCCACGTCCAAGCAGCTGAGGTCCATATGGTCCGCCATTGCCTGATCGTTGGCGCCGTCCTCCTCCTTCCCGTTCTCGGCCTTGCCCAGACGGATCCCAAACCGGATCGGAGCGAGGAAGCGCTGAAGCGCGCCACGTCAGGCACGACGGACCGTAGCCGCGCGGTCGATGCGCTGCTCCCCATCGCCGACCGATTCCGCAAGCAGGTGCAAACCATCAACGACGAGGCGACCGACCTGGCGTACGAGACGATGCTCGACGCACCACATCTCGCCACCCCCGCCCTGCGTGCCGCCACCCGCGATCTCCTCGCAGCCAAGCTGCCGGTCGCCGAGGCTGCCATGGACCGCGTGGATGCGGCCTTGACCGAGACCCGCGAGGCGCTGCTCGCGCTGCGTGGCGCTGACCCGCAGAGCGAGCAGTATCGCGTGACCGACGGTGCCATCGAGGCCATCACCGCGACCCGCGCCCGCTACGCAGCGTATTTCGCGGCCCTTGCCACCTACCTCCGGAAAAGCACGGAGCTGATCGCCTTCCTCAGCACGCCCGAGGCCGAGCCGCAGCTCACCTCGGCCGGCACGCTCAAGCTTCGTTCCAACGCCGTGATCTCCGAATTCAACCGGCGCGCGGACCGGGTCGAGGAGTCGCAGCGAGCCCTCCAGGCCACGGTCGCCGCGATCGCGTCCGCGCGGGAGATCGCCGGGCAGCGGTTAGAGACGCTCTCGCCCCGGTGAAGCGGAGCGGCGGCTATTCCGGCCGGGAGTGGTGGCGCAGGCGTTGCTTCAGCGATCGCTCGTCGCGCTGTTTCGAGCGAGGCGAGAGGACGTCGTCGATCTCGGCGCCGATCAGCACCGAGACGGCGCCCGTCCAGAACCACAGCAGCACGACCGCGATGCTGCCCAGGGAGCCGTACAACGTGCCGAAATTGCCGGCGTGCCGGGCGTAGAAAGAGACGCCGATCGAGCCGAGGATCCAGAGCAGGGTCGCCGAGGCCGCGCCGCAGCCGACATGGCGCCAACCCGCGCCGCGCCGCCTCGGCCCGTAGCGGAACAGCAACGCCAGGCTCAAACCGAAGGCGAGCGCCAGCACCGGCCACCGGGCCCACAGCATCCATGTCTCCAGCAGGGGCGACCGGGCCAGGAGCGGCGGCAGCGCGAGCACGAAGAGGGCGGCGAACAGGAACAGCATCCCGCCCGCGCCGATCACCAGCGCGATGAGGAAGCGCCGGATCAGACCGCGTTCCTCTTTTACGTCGTAGGTGATGTTGAGCGCCGTGAGCAGGGTCCGGGCGGCGCGCCAGGCGGCAAACAGCACGAGCAGGAGGTTGAGGCTCAGTCCGATACCGCCGGCCAGGTTCGCCGGGACGGTCGAGACGAACTGCTTGATGATCTCGGCGGCATCCTGTGGAACCAGGCCGCTATCGGAGCCGCTCTGGGCCGATTGCTCCAGGATACCGACGTCGCCGACCTTGGCCCACAGCGCGGCGGCCCCTGCCAGGGTGGGCAACAGGCCGAACAAACCGTAATAGGCCAGCCCAGCCGAGACCGTCATGAGATGGTCGGCCGGCACCTGGTGGCGGAGGCGGTGCGCGATGTCGCGCAGTTGCGGCCAGACGGAACGCATCATGCGCAACAATTCAAGGCCGCAGAGCGCCTTGGGTGTTCAGATGCAGCGCATAGACCGACGTGCTCGCGGTCATGAACAGGCGGTTGCGCTTCTTGCCGCCGAAGCAGAGGTTGGCGCAGCCCTCGGGCAGGTGGATCTTGCCGATCAGGTCGCCATCGGGCGCGTAGCAGCGGACGCCATCCTCGGCCGGGTCGGCCCAGCCCATGCTGCACCAGACGTTGCCGTCGATGTCCGTGCGCAATCCGTCCGTCATGCCGGGGGCGAAGTTCTCGGCGAAGACCCGCCCGCCTTCGAGTCGCACGCCGTTCACGTCGAACACCCGGATGTGGGACGGGCCGCCATGGGTGATCCCGGTGTCGACGATGTAGAGGCGGCGCTCGTCGGGCGAGAAGGCCAGGCCGTTGGGCCGCGTGAAGTCGTCGGCGACGACGGTGGCGTTGCCGGTCGCGGGATCCAGGCGATAGACGTGGCAAGGCAGTTCGTGGGGCGCGGCATGGCCTTCGTACGGCCCATCGATGCCGTAGCCCGGGTCGGTGAACCAGATGGCGCCGTCGGCGGCGACCACGATGTCGTTGGGGCCGTTCAGGGGCTTGCCGGCGTAGGCGTCCATCAGAACGGTGATGCTGCCGTCCCGTTCGGTACGGGTGACCCGGCGGCTGTCGTGCTCGCAACTGATCAGGCGACCCTCGCGGTCGCGCGTGTTGCCGTTGGTGTGGTGGCTGGGGCTGCGGAACACGCTGACGTGCCCGTCTTCCTCGAGCCAGCGCATGATCCGGCTGTTGGGGATGTCGCTCCAGAGCAGGTAGCCGCCGTCGGCGAAATACACGGGGCCCTCGGCCCAGCGGAAGCCGGTCGCGATCCGCTCGATCGCGGCGTTGCCTTGGCGCGCCGTGAAGCGGTCGTCGAGCTTCTCGATGCGGGGGTCGGGATAGCGCGTGCTGGAGAGGTGTCCGAGCGGGAGGCGGAGCCCGGCGGTCGAGGCGGGATCAAATCCTCCATGGGCATGTTCGTGCATTTGGGCGTTCCTCAGCGATCCAATGGATGATTGCCAATCGGGGCGGCGTACGACTAGCGTCTGCGCATAAGAAAGAAAATTTGGAGGAACAAAATGATTTCTCGGAGCGGTCGTCGCGGGTTGTTGGCGAGTGCTGGCCTGGCCGCCGCGGCGCTGGGCATCAGCCCGGCGCTGGCGCAAGAGGCGGGCAAGGCCGCGGGGCGATCGGGACGGCCGCTGAAGGCGGCGTTCAGCAACGCCGGGCTGCAGGCGACCTGGTGCGCGCAGGGCAAGCAGGCGGCGGAGTACTGGGGCAAGCTGTACAACGTGGAGGTCACCTGGTTCGACGGCGAGCTCGCCGCCCAGAAGCAGCGCGCCGCGGTCGACAACATGGCTTCGCAGAAATGGGATTTCGTGGCGATCCAGGCGTTCGGCATCGGCACGCTGACGGCGCCGGTCAACCGCATGATCGACGCCGGCATTCCCGTGATCGACATGGACACGCTGATCGCGCCGCTCAGCACGATCAACGTTCATAGCTTCCTCGCGCCGGACAACGAGTTTATGGGCGCGGCCGTGACGCAATCGCTGGTGGACGCGATCGGCGGCGAGGGGACGATGATCATGACGCAGGGCGCGCTGGGCCATACCGGGGCGCAAGGCCGGGCGCGCGGGTTCGAGTCGGTGGTCAAGAAATATCCCAAAATCCAGGTGCTCGACACCCAGCCCGGCGATTGGGACGTCACCAAAGTCACCCGCATCTGGGAGACGCTGCTGACCAAGTATCCGAAGATCAGCGCCGCCTATTTCCATAACGACGACATGGCGCTCGCGGCCTACAACGTGATGAAGTCGCACAACCGCACCGATATCGTGATCGGCGGCTGCGACGCGATGCCGCCGGCGCTGGCTGCGGTCAGCGATGGGCGAATGCATGCGACGGTGCGCAATCCGTCCTGCCGAATCCACGGGGGCGCCATTGTCGCCGGGGTCGCGGCGGTAACGGCGGGCGAGAAGGCCGGGGAGGGCGGGATTCCGAAAAGCGTGGTGGTGGACGGCCCCGTCGTGACCAAGGCCAATGCGCCGGGGATGATGTGGATGGAGGAGCACTTCCTGATCTAGGCGGTCCGCTGCGGATGGAGTTGCTGGGGCTGCGCGGGATCGGCAAGCGTTTCGGCGGCGTGACGGCGCTGGCGGAAGTCGACTTCACCTTGCGGGAGGGCGAGATCCACGGTTTGGTCGGCGAGAACGGCGCCGGCAAGTCGACGCTGATGAAGATCATCGCCGGCGTGCATGCGGAGTTCGACGGTGAGATGCGGCTGGCGGGCGAGGCGGTGCGGTTCGCCTCGCCCCGTGCGGCGCGCGACCACGGTATCGGCATGGTCCATCAGGAGCTGGCGACGGTGCCGACCGTCAGCGTGGCCGAGAACGTGTTCATGGGCGCGCCGCCGATGAACCGGCTGGGCCTGGTCGATTGGGGCGCGATGCGCAGCGGCGCGCGGGAGCAGTTGCAGGCGCTCGGTGTCGACGTCGACCCGGCGGCGCCGATGGGCAGCCTCCCGCTCGGCGTCCAGCAATTGGTGGAACTCTCCCGCGTGCTGTTCTCCGGGGCGAAGATCATCATCCTCGATGAGCCGACCTCCGCGCTGTCGCCGCCGGAGGTAGAACGGCTGTTCGCGGCGTTGCGCCGGCTGCGCGAGGCGGGGCGCAGCCTGATCTTCATTTCGCACTTTCTCGACGACGTGCTCGCGATCTGCGACCGGGTCACGGTGTTCCGCAATGGGCGGGCGGTGGCGAGCGAGGCCTGCGGCGCGGTCGATAAAGGGTGGATCATCGAACAGATGATCGGCACCGGGCATGGTCATCTCGAAGAGAGCTACGTGCGCGACATCGCGCTACCGTCCCGCGCCGACAGCCCGGTCGTGCTGCAGGTGCGGGGGCTGTCCTGCCCCGGCGCGTTCCGCGACGTGTCGCTCGAGGTGCGGGAAGGCGAGGTGCTGGGGCTCTACGGGTTCCTGGGCGCGGGCCAGCTCGATCTGGCGCGCAGCCTGTTCGGGGCGATGCCGGCGGCGGAGGGATCGTTCGCGGTCGATGGGCGGCCGGTGCGGCTGACCTCGACGGCGCGGGCGCGGGCGGCGGGGATCGCGTTCGTGCCGGAGAGCCGTCGCATGATGCTGTTCGCGAGCGCGCCGGTGTTCAAGAACGTCAGCATCAGCGTGCTCGACCGGATCGCGCGGGTTTGGCTGCGGCCGGGGCGCGAGCGGGAGATCGCGAGCGGGCATGCGGCCGGGCTGCACATTCGGCCGCCGGGGGTGGACCTGGCGCTCGGCGCTCTGTCGGGCGGCAACCAGCAGAAAGTCGCGCTCGCCAAGTGGCTGACCCGGCTGCCGCGGGTAATGCTGCTGAGCGAGCCGACGCGCGGGATGGATGTCGGCGCGAAGGAGGACGTGCTCACGATCGTGCGGGGCCTGCGCGAGAAGGGGATCGGCATCGTGGTCGCGTCGACCGAGCCCGAGACGGTGCTGTCGTTGTCGGATCGGATACTCGTGATGAAGAAAGGGGAGATCGTGCGGGAGTTCACCAACGAGCCGGTCAGCAAGGACCGGCTGCTCGCTGCCGCATGAGGCCATGGATCCGCGACCGGCTGCGCAACATCGCGCCGTTCGTCACGCTGCTTTTGCTGGTCGTGTTCTTCACGGTGGCGAGCGACTCGTTCGCCACCGTCGGCAACCTGCAGAACATCCTCACCCAGATCTCGGTGACCGGCATCATCGCGGTGGGCCTGACGTTCGTGATCCTGTGCGGCGAGATCGACCTTTCGGTGGCCAGCGTTGCCAACGCGACGGGGATCGCGGTCGCGTTCTTCACCGCGCAGGATGCCAGCGTGAACATCGCGAACGTTCCGCTGCCGGGCGCCGCGGCGATCGTGCTGGCTCTGCTCGCCTGCGTCCTGCTGGGGGTCGTGAACGCGTTCGGCGTCACCCGCGTGCACATCCCGAGCTTCATCATGACGCTGGCGATGCTGCAGATCGCCGCGGGTATCTCGGCGATGCTGGTGCGCGGGCAGATCGCCTACTCGGTGCCGCCGCTGATCGGGACGCTCGGCGCCCGCTCGCTCGGGCCGGTTCCGTGGATCGTCGTCGTGCTGATCGTCTTCCTCGTCGTCAGCCACGTCGTGCTCGCCCATACGAGGTTCGGCCGCTACGTCTATATGGTCGGGGGCAACCGGCAGGCGGCGGAGTATTCGGGGATCGACGTGCGGGCGATCCTGTCGGCGGTGATGGTGATCTCCGCGGTGTGCTCGGGCGTCGCGGGGATGCTGGGCGTGGCCTATTTCGGCAGCGCACAGCAGAACGAATTCGACACGTATCTGCTCGACAGCATCTCGGCCGTCGTGGTGGGCGGCACGAGCCTGTTCGGGGGCCAGGGCGGGATCGGCAACACCATCATCGGCCTGTTCGTGCTCGGCGTGCTGAACAACGGGCTCGACCACGTCAACGTCGACAGCTTTCTCAAGATCCTGATCCGCGGCCTGATCCTGTTGGTTGCGCTCATCGTCAACGTCTATGCGCAACGGTTGCGCGCCGGTCAGGCGCGGGCCGCGTGAAGGAGGATTAATGGCAGCCGTCTATCCCGATCTGAAGGACAGGCCGGTGCTGATCACCGGCGGGGCGTCGGGGATCGGCGAAGCGATCGTGCAGCATTTCGCCGCGCAGGGATCCCGCGTTGGGTTTCTCGACATCCTCGACGAGCCCGGCGAGGCGCTGGCGGAACAGCTGCGGCAGGAGGGCGGCACGGTCCAGTACCGGCATGCCGACCTCACCGACGTCGCGGCGTTGCGGGCGGGCATCGCCCAATTGCGGGATGCGCTCGGCCCGTTCACGGTGCTGATCAACAACGCGGCGCATGACGAGCGGCACAAGACGGAGGACGTGACGCCCGAGTATTGGGACGGGCGGATCGACGTCAATCTGCGGCACCAGTTCTTTGCGGCGCAGGCCGTGCTGCCGGACATGAAGGCGGCGGGCGGCGGTTCGATCGTCAATTTCGGTTCGGTGTCGTGGATGATCGGGCAGGGCGGGATGGCCGCCTACACGGCGAGCAAGAGCGGCGTGATCGGGTTGACCCGGTCGCTGGCGCGCGATTTCGGGCCGGACAAAATCCGGGTGAATGCGATCGCGCCGGGCTGGATCATGACGGAACGGCAGAAGAAGTACTGGGTGACGGAGGAGGGCAAGAGGGAGATCCTGCAACGCCAATGCCTCAAGCGCGAGCTGGTGCCGGACGACATCGCCCGGGTCGTGCTGTTTTTCGCGTCCGACGAGTCCGGCGCCTGCACCAACCAGCATTACGTGGTGGACGGCGGCTGGGTCTGACGTAGCATCGCCACAGAGGTCACGAAGACCCAAAAGGGAGAGAGACAATGATCGATCGTCGTGGTTTCCATAAAGCCGTCATCGGTGCGGGCCTGGCGGGCACGGCCGGGCTCGCGAGCCCGCCGGCGCTCGCGCAGAACAAGAAGTCGCTGGCCTTCGTGGTCAACGTGTCGGCGGATTTCTGGACCATCGCCCGGCGCGGGATCGAGAAGGCGAACAAGGAACATCCGGACTATTCGATGGAGATGATCATCCCCGGCCAGGCGAGCGCTGCCGAGCAGCGGCGGATCCTGGACGAGTTGATCGCCCGCGAGGTCGCCGGGATCGCCATCTCCGTCATCAACCCGGCGAGTTCCACCGAGACGCTCGACCGGGTCGCCGCCAAGACGATCCTGTTCACGACCGACAGCGACGCGCCGGACAGCAAGCGGATCGTCTATATCGGCACGGACAACGTCGCGGCGGGGCGCGAGGCCGGCGCGCAGATGAAGAAGGCGCTGCCCGGGGGCGGCAGCGCGATGCTGTTCGTGGGCACCATGGACGCCGACAACGCGCGGGAGCGGGTCGAGGGCATTCGCGACGCGCTGAAGGGCAGCAACATCAACATCCTCGACATCCGGACGGACGGTTCGGACTTCGCCCGGGCCAAGAGCAACGCCGAAGACACGCTGTCCCGCTACGCCGATATCGGCATCATGGTCGGGCTGTGGGCGTACAACACGCCGCAGATCTACCAGGCGGTGAAGCAATCCGGGCGCACCAACGTGAAGATCGTCGGGTTCGACGAGGACGCGCTGACGCTGCGGGGCGTGGCGGACGGGACGATCTACTCGACGGTCGTGCAGCAGCCGTTCGAATTCGGCTACCAGAGCATGGTGGACATGATCAAGTATCTGAACGGCGACAAGTCGTGGGTGCCGGCGGACAAGAAGATCATCATCCCCACCCGCATCATCGACAAGTCGAACGTGGCGGAATTCCAGAACACCATGAAGCAGCTGCTGCACCCGAGCTGAGCGTGGCCGATGGCCGCCTGCTGGCGCTCGAGGGCATCGAGAAGGGGTATCCCGGGGTACGGGCGCTGCAGGGCGTCTCGCTGCATCTCGACCGCGGCGAGGTGCTCGGCCTGATCGGGGAGAACGGCGCCGGCAAGAGCACACTGATGCGCGTGCTCGGCGGCGTCGTTCGGCCCGATGCGGGGGTGATCCGCATCGACGGGGTGGCCCGGCCGTCGCTGACGGTTGCGGCGGCGCAGGCGGCCGGCATCGCGTTCGTGCACCAGGAACTGTCGATGTTCGACAACATGGACGTCGCGGCGAACGTGCTGATCGGGCGGGAGAGGCTGCAGGGCGGTCCGCTGCGGCTGGTCGACCGGGCGGCCTGCCGGGCGCTGACGGCGCCGCTGCTCGAGCGCCTCGGCGCCGATTTCGGGCCATCGACGCCGGTTGCCGCGCTCTCGATCGCCCAGCGGCAACTGGTGGAGATCGCGCGGGCGCTTTCGGTGAACGCGCGGATCATCATCATGGACGAGCCGACCAGCAGCCTCACCTTGGCCGAGACCGAGCGGCTGCTGGCGATCGTGGAGTCGCTCCGCCAGGACGGCGTGGCCATCATCTTCATCACGCACCGGTTGGGCGAGGTGAAAAGCTGCGCGGACCGGGTCGTGTGTCTTCGGGATGGCGAGGTTGCCGGTGAACTCGCGCGGGAGGAGATCGAGCGGCCGGCGATGATCCGGCTGATGATCGGGCGCGACCTGAGCTCGCTCTACACGCCGCCCGCTCGAGCGCCGGGCGCCGGCGGGCTCGAGCTACGCGACCTCGTTACATCAGCGTTCCCGGACCGGGCCGCCAGCCTGCATGCGCGCCCGGGCGAGATCCTGGGCCTCGCCGGGCTGATCGGCGCCGGGCGCACGTCTCTGGCGCGCGCCGTGTTCGGCATAGAGCCGGCGTTGAGCGGCGCCATCCTGCTGGACGGCGGGGCGGTGCGGATCGCCTCGCCGCGCGACGCCATCGCCCGCGGGCTTTACCTCGTGCCGGAGGACCGCAAGCAATCCGGGCTCGTGCTGGGCATGTCGATCACCCAGAACGTGACGTTGCCGGCGCTCTGGCAGCACTCCCGGTCGTTCCTGATCAGCAGCGGTTCGGAAGCGCGCGCGGGCGAAGCGCAACGCAAGGCGCTGCGCATCAAGGCGCCGGCCGCCTCTGTGGCGGCGGGGACGCTGTCGGGCGGCAACCAGCAGAAGGTGGTTTTGGGCCGTTGGCTGGCGCTGTCGCCGCGCGTGATGCTGTTCGACGAGCCGACGCGCGGGGTCGATGTCGGCGCGAAGGGCGAGATCTACGGCTTGATGCGGGGTCTGGCAGACCGGGGCGTCGCGGTGCTGATGATCAGCAGCGACATGGAGGAGGTGCTGGGGGTGAGCGATCGGATCGCGGTGATGCATGAGGGCCGGGTCGAGGGGGTGCTGGAGCGGGCGCAGTTCAGCGAGGCCGCCGTGATCGATCTGGCCGTCGGCGCCCGGATCGCTGCCTGAGATGAGCAAGAAAGAGATCGGGCTGCTGGTGCTGGTGCTGGTGGTCGGCGCGGTCACCGGATTTCTCAACCCGCTGTTCCTGTCACGAGTCAACCTGCTGAACATGGCGAACCTGATCGGGCTATTCGGGGTGTTCAGCATCGGGCAGGGCCTGGTCATCATCACGGGCGGCATCGATCTGTCGGTCGGCTCGATGTTCGCGCTGCTCGGGGTCGTGTTCATCGACCTGCTCGCCAATCACGGGGTCGCGTGGCCGCTGGCTCTGCTGCTGGTGCTGTTCGGGGGGCTGCTGCTGGGGTCGATCCATGGGCTGCTGGTGACGCGCGCCGGGCTGCAGCCCTTCGTGGTGACGCTGTGCGGCCTGCTGATCTACCGTGGGGCGGCGCGATACTACACGGGCGACGCCACGATGGGGTTCGGCTACACGGACGGGCTCGACACGCTGACGTGGCTGGCTTCCGGCCGCAGCTACGGGGTGCCGAACTCGTTCATCGCGCTGGTCATCATCGCGGTGATCATGGGGATCGTGCTGCATCGCTCGGTGTTCGGGCGATACTTGTTCGCGGTGGGGCGAAACGAGGAGGCAGCCCGGTATGCCGGCATCCGCACCGGCCTGGTGGTGGCCGGCGCCTACATCCTGGCGGGCGGGCTGGCGGGCCTGTCGACGGTGCTGCTGGTCTTCTACACGAACTCTGTCTCGCCCTCCTCGTTCGGCAGCTTCTACGAGCTGTATGCGATCGCGGCAGCGGTTCTGGGGGGCTGCTCGCTTCGGGGCGGGGACGGCAGCATCCTGGGGATCGTGCTCGGCACGGTGCTGCTGCAGATCCTGCAAAACCTGGTCAACATCCTCGGCATCCCGTCCTCGTTGAACTTCGCGGTGATGGGCGGGGTCATCCTGCTGGGCGCGTTCGCCGATCAGCAGCTGGCGCAGCGCTCCCGCATCAAGCGGGCCTGAGACCGTCCGGGAGGATGATGTATCCGCCGTCCTGGCGGATGACGCCCTGGCTTTCCCAGGATTTCAGCTGGCGATTGACCTTCTCGCGCGAGGCACCGATCAGGGCGGCGAGTTCGCTCTGCGACAGGCGGATGTTGATCCGCGTCCCCTCCGGCGTGACGATGCCGTGTTCGCTCGCCATGCGCTGCAGATGGCGCCAGAGGCGGCCGGACAGGTTGAGCAGCATGGCTTCCTCGAGCGACACCGTGGAGCGGCGCAGTTTGTCGCACAGCACCGACATCAGGCGCAGACACAGATCGGCGCTGTTGCGAAGGAGGAGCAGGAAGTGTTCGCGCTCGACGGCGAGCAGGACGCTGGCTTCGAGGGCTTGGACATCCGCGCTTCGCTCCTGGCCATCGAGCAGCGACAACTCGCCGATGATCTCGCCCGGGCCCATGATCCGGAACGAGACCTCACGGCCGTCGGCGGCGGTGATGCCCACGCGGACGCGGCCCTGCAGGACGATCAGCATCGCCGAGGCCGGGTCCCCCTTGCGCAGGATGGTGTTGCCGCGCGGATAGGAGTGGGTGGCCGCATGCGCCGCGATGGCGTCGACCTCACCTGGGGTCAGTGTGCGGAACAGCGGCACTTGCCGCAGGACCTCGCGTCTCATGGCGGCCGTCATCTGAACGGGCAAGATTGAGTTCTCCTCGCCTGACCGCGATCGAGGCTCGCCCCTTGGGCGTCCAAGGAGAGACGCATCGTAGCTCCATGAGGAACTGCGATGCGCCAGTCAGTCGAGTCCATAATTTGATTGCCTGAGCGGTGATCCGCCTCCGCGATTTATGCGAGCGCGCTGTCGTGGCCGTTCGGGCTGGGTCCGCTGCTCTCGCTTTCGGCATGCAGCGCCGTGTCGTGCCCGCCGCTGGTCGGACCGCTACTTTCTGCCAAGTCGACCGTCCGGCGGGCGGTCGACATCGCCAGTCCGTAGTCGGAAAGGAGGGCGCCGAAGACGAGAGCCGCGGCCGAGACGTAGACTTTGTTCATGATCGTTACTCCGAACTTCCGGGCAGCGTTTTGCGGCCCGGTGAGGCCGGTATCCCGCTTTTCCGGATGGGCGGCTGTGACCGCGGTCTCAGCTTTGGCGAGTTCAGGCTTTCTCGCGGACGCGTTCGGCGGGCTTCGCAGCGTCCGATTTCCGGCCCAAGGGCCAGCGTATGGCGTCGACGACCGGATAGAGCGAAGGGAGAACCAGCAGGGTCAGCAAGGTCGCCGTGATGAGGCCGCCGATGACGACGGTGGCGAGCGGGCGCTGCACCTCGGCGCCCGCGCTGGTCGCGACGGCCATGGGCAGGAAGCCGATGGTCGCGACAAGCGCGGTCGTCAGGACGGGGCGCAGGCGTTTCTCGGCGGCGCTGCGGGCGGCTTCGGCTGGGTCCTTTCCGTCGGCGCGCTCTTCGGCGATGTAACTCGCTAGCACCACGCCATCGAGGATGGCGATGCCGAAGGTCGAGATGAAGCCGATCAGGGCGGTGACGCTGAACGGCATGCCGCGCAGCAGGAGGGCCGCGATCCCGCCCGTGGCCGCCATCGGCACGTTGAGGAAGATCAGCGCGGAGAGCTTGAGGCTGCCGAAGTTGAGATAGAGCAGCAGGAAGACGAGGGCGAGCACGGCCGGGACGACCAGGGACAGGCGCGCCGATGCGCTCTGCAGGTTCTTGAACTTGCCGCTCCACTCGACCGTGTAGCCCTGCGGCGGCTTGATCTGGTCGGCCACGGCCTTCTGGGCGGCCGTCACGTAGCTTTGGGTATCGCCGCCGCTGACGTTGATCTCCACGTCGATCCGGCGCTGCAGATGGTCGCGCAGCACTTGCGAGGGCCCGTCGGCCACCGAGACGGTCGCGACGTCCGAGAGCGGGACGGATTGGCCGTTGGAAAGGCCGACCGGCAGAGCGCGGATGCGCTTGGGGCTGCTGCGGGCGCCGGGCTGCACGCGGACGACGATGGGGGTCTCGGTGTTGTCGTCGCCGTAGACGGTGCCCACGGTGCGCCCGCCGATCGCGGCGATGACGGCGAGCACGTCGGACGCTTTTATGCCGAAGCGCGCCAGGCGCTCGCGGTCGACCTGGACGGTCAGCGCCGGCAGGCCTTCGAGACGCTGCGCCCGGACGTCGCCGGCACCCTTGATGCCCTTCAATACGGTGACGGATTTGTCGGCGAGGTTGCTCAGGGTCTCGAGGTCGGGACCGTAGAAGGTGAGCGCCACGTCGGAGCGGACGCCCTGCAGCAGGTCGTCCATCCGCATCTCGATGGGTTGCGAGAACTCGAAGTCGACGCCGGGGATGGCGGCCTTGACCTTCTTCTCCATCGCGGCGCGGATGCCGTCCTGCGTGCTGGCCGTCTTCCACTTATCCTGCGGCTTGAGGATCACGTAGCTATCGGTGCTCTGCACGCCCATTGGGTCGGTCGGCGTCGCGGCGCTGCCGGTTTGCGAGACGACGGTCTCCACGTCCGGGAAGGCGCGGAGCACGCGCTCGATATCGCCGACGAGGCGCAACGAGGCATCGAGGTTGATGCTGGGCGGCTTGTTCGAGGTGACGACGATCGCGCCCTCGGACAGCCGGGGGATGAACTCGCCGCCGAGTTTGGTCGCGAAGAACACGGAGACGGCGAACAGAGCGAGCGCGACGCCGCCGGTGATCCAGGGGTGGGCGGTGGTGCGCTTGAGCACCGGCGTGTAGCCGCGGCGCGCCCAGCGCACGGCGAAGGTGTCTTGCTTGCTCGGCTTGTTGCTGAGGAACGTGGCCGAGAGCGCCGGGACGACGAGCATGGTGACGAACAGCGCGCCCACCAGCGCCATGATCACCACGAGCGCCATCGGGCGGAACGTCTTGCCCTCGATGTTCTGGAGCGAAAGAACCGGCAGGTAGACCATGGTGATGATGACCACGGAGAATGCGACGGGCCGGGCGACTTCGGCCGCCGCGCCGGGGACGATGGCGACCGGGTCGGTGTCGTCCTCGGACGCCGATTGCCGCCGCAGCACGTTCTCGACGAGCACGACGGCCCCATCGACGATGAGGCCGAAATCGAGCGCGCCGAGGCTCATGAGATTGCCGGAGATGCCGAAGGCCCGCATGCCGGCGAAGGCCAGCATCATGGCGACGGGAATGACAGCGGCCACGATCAGCCCGGCGCGGAGGCCGCCCAGCATGAGCAGGAGGATCGCGACCACGAGTAGCGCGCCCTCACCCAGATTGTGCTCGACCGTGTCGATCGCGCGGTGGATGAGGTCGGAGCGGTCGTAGAACGTGTGGATCTCGACGCCGGGCGGCAGCTGCTTCTGCACCTCGGCCATCTTCGCCTTGAGCGGGCCCAGCACCTCGCTGGCATTGAGCCCGTATTGCATGTCGGCGACCCCCAGGATCGTTTCGCCCTGGCCGTCCCGGGTCACGGCGCCGAGCCGGACCTTGGGCGCCATCCGCACGTCGGCGACGTCGGCGATGGTGACGGGGGTGCCGCCGAGGGGCGCCGCTTTCAGCACGATGCGGGCGATGTCTTGCTTGCTCTGGGCGAGTGCCAGGCCGCGGACGATCTCCTGCTCGTCGTTGCGCTCGATATAGGCGCCGCCGCGGGCCTGGTTGTTGGCTTCGATGGCGGCGAAGACCTGCGGCGTGGTCAGGTCGACCGCGCGCAGGCGTTCGGGCGAAAGCTGGACCTCGAAGGTTTGCAGCTCACCGCCATAGATGTCGACGGCGACGATGCCGGGCACCAGGCGCAACTGCGGGACGATCTTGTATTGCAGCATCTGGTAGAGCTGCAGAGGAGTGAAGCCCGGGCCGCGCAATTCGAATTCCAGGATCTCGCCGAGTCCGGTGGCGAACGGCCCTTCCTGGGGCGTCGCGACACCCGGCGGCATGGTTTGCTTGGCCTGTTGCAGGCGCTCGAACACCTGGGCGCGGGCGGTCTGCACGTCGGCGGCGTCGTCGAACGTGACGTAGACGGCCGATAGGCCGAAGCGCGAGGTGGAGCGCAGGTCTTTCAGGTGCGGCAGCCCGGTCATCTGGATTTCGATCGGGACGGTCACCAGGCGCTCGACCTCGAGCGGGCCGAGCCCGTTCGCCTCGGTGAGGACCATCACCTGCTTGGGCGAGATGTCGGGGACCGCGTCGATGGCGAGGTTCTGGAGGTTGAACCAGCCTCCGGCGACGACGGCTGCCGCCAGGATGATCACGAGCCAGCGGCGGGCGACCAGGAAGCCGAAGAACCGCTCCATTCAGCCGCCGCCGAGCATGGATTTCTGGAGCAACGCCTTCAGCTCGAAACTGCCGTGGGCGACGACGGACTGGCCGGCCAAGATGCCGCGCCGAATCTCGACGCTGTCCGGGCTTTGGACGCCCACCTCGACGTCGTGGCTCTGGAAGCGGTCGCCGCCGGCCGGCGTGAAAACGACCCGCTTGTCGCCGATCAGCTGCACGGCGGCCGAGGGGACGACGACCGATTGCCGGTTGAGCTCGCGGGTGACGAGGACGTCGACATACATGCCGGCGCGGAGCGTCAGGTCTGGATTGGCGAGCACGATGCGGGCGGGCAGCGTGCGCGCCTGGACGTCGAGCGCGGCGGCGAGCGTGTCGATGTGCCCATCCCAGTGGCGGCCGTTGCCGCCGGCGAGGCTGACCTGGACCGGGTCGTCGACGGCGACCTGGGCGGCGCTGCCTTCCGGCACTTGCGCGAGCACCAGCACCGTCGAGAGGTCGGCGACGGTGAGCGCCTCGGCGCCTTCGCTCAGGACCTCGCCCGGTGTCACGGAGGCCGAGACCACGATGCCGTCGATCGGGCTCTTCAGCCCGGCCAGGCCGATGCCGGGCAGCGGGTCGAGCCGGGCGACCTGGGCCTCGAGCGCGGTCACCCGCGACTTCGCCGCCTCCAGGGCCGCCCTGGCCTGGGCGAGCACGAGGCGGCGCCGATCGGCTTCCGCATAGGCGAGCGAGCCTTCGCGGGCGAGGATCTCGCCGCGGCGCAGGGCGTTAGCGGCGACGGCGACCCCGGTCTCGGCCTCATGCACGGTGGCGCGGGCGGCGGCGAGCTGCTGCTGGCTGGCGGCGAGGCTGGGGAATTCGAGTTCGGCGACGACTTGGCCGGCGGCCACGACGGCGCCGGGCTGGACCAGGAGGCGCACCAGCCGGGCTTGCCCGAATGGGCGCAGGATGGCGACGTGGCCCGGATCGAAGGTGACGCTTCCCGGCAGGTGGATCGGCTGCGTGATGGGCTCGCGTTCGGCAGTGACGAGCTTCAGCTTGATCACCTGCTGCTGCTCGGCCGTCATGTGCACCACGCCGGGCGGGTCTTTCGGCGGCGCCGGCGCGTCGGCCGCGCGGGCGGGCGCGTGCAGCAGAACGGCGAGCGCGAGCGCGGCGCGCTTCACGGCAGGATCCCCGCCGCCAGTTCGCGCTGGAGGTAGGCGGCGTTGAGGCTGGTGCGGGCGCGCTCGCGGGCCAGTGTGGCATCGAGCGCGGCCGCGTTGGCCCGGACATACTCGACGAACGGGAGCTCGCCGAGGCGCCAGGCATGCTCGAGCTGCGTGCGCCGGCGTTCCCAATCCTCGGCCGCCCGCCTCGCCGCCGCCTCGGCCTTCTGAAACCCGGCGAGCATGGCGTCGGCCTGCTGCAGGTTCGCCAGCACCTCGCGCCGGGCGATGGCTGCCCTGGCGACAGCCTGGGTGAGTTGTTCTTCGGCGGCAGCGCGGAGCGGCGCGTTGCGGGCTTCGGTGGCGAAGTGGAAGCGGAGCGTCACACCGAACCGGGTGTCCCACCGCGTGCCGGGCTGCTTTTCGTTGATGCCCTCCAGCCCGATCTCGGGATCGTCGCGGTTCTGGATGCGGACCAGCCGCGCGTTGGCTTGCGCGGCTTCGATGGCGCGCTGGGCGGCGGCCAGGCGCGGGTGAGCGGCGAGCAGCTCGGGCAGGGGCCGCGCCACGCGGGCGGCGGCGGGGGTCTCGAGCGTGGGGATTTGAGGTGTGCCGACGATGGCGGCGAAGGCGATTTCGGCCGAGCGCAGCTGGGCCTCGGCTTGGCTGAGGTTGATCTCGGCGGTCAACGCCTCACCCTGGGCAGCCAGGGAGTCGCTCTGCGACGACTCGCCGGTGGCGAAGCGGTGTTGGAGATCGGCGGCCAGGGCCCGGTCGGTGGCGAGCCGGCGGGCAGCGACATCCCGGTCATTGGCGGCGAGCGTCGCCTTGGTCGCTAGATCGAGGACCTCCCGCGCGACTTGCAGGTGCAGCGCTTCCGCGTCGGCGGCGACGGTCGCGTCTTCGGATTGCGCGAGGCGCTGGGTTGCGGTGCCTTCGCCGGGAAGCCAGACGGGGGTCGATAGCTCCACCTGGCTGGTGATGTAGTTGTAGTTGCTCCCGGCGATCTTGTCGTTGATGTAGCTGCCGGCCGCCACCGGCGCATTCGGGGTCAGCGCGCTGCCGGCGGCGTAGCGAGCGGCGGCGCGGTTCTCGCGCGCGGCGAGCACGTCACGCTGCGGCAGGCGGCCCCAGGCGAGGGCGACGGCTTCGTGAAAGGTCCGGACGGAGAGGCGTGCGGCGCCCGGGTTCAGGGGGGATGCCGCCGGCTGTTTCGCCTTTGCGGCGGCGGCGGTCGCGGCGAGCGTCATCGCAAGAGCGAGCCAGCCGAAGCGGCACCCGGTTGCGGCTCGAGCGACAGGGCTCACCCTCATGCGGCAGACAGACTTCCCGTGGAAGCGGCTGCAACGCGGGACCGGGGGGAGAGTTGTCGGCGCTCGAGCAATCGCCCTCTGCCGACGCTAGGGGGTCGAGGGTTCCTTCCGGCCCGGGGCCATGCGCCGCAGCAGGTGGTCTTTCCAGACATATTGGTGGATGAGCGCGGCGGCCGCGTGGATGCCGATCAGGATCAGCAGGATCGTCACGACCGTTCCATGCACGCCGGCGACCTGGTCGCCCAGGTCATGGTTGGTCGGGTCGAAGGCGGGAATCCTGAACAGGCCGTAGATGCTGTCGCCTTGCGCCCAAGCGGTGAACAGGCCGAGCAGCAGGGCGATGCAGATCAGGGCATACATCCCCCAATGCGTCGCCTTGGCGGCCACATGGAGCGCGCCGCGGTCGGCGGCCGGGAGGCGCCGGCCTTCCGTGGCGCGCCAGACGATCCGCCCCACGACGACGGCGAGGATCAGCAGGCCGAGAATGATGTGTGTCGACCGGGCGGCGACTCTGGGCGCGCCTTTGGGGAAGTCGTCGATGACCTGCGCCAACACCCACTGGACGGCAATCAGCCCCAGGGTGAACCAGTGGAACAGGATCGTCCGTTGATCGTAGCTGCGTGCCTGAGGGGAGACCGGCTGCATGGGGTTGCTCCGAACGGGCCGTCGGAGCAACGGACCTCTTCCACCTGGCACTTGGGCTTTCACCCGGTGTTATCAATGCCGACTTGCTGCTGACGACCCGGACGCTGACGTCGGGCAGGCCGTCGATATGGCCTTCCATCAGGTCGCCGACCACGACCGGGCCGACGTTCTCCGGGGTGCCGGAGAAGATGATGTCGCCGGGCGCCAGTTCGAACGCGCGGGAGAGTTCGGCGATCTGCTCGGCGACCGACCAGATCATGTCGCGCAGGTTGGCGTTCTGCCGCATCTGGCCGTTGACGCTGAGCGAGATGACGC
>JAVVHH010000074.1:0-18445 GCA_032249615.1 Acetobacteraceae bacterium
TTCCACCGTCAGCTTCCACAGCCACGGCCCGAGATAGGCCGCCTGCGTCACGTCACCGATCACCGCCTTCTCGCCGTACGCCTTCTTGAAAGCGGCCGTGAACTTCTTGTTGTTGTCGTTGTCCAGGCTCTGGAAATACTTCATGCAGGCGTATGCGCCGGCGATGTTCTCGCCGCCGATGCCCTCCACTTCGTCTTCCGTCACCGAGATGGTCAGCAGCTTCTGCTTGCTCAGATCGACGCCGGCTGCCTTCAGCTGCTTGTAGAACGCGACGTTGGAACCACCGACGACGGCCGTGTAGATCACGTCGGGCTTGGTCAGCTTGATCTTGTTGATCACGGAGTTGAACTGCGTGTGGCCGAGCGGGAAGTAGTCCTCGCCGGACACCTTGCAGCCCTGCAGATGGCCCTCGATGTGCTTGCGGGCGATCTTGAACGAGGTGCGCGGCCAGATGTAGTCCGAACCGACCAGGTAGAACGTCTTGCCGCCCTTGGTCCGGTTGACCCAGTCGAGGCCGGCCAGGATCTGCTGCGTCGCTTCCTGCCCGGTGTAGATCACGTTCTTGGACTGCTCGAGCCCCTCGTAGAACGTCGGGTAGTAGAGCATGCCGTTCAGCTGCTCGAGCACCGGCAGCACCGCCTTGCGCGACGCCGACGTCCAGCAGCCGAAGATCGCCGCGACGTGGTCCGACGCGAGCAGCTTCTTGGCCTTCTCGGCGAAGGTCGGCCAATCGCTCGCGCCGTCCTCCTGAATGATCTTGATCTGCCGGCCGAGCACGCCGCCCGACTCGTTGATCTGCGCGATCGCCAGCTTCTCCGCCTCGATCGAGCCGGTCTCGCTGATCGCCATGGTGCCGGTCGCGGAGTGCAGGATGCCGACCGTGACGGTGTCGTCCGTAACCGCGAGTCCGGTCGTATCGACCGCCGACGTGGCCGGCCCCGCGGCGGAGGCGGCGCGCGGCAGAAGCGCGGCGGCCGGCAGCGCGGCCATCGATTGAAGCAGGCGGCGGCGTAGTGGCGAGTGCGGTGCGTCGTCCATCGGTGTCCCCTCGAATGCGTCGGGGCACCGTGCTTCGTTGCAACGTGGCAGCGGAATACGTCAAATGACGTATGGATCGATAGTTTCGCTGCGGCGCAGCATCCCTCCAAAGACCCGGCAACGGAGGCAGCGGCGACTTCGATGGCAGCGCGGCAGCGCATCGTGCGGATACGGCGAGACTACAACCAATGGGTCGCCAACCAGACCCTGGAAGACTACGCGCTGCGTTTCACGGCCAAGGCGGCCCGGCGCTGGTCACCGCTTCGCGTCGCCAACACCGCGCTCGGCGGAATCTCCTTCCTCGCGCTGGAAGCCTTCGGCGGCTCGGTCACCATCGGCTACGGTTTCGCCAATGCCGTGCCGGCCATCCTGGCCGCCAGCGTCCTGATCCTGCTCACCGCCCTGCCGATCAGCTTCTACGCCGCGCGGGACGGCGTCGATATCGACCTGCTGACCCGCGGCGCCGGGTTCGGCTACATCGGCTCGACCGTCACGTCGCTGATCTACGCCTCCTTCACCTTCATCTTCTTCGCCGTCGAAGCCGTCATCCTGGCGGGCATGCTGCAGACCTGCTTCGGCCTGCCGCCCTGGCTCGGCTACATCTTGTGTTCCGTCGCCGTGGTGCCGCTCGCCACCTTCGGGATCACCTTCATCAGCCGCATCCAGCTCTGGTCGCAGCCGCTCTGGGTTCTGCTGCAGCTACTCCCGTTTACGGTCGTCGGCCTCACCGCCGCCCGGAGCTGGAACACATGGACCTCCTTTCCAGGCACAGCGCCCGGCGCGGATGGCGGCTTCCACCTCGTGCTGTTCGGCGCGGCCGCCTCCGTCGTGTTCTCGCTCGTCGCCCAGGTGGGCGAGCAGGTCGACTATCTCCGCTTCCTGCCGGCACGCATCCCCGGGCGGTCGCATGCCGGATGGTGGGCGGCGATGTTGGCGGGTGGGCCCGGCTGGATCGTGATCGGCGCGCTCAAGCTGCTGGCCGGGTCGTTCCTAGCCTCCCTCGCGGTCGCCGAAGGGATCGCCCCGGTGCTGGCCCGCGAGCCGAACGTCATGTACGAGATGGCGTTCCGCCATGTTGTCCAGTCACCCACCGGAGCGCTCGCGCTGGCGGCCTGCTTCGTGGTGATCTCGCAGCTCAAGATCAACCTGACCAACGCCTATGCCGGCTCGATCGGCTGGTCCAACTTCTTCTCGCGGCTCACGCACAGCCACCCCGGCCGCGTCGTCTGGCTCGTGTTCAACATCGCCATCGCGCTGCTGCTGATGGAGCTCGGCATCTACCAGACGATCGAGCACACGCTCGTGCTGTATTGCTCGGTCGCGGCCGCCTGGGTCGGCGCCCTGGTGGCCGACCTCGTGGTCAACAAGCCGCTCGGCTACAGCCCGGCGCATATCGAGTTCAAGCGCGCCCACCTCTACGACATCAACCCGGTCGGCTGTGGCGCCATGGTCATCGCCGCCGCCGCCGCGACGCTGGCCTATGGCGGCCTGGCGGGGACGGCTGTCCAAGCCTTCACCCCCTTCGTCGCCTTCGTGGCGGCCTTCCTCTCGGCGCCGCTGATCGCCTGGGCGACCGACGGGCGCTACTATCTCGCGCGCAAGCCGCGCGCGCATTGGGGGCGGCAAAGCACCATCGTCTGCTCCCTTTGCGAGCATCCGTTCGAGCCGGAGGACATGGCGTTCTGCCCCGCCTATGCCGGCCCGATCTGCTCGCTCTGCTGCTCGCTCGACGCGCGCTGCCACGACGCCTGCAAGCCGCACGCGCGCTTCTCGCAACAGATCCTGGGCGCGGTCGAGGGCTGGAGCTCGCCGGCGGTCCGCGCGCGCCTGGCCGGGCCGCTCGGGCGCTGGGCCGGCATGGTGACGCTGCTCGACACCCTGATCGGCCTCGTGCTGGTCGGGATCTACAGCCACATGGCCTCATCGATCCCGGGCGAGCGCGGCGCCATGGCCCACGCGCTCTGGACGACGTTCCTGATCCTGCAGCCGGTGATCGGCGTGCTGGCCTGGCTGCTCACGCTTGGGCAGGAAAGCCGGCGCGTGGCCCAGCAGGAGACCCAGCGGCAAACCGACCTGCTCCTGCAGGAGATCGCCGCGCACGAACGCACGGACGCCGACCTGCAAAAGGCCAAGGAGGCCGCCGAAGCCGCCAATCTCGCCAAGAGCCGCTATGTGGTCGGCATAAGCCACGAGCTCCGCAGCCCGCTGAACGCCATTCTCGGCTACGCGCAGCTCATGGAAGGCGATCCCGGCATCAGCGCGCACCGCCGCGAGCACATCAAGATCATCCGGCACAGCGGCGACCACATGGCCGGGCTGATCGAAGGCTTGCTGGACGTCTCCAAGATCGAGGCGGGCCGGATCGAGATCTATCGCGACCAGGTGCGGCTCGGCGAATTCCTCAAACAGCTCGCCGACATGTTCCGGCTGCAGGCCGAAGCCCGCGGGATCGGGTTCGCGTTCGCAACCCCTGGCCGCATGCCGGAGGTGGTGTTCACCGACGAGCGCCGGCTGCGGCAGATCCTGATCAACCTGCTCTCCAACGCGGTGAAGTTCACCAATTCGGGCGAAGTCCGGTTCACCTTGCGCTGGCGCAGCGCAGTCGCCGAGTTCGAGGTCTTCGACACCGGGATCGGCATCGAGGCGGGCGATCTCGACCGTATCTTCGAGCCGTTCCAGCGCGTCGACGCCGGGCGCAACCTGGCCACCCCCGGGATCGGCCTCGGTCTGACCATCACCAAATTGCTGACCCAGATCATGGGCGGTGAACTCACCGTCGCCAGCACGCTCGGGCAAGGCAGCCGGTTCACCGTGCGGCTGCACCTCTCCGAAGTGCTGCATCCGCACAAACCAGCCCCGATCGAGAGCCGAATCCTGGGCTACGCCGGGCGGCGACTGACCGTGCTGGTCGCCGACGACGACAAGGTGCATCGCGGCTTGCTGCAAGATCTGCTCTCGCCCCTCGGCTTCATCCTCTTCACCGCGCCCGATGGCGACGCATGCGTGCAGATGGCCGCCGAGTGCCGCCCCGACCTGCTGCTGGTCGACGTCTCCATGCCCGGCCTGAACGGCTGGCGCGTGTCCGAACGCTTGCGGCGCGACGGCTTCGACAAGCTGAAGATCATCGTCGTCTCGGCCAATGCCGGCGAGCTCGCCCGTCCGCCCGGCAGAACGCGCTTCCATGACGACGTCATGGCCAAGCCGATCGGCCTGGCCAACCTGCTGTCCAGGATCCGCACCGTGCTCCAGCTGGAATGGACCGCGCCGGACCAACCCGAAGACGCGTCCGACGACACCGGCCCCACCACCGTGCTCGACCCGGCCGACACCCAGGCGCTGATCGAGCTCGGCTCCATTGGTTACGTCCGAGCCATCCACGCGCGCTTGGACCAGATCGAACAGGAAGCGCCGGGTCACGCCCGCACGGTCGCTCGGCTCCGCAAGCTCGTCTCGCAGTTCCAGATCAAGGCGTTCATGGACGCGCTCGGCCCCGGAAAGGCCGGGTCGTGAACGCGATCGCCTCCTCGCGCGAGGTCGTCCTCGTCGTCGACGACAGCCCGGCAACCCTGGGCCTGCTCAGCGAAGCGCTCGAGCGCGCCGGCTACACCGTGCTGGTCGCGCAGTCCGGCAACGACGCCCTCGAGCTCATGCAGCGCATCTCGCCCGACATCGTGCTCATGGACGCCGTCATGCCCGGCCTCGACGGCTTCGAGACGACCCGGCTCATGAAAGCCAACCCCACGACCTCGAGCATCCCGGTCGTGTTCATGACCGGCCTGACCGAGACCGAGCACGTCGTCCGCGGACTCGAGTCGGGCGGCGTGGACTACGTCGCCAAGCCCGTCGCACCCGACGAAGTCGTCGCCCGCGTCACGGTGCACCTCGCCACCGCCCGCCTCGCACGCAGCGCCCAGCTCGCGCTCGACACGACGGGGCGCTACCTCCTCGCCGTCACCCGCAGCGGACACGTGCTCTGGTCCACGCCGCAGGCCACACGCCTCCTGCAGTTCGAGGCGGCCGAGACGGCCATGCCCCAGAGCGTCGTAACGTGGCTGCAGGACTGTATCCGGGCCGGCGCGCCGGCCACGGAGAAAACCCTGCTGCTCGACCTATCGCCGACCCGGCGCGTGCGCATCACCCTGCTCGGGGAGGTCAGCCAAAACGAGATCCTCCTCCGCCTCACCCCCTCCGTGACCGAGGAGGCTCTGCTCACCGGCAACCTGAACATCACCAGCCGAGAGGCGGAAGTCCTGCTCTGGCTCAGCCGCGGCAAGACCAATCGCGACATCGCGGCCATCCTCGAACTCAGTCCGAGAACCGTGAACAAGCACCTGGAACAGATCTTCACCAAGCTTCAGGTCGACAACCGCGCCTCGGCAACCGCCGTCGCCGTCCGCATCCTCGGAACGATCTGAACCGCTGAGCCGCGCCCGTTCAGGCCGCCTGCCGCGTTTCGCTCTCGAGCTGAGCCTGCGCCCGGTCGAGCCCCGCGCGGAACCGCGTGCACAGCTCGCCGATCTCGGCCTCGGTGATGATCAGCGGCGGCGTGAACGCGATGCGGTCGCCGATCGCACGAACCACGAGCCCTTCCGCCTCGCACGCGTTCTGCACCGCGAGACCGACCTTCCGCCCCGCCGGAAACGGCGTCCGCGTCGCCTCGTCCTGCATCAGCTCGACCCCGGCAATCAGCCCGACGCCGCGCACGTCGCCCACCAGCCTATGACCGGCGAGCGCCCCGAGACCGTCCAGGAACGCGGGCGCGATGGATTGCACATGGCCGACGATGTCCCGCTCCTCGTAGATCTTGAGCGTCTCGATCGCGACGGCGCACGCGACCGGGTGCCCCCCATAGGTATACCCGTGCCCGAACGTGCCGTTGGCACGGCTGGCCCCCATCAACGCCTCGTGGATGTGCGGCCCGATCACCAGCGCCGAGATCGGCTGATAGGCGGCCGACAATTGCTTGGCGCAACTAATCATGTCGGGCCGCATGTCGTAGGTCTCGGACCCCCACATGTGCCCGGTGCGGCCGAACCCGCAGATGACCTCGTCGGCGACCAGAAGGATGCGGTGGCGGTGCAGCACGGCCTGGATCGCCGCCCAATACCCGCGCGGCGGCGTAATCGCCCCTCCGCCGCCCTGGACCGGCTCGCCGAAGAACGCCGCGATCGTATGCGCGCCCTCCCGCTCGATCAGCGCCTCGAGCGCGGCCGCCATCCGGGCGCTGAACGCCTCCTCCGTCTCGCCGTCCTCATGCGCGCGATAGTAGTTGGGGTTCTCCGTATGCACGAAGCCCGGCAGCGGCAGCCCGAACCCCGCATGCATGTGCGGCTGCCCCGACAGGCTGACCGTCGCCACCGTGTTCCCATGGTAGCCCCGCACCCGGCCGATGATCTTGCGGCGCTCCGGCTGCCCATGCATGCCCCAATACATCCAGGCGAGCTTGATCGCCGCGTCATTGGCCTCCGATCCGCTGCACTGGAACAGCACCTTGTCCATGCCCGGCGGCGCGACCGCCAGCAGCCGCTCGGCCAGCTCGACCGCCGGCTCGTGACCCTTGCCGAAGAACGTGTGGTAATACGGCAGCGCCAGCATCTGCCGGTGTGCCGCATCCGCCAGTCGGCGCTCGCTGAACCCGAGGCTCGCGCACCACAGCCCGGCCATCGCCTCGATATACTCACGGCCGTCCGTGTCCCACACCCGCACGCCGTCGCCGCGCGCCATGGTGACCGCACCCTCCCGGCCATGGTGGTCGAGATCGGTCTGCTGATGGACCAGGCTGGCGATGTCGCGGGCACGCAGTGAGTTCGGGATCATGCTGCAATCTCCTTCAGTGCTCGTCACCCATGGCCCATATCATAGACAAGACCTGTTCGCGGGCAGCAACGAAATCGGCCCGGCTCTTGACCTCGCGAATGCCGTCCTCCGCATGCTCGCGCGCGAACGGCATCGGCAGCCGCGCCACGATGCGCCCGGGCCGCGGCGACATGACCACGACCTCCGTGCCGAGATAGACGGCCTCCTCCACGGAATGGGTGATGAACACCACCGTCATCCCGGTCCGCCGCCACACCGCGTGCAGCTCCTCCTGCATCCGCTCCCGCGTCAGCGCGTCCAACGCCCCGAACGGCTCGTCCATCAGCAGGACCTTGGGCTCGTTGCAGAGCGCGCGGGCAATGGCCAAGCGCTGCTGCATCCCGCCTGACAACTCGTACGGGTAGCGGTCGCGAAACTCCCACAGTCCGGTGGTCCGCAACCATTGCTCGACCCGTTCGGCGGCATCCTCCCCCGCCATGCGCGGGCCGAACCCGGCATTGCCGGCGACCGTGAGCCAAGGGAAAAGCGCCGGCTGCTGGAACACCACGCCGCGTTCCGGACCGGGGCCGGTGATCTCCCGCCCATCGACCGTGACGACACCCGTCGTCGGCGGCAGGAAGCCCGCGAGCGTCTGCATCATCGTGGTCTTGCCGCAGCCGGACGGGCCGACGATGCAGACGAAGTCGCCCCTGTCGAAGCCGAGATCCGCCCGCTCGAGCGCCCGCACCGCCGCCGGCCCGGCCCCGTAACGGACCGAGACGTCGGCGAACTGGACGAATGACGTCAAGCGACCGCCTTTGCCAGGAAGCTCGTATCCGTCGCCTTCTGGAACGCCTCCAGGCCCGGCGCGCTCTTGATCGACCGCTGCTCGACCAGGAAGTCCGCCGTTCCCTTCAGCACATGGGCGAACTTGCCGGGCTCGGCCGCTGTGCCGCCGAGCCACGCGGGGGTGACCTGCTCGGCCAACGGCACGAAATCGTATTCCTTCATGTCCGCCAACGCGACCGCCGGGGTCACGCCCGCCTGCTTGGCCACGATGTCGGCCGTTTTGTCCGGGTCGGCGCGATACATCGCCAGCGCCTTGCCATACGCCGCCAGAAAGCCGACCACCGCCTCCGGATATTGCTGCGCGAACCCGTCGCGCACGATGATCAGGTCGGCGATCACGTAGCCAGCCTTGTCGAGCGCCTCATAGGTCGGGAACGGCGCGCCGCCATCGGCCAGGATCTTGCTCTTCGCCGGCGCCCAGACATACGCCGCGTCGATCTCGCCACGGCTCCAGGCGGCGACAATGGCGGGCGCCTTCATGTCCAGCACGGTGACGTCCCGTTGCGTCAGCCCGTTGGTCTTGAGGAAGCCCAGCAGGCGGAAATGGCTGGTCGAGCCGAACGGCGTCGCCACCTTCTTGCCCTTGAAATCGGCCGCCGTCTTGATGTTGGCCGCCGTGCGGACCGTCATTTCCTCGGCCGGCCCGATATTGTCGACCATCCCGATCAGCTTGAACGGAAGCTGCTGCGCGATGCCCGCCGCCGTCGCCGCCGAACCGGTCGCCAGACCGATGTCGCAGCTGCCCGACGTGATCGCGGTGTTGATGTCGGCCCCGCTGCCCATCTCCGTCCAGCTCAGCTTGCCGCCCGTGCCGGTTTCGAACCAGCCTTCGCCCTTGGCGAGCATGGTCGGCTTGGTCTCGGTGAAGAAGCCGATATTGACGGTCGGCGGCGCCGCAGCCCGGGCCCCGCCCGAAACGGAGAGACCGGTGGCGATCCCGGCCCCAAAGCCGGCAAGCGTAGTGCGGCGCGTTAAAAGCATGGCGTCTCTCCGTTCGGGTTTCAGCGGCCGGCCCAATGCACGGCCCGGTGTTCGATCAACAGCAGCACACGGTCGATGGCGATGCCGGCAAGCCCGAGCATCACGATCCCGACGAACACGTAGTCCGAGCGCAGGAACCGCCCGGCATCCAGGATCATCCAGCCGATCCCGCTCGACCCGGCGATGATCTCGGCCGCGATCAGCGTCCCATAGACGATCCCGGCCGCCAGCCGCGCGCCCATCAGGATCTCCGGCAGCGCCGACGGCATGATCACATGGCGGAACACCTGCCATTTCGACGCGCCCAGCGTCTCGGCCACGCGCAGCCGTTCCGCCGGTACGTTGCGCACCCCGTCGCGGGCCGCGATCGCCGCCACCGGCAGCGCAGCCAGGAATAGCATGGTGATCTTGCTCGTCTCGCCGATGCCGAGCCAGATGATGAGCAGGATCAGGTAGGCCAGCTGCGGCAACGGCCGCAGGAACTCGATGAACGGCGCCGCCAGCGCATCGAGCTTCGGCAGGTACCCCATCGCCAGCCCGAGCAAGCTGCCCGCCGCCACCCCGGTGACGAACCCGGCGCCGACCCGGAACAGGCTGTCGCCGACATGGACCAGCAGCGGACGCCCCTTGTAGCCATCCTCGATCAACTCGAGGAACCCGGACCAGAGGTCGCTCGGGCTCGGCAGGAACAGGTCGCGCACCAACCCGCCCTCCGTCACGCCGATCCAGGCGCACATCACCACCGCGATCGAGGCGGCCGTGATCGCCCGGCCCGGAACGGTCCGGCTCATTCGCGGCCCCGCCAGTGGATCACCCGGCGGTCGACCGCCCTCAGCCCCGACGCCAGCCCGACCCCGAGCAGGCCCAGGATGATGATGCACAGGATGATGACGTCGTTGCGCAGGAAGGTGCTGGCCGAGATCACCATCCAGCCTAGCCCATCGGTTGCCGCCAGCAGCTCGGCCGACACCACGGTCGAGAACGCGGCCGCGAGCGCGATCTGCAGCCCGGTCATGATCATCGGCGCCGCCGACGGCAGCACCACGTGCCGGAACACGGCCGCCGGGCTCGCCCCGAGCGCCCGGGCAACCTGGATCCGCTGCAGCTTTACGCCCCGCACTCCCCCCGCCGACGCGGCCACGATGATCGGGAAAGCGGTCAGGAACAGCAGCGTCGCTTTCGACAGGTTCCCGGTGCCAAGCCACAGGATCAGCAGGATCATGTACGACAGCGGCGGCAGCGGCCGCATGAACTGGACGATCCAGTCGACCGCGGCATGAACCGCCCGCGCGCTCCCCATCCAAAGACCGAGCGGCACACCCAGAACCGTCGCCAGCAGGAAACCCCCGAGCAGACGGCCGAGCGTGGCGGCCACGTTCTGCCCGAGCGTCGTGCCGCGATACCCCTGCGTCGCCACCTCGACCGCCGCGTCCCACACGTCGAGCGGCGACGGCAAAAGATCCGCGCGGATCACATGGCTCGCCGAAATCGCCCACCACGCGAGCACCATGCCCATCACGGAGGCTGAACCCAGCATCAATCGCGCCGTCCGCTCCGACCCGGCGCGCGCAGGTCGCTCCGTCGGCGGCACGCCGACGATGGCGGGCAAGACTGTCTTAGCAGGCTGCATCCTGAAAACGATGCAAAGCCGATGCCAAGCAAGCCCCGAGCACGCTATTCCCGCACCTCGCTTGCATGCATGGTCGCTCCCACGAAAACGGAGGAGCGATCCAAATGACGCGCACGAATGCACTGATCTACCTGGTGGCCGGCTTCATCCTTGGCACCGGCGCCACCGTTGGCATGACGAACCTACAAGCCGCCAACGCCCAGGCCACCCCAGCGATCGTCTCGGCCGCCTCGTCCTCGACGCCAACCTCACCTGGCAACTCGAACAGCTACGCCTGGTTTCTCGTGGGCGGCAACCGGGTCAGGGTCTGCCACTATTCAGCGGGCGGCACAGTGGGATGCGACGGCGGCCTGATCCAATAGCAGAGTAGCGGAACTCATCGCTCGGCGACAAACCCGAGTGAGTTCTCGGACAGCTCCGATCCGCACGACGAGCGGTGGTCCGCTTCGAATTGCTCGAACCAACTGCGGAGCTTGCGCATGTTCTCCGGGCGCGGCTGCAACGGGCGATCCCAGGACACACCCCGCCGTTTAACCGTGGCAGGAACGCCGGCGCCGAGGGAAAATCGGGGAATGGCATGAGTGATCACGCTCTTGCTGGCCACGATCGACCCAAAGCCGATCGTCGCTCCCTTTCCAATGAGCGCCTCGGGTCCGATCCAGACGTGCGGCTCGAGGTGAACGTCTCTTGGTGGATTGAGGTGTTCGAACGAGGCAACGTCGAATATGCCATGTTCGTCGGTGTTGCGGAGATTAGTCGCCTTCGCGAACATGCAGTCTTCTCCGACGATGATGCTGTTATGGGCGCCATCCAGATTGATGGTGGTGCCGTTCGACGTTGAACGGTCCCCCCAGTAGAGCAGGTTGCAGTCTCCTTTGAGCCAAATGGTGAGGAAACTTGATTGCACGGCGCCGCCGCCAAGGATGACGATGTTGCCCGAGCCGTAGATCTTTAATTCGCCGAACACGTCGCAGTGGGCGCAGAAGATAACGACGTTGTTGCGTGCATCACCGTATATAGACAGTCTAATCGGCGAAGAGGGCGCATACGTGTCGCAGGTCGCGACGTAGTTGGTCCGTTTCGACTGCTTCTCGACGAGCTTGCATCTGCTTGAAGGCGCGTCTTGCGCATCGACAATAGTCAGAGAGTTGGCGCTCGGCAGGACATACCCATTGCTACCGAGTGGTAGCGACAGAAATTTCTCGGGCTGGGCGATCCATTGCGTGAGGTTCTCGGGGGTGACGTGGCTCGCATCGAGCCAGGGCTGTCTGCTGCCGATCCGGGTTTGCTCCTCGCGTGCTTGCATCTGCAGTGCGCCATCTTTTGTCACAACCGACCATAGGGGTCCCTACCTGGGAGCGCCATGACAGGCACCTCGGACCGGCGGCGCATGTTGCGCCTTTGTCGATCCCGTGTGCTTTATGGCTGGAATCCCCGGGGATCGATTGGTGACGGCTTCCGAGCGACACAACGCGACAGTGACCGGCACGGGATCGCGGGCGATCGTGTTCGCCCATGGCTTCGGCTGCGACCAGAACATGTGGCGGCTGGTTGCGCCCGCTTTCGAGGGCGATTTCCGGGTCGTCCTGTTCGACCACGTGGGTGCCGGCGGATCAGACCTGTCCGCCTACGAGCCGGCGAAATATGCCTCCATCAATGGTTACGCCAGCGATGTCGTCGAGCTTTGCCGGGAGCTCGACGTCCGCGGCGGGGTGTATGTCGGTCATTCGGTCAGCGCCATGATCGGCGTGCTCGCCGCCAAGCAAGCGCCGGAGCTGTTCGGCGAGTTGGTGCTCGTCGGGCCGTCGCCTCGCTACACCGACGACGCCGACTATGTGGGCGGCTTCACCGAAGCGCAGATCCACGAGTTGCTCGAGTTCCTGGACAACAACCACATGGGCTGGTCGCAGACCATGGCGCCCGTGATCATGGGCAATGCCGACCGGCCGGAGCTGGCGCAGGAGCTGACCAACAGCTTCTGCCGAACGGATCCGGAGATCGCCAAGCGTTTCGCCCGCACGACATTCCTCTCGGATAACCGGGCCGACCTCGAGGGCGTGGCGCAACGAAGCCTGGTGCTGCAATGCTCGGACGATGTGATCGCGCCGAGGGCGGTCGGCGACTATGTCCACCGCAAGCTGCCGGACAGTGTTTTCGTGCAGCTTGCGGCAGGCGGGCATTGCCCCCACCTCAGCGCGCCCGAAGAAACGATCGCCGCCATCCGCGCGTTCCTTTGAGGCCCCTGTCCTCGACGGGCCCGATCGGCGACGCAGCGGCGGGCGAGGACCTTCAGGACCTGTTCGAGAACGCGCCGTGCGGCTACGTCTCGGCGCTGCCGAACGGGCAGATCACCCGGGTCAACCTGACGCTCGCCTCGTGGCTCGCGTGCGATCGTGACCAGCTGGTGGGGCGCCGGTTCCAGGAACTGCTCAACATCGGCGGCAAGATCTACTACGAAACCCACTTCGTCCCGCTGCTGCGGATGCAGGGCTTCTTCAACGAGGTTGCGCTGGACTTGGTCCGCGCCGGCAGAAGCCCGCTTCCCGTGCTGGTCAACGCCGTCGAGCGGCGCGACGATGACGGCCGGGTGCGGTTCCTCCGCATCACGGTGTTCAACGCATCCGACCGGCGGCGGTACGAGCGCGACCTGCTGGAGGCGCGCCGTGCGGCCGAAACGGCGGGAGACGCGCTGCGTGAACTGAACCTCAGCCTCGAGACCCGCGTGGCAGAGGCGATCGCGCGGCGGATGGAGGCCGAGGAAGCGCTGCGGCAATCGCAGAAGATGGAAGCGATCGGGCAGCTGACCGGCGGGATCGCGCACGATTTCAACAATCTGCTCACCGGGATCATCGGCAGCCTGGAGATGCTCAAGACGCGCCTCAGCCAGGGGCGGCTCGACGATGTCGGCCGCTACGTGACCGCGGGGCGCGATGCCGCCAAACGCGCGGCGACGCTGACCCACCGGCTTCTGGCGTTCGCGCGGCAGCAGCCGCTGGAGCCCCGGCCGACCGACGCCAACCGCCTGGTTGCGGGCATGGAGGACCTGGTCAGCCGCACCGTGGGCGCGGCGATCACGGTGGAGGTCGTCGGGGCCGTAGGCCTCTGGACCGTCCTCGTCGATCCCAATCAGCTCGAGAACGCGTTGCTCAACCTCTGCATCAACGCGCGCGACGCCATGCCGAAAGGGGGGCGGCTGACCATCGAGACGGCCAATCGATGGCTGGACGAACGGGCGGCGGACGAACGTGACCTGCCTGCGGGACAATACATCTCCCTCTGCGTCACCGACACGGGATCGGGGATCTCGCCCGAGGTCGTCGGCCGCATCTTCGACCCGTTCTTCACCACCAAGCCGATCGGCCAGGGCACCGGGCTGGGCCTGTCGATGATCCAGGGTTTCGTGCGGCAGTCCGGCGGGCAGGTGCGGGTTTATTCCGAGATGGGCCATGGCACGACGATGTGCCTCTACCTCCCCCGCCACCACGGCCCGGGCGATGAGGCGGAAGTCGCCGGGGAGGCGGCAGACCACCATCACACGGCGACCGGCGAGACGGTGCTGGTTGTGGATGACGAGCCTTCCATCCGGATGCTTATCGCCGACGTGCTGACGGATCTCGGCTACGCCGCCATCGAGGCGGAGGACGGGGCGGCCGGGCTGAAGGTGCTGCAATCGCAGACGCGGGTCGATCTCCTCGTCACCGACATGACGCTGCCGGGCGGCATGAACGGACGCCAGCTGACCGAGGCGGCGCGGAAAGTGCGGCCCGGCCTGCCGGTGCTGTTCATCACCGGCTATGCGGAGAACTCCCTGCTCGGCAACGGACAGCTGGAGCCCGGAATGCAGGTGGTCACCAAGCCGTTCACGATGGACGCGCTCGTCAGGCGGATCAAAGACATGCTTGCCCAGCCGTGAGGGGCCACAATCTGAGATGCCGATCGCGACATGCAGTCAACCTGCATCGCGCCCGCAACTTTGTGTTAGTCTCCTCCGGGTCCGGACGAAGAAAGCCAGTATGTTCCGCCTGATCTCGGGTCTCCTTGCCGGTGCCGCCGGCCGCCTCGCTATCGGTGCCGCCGGCCGCCTCGCCACCGGCGCCGCCCTGATGCTCGCCGGCGCGACGCCTGCCGGGGCGCAAGCGCCGGCGGCCCCCACGGCTCTGATCATCAGCAACTCCGGATACACGGGGTTGCCGAAACTTCCCGTCTGCCAGCTGTCGGCCAACCTGGTCAGCGCCGTCCTGACCCGCGCCGGGTTCAAGGTCAGCCGGCAGAGCGACGCCAGCAACGCCCGGCTGAGCACCGCCATCGCCACTCTGGGCGACGAGGCCGCCGCCGTGCCGGGCAGCCGCACGCTGATCTACATCTGCAGCTATGCGACCACGTTTGGCGACCGGACGTTCATCCTGCCCGCCGAGGTCCGGCTCGACCGGGATGCGGACGTGCTGAGCCAGGGCATCATCGCCCGCCTACTGATGTCGTCCGTCGCGGGGCCCGGCAGCGCCGCCGGGCTAGTCTTGATGGACGTAGCGCCGCCGCCCGGCAGATCGCCCCTGACCTTCACCTCCATGCTGCGCCCGTCCGATGCGGCGCATGGCGGGCTGATCGCCGCCGGGCTGCCAACGGCCTCGTCGGCGGGCGCCGCGCCGCTGGCCGCCGCGCTGTCGGAGGCAATGGGCGCCGGCCCGCTCGAGATCGGCGGCTTATTGGCCACGCTTGCCGCGCAGCCGGCAACCAAGCAGTCACTTCTCACGCTGCGCCCGCCGACCGAGCCCTCGTGGCTGATCGGCGGGCCCGCCCCGGCCGCCACCGCCGAAATCGACCCAACGCCGGCCCGGCCGGCAGCGCCGCCGGCCGAAAGCCCGCCAGCCCCGCCGCCGCCGGCTCCTGCTACGGTCGCCGCTGCGCCTCCGCCGCCGGTGGCGCCCGTCGCGGCTCCTGCATCAGCGCCTTCAGCATCGGCTCCGGCAACGGCGCCGGCCGCTGACACGGCGCTGGCCGATCCGAACCCGGCCGACCGGCGGCGCCTGCAACTGGCCCTCTCCCGTCTGGGCTACTATCGCGGCCGGATCGACGGCACGTTCGCCGCCGAGACCGCGACCGCTATCCGCCAATTCCAACGCGAATCCAACGCCGAGCCCACAGGCAAGCTGACCGTGCGGCAGATGGAGGAGCTGCTGCGATGACGAGGAGCGCCTGACATGGGCCTACGGCTGAAATTCAATCTCGTGCTGATGGCCGGCCTGCTCGCCGGGCTCGGCTTGGCCAGCCTGCTCTCCTACCGGCTGGCGTTCGACACCGCCCGCCAGCAGGTGCTCTCGGAGGCCGCGCTGATGTCGGCACAGGCGGACGCGATCAGCCGCTACACCGTCGAGGAGGTCGCGCCGCTCATCGCTAGTCAGTTCGCCCGGCGCTTCCTGCCGCAATCCGTCCCGGCCTGGGCCGCGCAGACCAATTTCCGCACCGTCCAGAAAACCATGGCGGACTACAGCTACCGGACCGTCATGCTGAACCCCACCAACCCGGCCGACCTGGCCAATGACTGGCAGGCCGGCATCATCGATTCGCTGAAGAGCAACGCCGACCTCAAGGAGATCGTCGCCGAGCGCAACAGCCCGGCCGGACCCATCCTGACGATGTCGCGCCCGATCGTAATCAAGGACCCGGCTTGCCTCGCCTGTCACTCGACGCCGGAGGCGGCCCCCGCATCGATGATCGATCTCTACGGCGCCAAGAACGGCTTCAACTGGAAACTGGATGAGGTGCTCGGCGCCCGGATCGTCTCCGTTCCCATGTCCGTGCCGCTCGCCCGCGCATGGAACAGCTTCACCATCGTCATGATTTGGCTCGTCGGCATTTTCGCCTTCGTACTGCTCTTGATGAACCTGATGCTCCAATTCGTGATCATCCGGCCGGTGCGCCGCATCGCCGCCAGCGCCAACGAGGTAAGCCTCGGCAACATGGACGCGCCGGAGATCGTGGTTCGCGGCCGCGACGAAATCTCCACGCTGGGAGACGCCTTCAACCGCATGCGCCGCAGCCTCGCCAACGCAATGAAGATGCTGGAAGGCTAGTTGGTGGCCGCATCCAGCCCGCTCCCGGAACAGATCGGGCGCTACCGCATCGAGAGCGTCATCGGCCGCGGCGCCATGGGCGTCATCTACCGGGCGCATGACCCGGCCATCGATCGGCCGGTCGCCATCAAGCTCGTGCGGGCCGACCTGCTCGAGAGTGGGGAGCGGGCCGATTACGTCGCCCGCTTCCAGCGCGAGGCCCAGGCCGCGGGCCGCTGCGCCCACCCCAACATCGTCGCGATCTACGATTTCGCGCTGTTCGAGGGCAATCCGTACCTCGCCATGGAGTTCATCGCCGGCGTCACGCTGCAGCAACTGCAGGCGCAGCACGCCTCGCTCGCCCCGGCCGAGATCGTCTCGCTCGGCGGCCAGATGCTCGATGGGCTCGCGGCCGCGCACGCGCTCGGCGTGGTCCACCGCGACATCAAGCCGGCCAACGTCATGCTGACCACGCGCGGCCGGGTGAAGGTCACTGATTTCGGCATCTCCCGCCTCGATACCTCGGGCCTGACCGGCACCGGCGCGGTGATCGGCACACCGTCCTACATGTCCCCCGAACAGTGCCGCGGCGACCCGACGGACGCCCGCAGCGACCTGTTCTCCACGGCCGTCGTCCTCTACGAACTGGTCACTGGGACCAAGCCGTTTGCGGGAAAGTCGCAGCACGAGGTCTGGCACAAGCTGCTGCACGAGAGCCCGGTCGACAGCGCCCAGCTCCGCCCGGACGCCCCGGCGGCCCTGCACGCGGTCATCCGCCGCGGCTTGTCGAAAGACCCTCTCGCCCGCTTTCAGACCGCCGACGAGATGGCCGCCGCCCTCCGCGCGGACGCATCCGCAAAAGCCAGCCCCGAGTCCGACATGACGGTCGTGCAGCGCCGGGCCGACATGGGTTCGGCCGATTTAGGACTGAGCCTCGGGCTCGACAGCACCGCCATGAGCACCATCGAGCGTAACCTCGCTCAACACGTCGGCCCGATCGCGCGCGTGCTGATGCGCAACGCCGTCGCCGGCGCCGACAGCGTCGAGAACCTCTACGAGAAGCTGTTGTCCAACGTGCCGGATGGGGCCGGGCGCGAGAAACTCCGCGAGAACCTCAACGATCAACTCACGGCGTCGCTCACCCGATCGGGCGCAACCTCCGTCCGCTCGTCGGCGTCCTCCGTTGCGATTGCGGAGGCCGATCTCGCCCGGGCCGAACGTGAGCTGGCGCGCCATGTCGGGCCGATCGCCCGGCTTCTGGTCAAGCGTGCGGCAGCGGGCTGCACCGGCGTGCCGCAACTCTGGCAGCGCCTTGCAGAACACGTCGACGCCAGCGACCGCAGAACCTTCCTCGGCAAGCTGACGCTCAAGCCCTGAGTTCCAGGCCGCACTTCCGCGGAAGCCGTCGTCGCATGCGCAAGTGCGCCGAAGGGACCCATCGAAGCGGCATCGCGACCCGGCTCACCCGAGCCGTCCTACGGCAAGGGCAGCCCGGGCTACCGGGCCGACGCCTGCTTCTGCGGGTCGGACGAGACCCGCCAAACCGTGTTGCCGACGTCGTCGGCAATCAGCAGCGCGCCTGTCTTGTCCAGGGCCAGCCCCACGGGGCGACCATGCGCATGCCCGTCACCGTCCAAAAAGCCAGTGACGACGTCCTCGGCCGTCCCGCTCGGCTTGCCGTTGGTGAACGGCACGAACACGACCTTATAGCCATTCAGCACCTGCCGGTTCCAGCTGCCATGCTCGCCGACGAAAGCGCCACCTTTATACTTGTCCGGCAGCCCGGCCCCCGTGTCGAACACCAGCCCGAGCGGGGCGACATGCGAACTCAGCGCGTAGTCCGGCGGGATGGCCTTGGCGACCAGGTCCGGGCGCTGCGGCTTGACCCTGGGGTCGATGTGCTGGCCGTAATAGCTGTAGGGCCAGCCATAGAACGCGCCGTCCTTGATCGACGTCATGTAGTCCGGCACCAGGTTCGGCCCCAGCTCGTCACGCTCGTTGACCACGGCCCACAGCGCATGGCTCTCCGGCTCCCAGCTCAATCCATTCGGATTGCGCAGTCCGCTCGCGAAGATGCGGTGAGCGCCGCTCGCCCGATCGA
>JAVVHH010000075.1:0-18353 GCA_032249615.1 Acetobacteraceae bacterium
GGTGTGGAAAGACGGAAACGCCACGATCCCAACGTACGGGAGAACATGGGCTGTGGCGCCCGCGCGCAAGCTCGCAACGACCGGCACGACGGGACCCAGATCGATACGTAAGCCCAGCGTGTCCCCGGGGCCGATCGCTGGGACGAGGATCGCAACGGCAGCCGTCACGAACGAGGCGATCGAGACCGCTACAAACGTTTCTGCATTGCGAACTCGGGGTCGAGCAATGGCCGAAGCCGTCACGACGAATAGGCTTTGGATCGACAGACTTTGATAAGCTAAGCCTTGAAGATAGTAGGTGATTGGGTGCGCTTCGCTCCAAAGCGACCAAGACACCCAGTTGAAGCCTAGCGCTGCATCGACTGTCATCAGCCATCGATCTTGCAGGGGAAAGCCGACCGTAAACGCGAGATAGGTGAGGCGAACTGCCAGTATCGAGGACAGAAACCAGAGCGACAGGTAGAAGGATATTTCTGCACCCAGGAGTATCCTGTGGTGCGCAGAATAGGCCGCAACGGCAAGTAGCAGAAGAGACGGTCCAAAAATTTGGAGTGTTGATGGCTGCCAACTCAGGCCCACAAACCCGTTCCCGAGGAGTGCCACGGTCAGCAACGTGATGAGGCACAGGAGGGGCGAACCTTCCGGTGCAGCGGCGTATCTCTGAGCGAAGCGCGCGACTCTCACTCGGTGAATTTAGCTTGTGGCAGTTAGGCGATCCTTAAGGGGCCACCGTCGAGCGGCTGCATCCATGCGAAGCTGTTTGAGACCTGGCCCGCGGCTCAGACAGTGTAGCCGCGACGCTGGTCGAGGCTGCGCGCGGCCGTCTCCCGGGTTGCTGGCGCGCGGAAACCGCCCCCGCGGACGTCTCCAACCGGATCACGTCGCCTCGCCGCAGCCCGGCCTCCGTCGCCAGACGCTGACGGCCCGCCGCCACCTCTGCCAGGTAGCCGGTCCACGCGCTCGGATGCGTCGCCAAGTAGCCTTTGAAGTAGGTCTGCCAAAACACCTCGTCGGCGAACTTCCCCGCCCGCTCGGGCCCATGCGCGGCCAGCGCCGCCGCCACGGCCTCCGATTCGAGCAGCAGCCGGCGTCGGAGATGCGGCGAGAGCACGCTGGTCGCCGGCGCCTCGCCCGGCCCGGGCTCCGCGTTGCGGTGCGACGCATAATGCCGGCCGAGAAACGGCGTGACCGCGGCAAGCTGTTGGAGGCCGGCCGCGCGGCTCACATCGAGGTTCATCGCCCGCATGTGGGGCTGAGCGGCCGGCCCGCCATGCAACACGGTCGTGGCTCGTCCGAAACGCTAGTCTAGCGGCAACTCGCACCGAGGCTGAAACGCTACGTGACAGGTCGATGCAGCGCGAAGGGAGATCACGCCATGACCGAAAAGGCTAAGCAGGAGCTAGTGGAATTTCTTGTTCGCCGGGCATTCGACCCGGTGTTGCAGGCGAAACCGAGCGGGTCCGATGCTGAACGGCAAAAACTTGAGAGGGTGCAGAAGGCGACACAGGCCGAGATCGAGCGGTTCCACGGTTATGGGTCGGCCGAGGAGGTCGTCGTCAACTTCAAGCGGGACCTCAGCTCGACGCCAGCGAAGAAAGTGCATGAAGAGCTGCGGGCGCTAGGACTTCCAACCCTCAACGATTTCCGGGAGGAGTTCGAGGAGAAGGCGCGGGAGCTGGGCGTCTCCGGCTGAGACGATCTCCGCCCGCCTCAGCTGCCTACGGTTATTACGCGCCGCCCCAATTCATGGTCAGCCCGCCATCCATGACCCAGGTCTGGCCGGTGACGTAATCGCCCGCGTCGGACAGCAAGAAGGCGGCCAGGCCGGCGATCTCCTCCGGCTTGCCGGGGCGGCGCCACGGGATCGCTTGCATGCTCTTCTCGCGTTCGGCCGGGTCGTCCAGCCGCTTCTGGGTCATTGGCGTCGCGATCAAGCCGGGCGCGATCGCGTTGACGTTGATTCGGTCCGGCGCGACCTCGACCGATAGGCTGCGCACCAGCGAGTTCACGCCAGCCTTGGCCATGCCGTATGGCGCGCTCGCAGGCGTTGGCAGGTGTCCGGCGACGGAGCCGATGATGACCAGCCGCCCACCGCCACCGGCCTGCTTGCGCAGGCGGACGAAGGCACGGGCGCAGAACAGGGGCCCCATCAGGTCCGTGCGCAGCACCTGCTCCAGCTTGCCGTCCGCCATCTCGGCAACCGGCATGCCCGACATGCCGACGCCCGCGTTGGCGACCAGCAAATCGGGAAGCCCGAGCGCCTCCACGGCGCCATCGAACAATGCCTGGATGGACGCCGGGTCTCCCACATCGGCCTGCGCCACATTGGCGCGGCGGCCCGCGGCCTCGACTCGTCGCTTCGTCTCGGCCGCGCCGTCCGCATCGGTGTGGTAGTCGATGGCGACGTCAGCCCCGCGCGTCGCGAGTGCTTCGGCCGTGGCCTGGCCGATGCCGCTATCTGCACCCGTGATGATCGCCACCTTGCCTAAAAGATCCATCGGCCTTCTCCGCTATGCTGCGACGCAAACGGATGCAAAGGGCAACTCGTCGTTCGATCTCGCCAATGTGCACAAAGCTCTTATGGGAGCGGTTCGTGCGCGACTTGATGACCGATCGTACTGCGCTCCCGTTTACCGCGCCCGTGATCATTCCTCGATTGCCGACCGGTCACGCCCCGCGTCATCGCGCCACAGGCGCAACGCGACCGGCAGTAGAGCCAGACAGGCTAGGCCGCCGAGTGGGAGCAGGATGCGGGCGGACAGCAGGTCGCCTGGGTCGACCGGCCCGGGGTTGGCCAGCAACTTTCCCAGCCCGCTGCCCGCGCTGGCGAAGACGAGGGTCGGCGGAACCACGCCAGCGGCGGTCGCGAGCCAATAGGGCAGCCAGCGCATCCGCGCCATCACGGCCAGCAGGCTGACCAGCGCGAACGGCAGCACCGGCACCAGGCGCAGGATGAGGAGGTAATTCACGCTGTCCCGCCCCAACCGCCGCCTGATCCGCTCGACCCGCTCGCAGCGCAGCGCCGCGACACGCGATGGCAACGTGCGCCGCAGCGCCCCGAACAGAAGCAAGGCTGCGAGCACGGTCCCAAGAACCGAGAGCGCCGTGCCGGCAACGGTCCCGAATAGCCAGCCGCCCGCGGCGGTCAGCAGGCCCTCTGCCGGAAGCGAGAGCAACAAATAGAGGGCAGTGGCAACGGCGAAAGCGAGCGCGGCCAGCACGGGGTGGAGGGCGACGAAGGCCTCCAACCCGGCTCGCCTGTCGCCGAGCGTCGCCACGCTCAGCACGTGCTCGGCGCCATACAGGTGAAGACCGACGATGGCGGCGACGACCAACGGTGCCGGCCACCACTGCGCCCACCGCCTCAGGGCACTCTCCCCGGCTCGCCCGGCTCCCGGTAGTAGTATTCGAGGACGATCACGATGCATGCCGCAATCGGCACTGCCAGCAGCAGCCCCAATATCCCGAACAGAGAGGCGCCGACAACGAAGGCGAAGATGATGGCCACGGGATGCAACTGGGCCGAGCGGCCGAGCACGATCGGCCCGAGCACGTTGTCGATCACGAGGCGGAGCGCCACCGCATACGCCATGAGCCCGGCCGCCTTGCCGATGCTATGCTGTTGCAGCGAGGAAAGGCCCACCAACACCAGCGACGTGAACGGGCCGAGCGCGGGGATGAGCTCGAGGAAGCCTACGGCCACCGACAGCAAGACGGCGTGCGGCAACGCGAACAACAAGCCGAACCCGGCATAGGCCGCCACCGCGGTGCAGGCGACGATTGCGGCGATTCCGATGAGATATCGCCGAAGCACCGGCACGATGCGCGGCAGCAGGCGGTGGACGGCCGCACGTCGCTCCGGCGGCAACAACCAAATCGTCCCCGCGACCACGCGCGGCCCCGAAATCAGAAAGTATGGAATGAGCACGAAGGTGAGGAACACGCCGAGCAGCGTCGCCAAGCCAAGGCCCAAGCCCTCCGCGTAGCCGGCTGGTCCGACGACCGGGGCGAACTCGGTCTGCAGGTCCTGGGTGATTGTGTCGGCGGTGTAGCTCTTGCCGAAAACGGTGACGCCTTGCGGGCCGAACAGCTGAGTCAGCAGACGATGCAGCATCGCCGGGCCATTCTGCGCGAGTTGCGCGGCATCGTCGACCGCGATCGTGCCGATCCAGTAGGCGAGTGCCCCTGTCGCCACGAGCAGGAGAATGAACAACGCCAGCGCAGGTATCCAGCGCCGACCGGCCAGCCGCGGCTGCAGCCATTGGATCAACGGATCCATGACGAAGCCGAGGCCACCGGCGATGACGAAGGGCAGGATCGCGTTCCTGATGAGGTAGATCACGAAAATGCTGGCTGCTGCGAGCGCGGTCGGTGCCCAGACGCTGGAAGCCTGGCGTCCGCGCCCCAGGGCGCTCATCGCTGCAACCGGGTATTCGGCAAATCGTAGGTCCGGCCCTTCCAGCTGACATGCCCGGTGCGGCGGCGCCAGACGCTCTCGACGGCGATGGCCGCCGCCATCGTGACCCCCACCGGCAACAACGCCGCCAGCAGCGCCGGCGCGCGGAAGTGGCGCAGCGCCGCGGCGTGCAGGCCGAGCGCGGCGAGGGAGGCGCCGCAGGCGGTCACACGGCAGATCGCGACGCCGAGTGCGGGGCCGGCCGGTTCCGCGGCCAAGGTCCAGAGCGGGACGGCGAATACCGCCCAAGAGGCGAGCAGCGCGGCCGCGGCGGTGGACAGCGTAACGCGGTCGCTGCCGAAAATGTCGCCGGCGTTCTTGGCGAAACCCTCCCAGAGCGCCGGCAGCGTCCGATACATGCGCGCCCGCGCCAATCGTTCGCCGGCAACCACCCGGACGCGGTAGCCGGCTGCATGCAGCCGCCGGGCGAGCGCGTGGTCCTCAGCCACCTCCGCGCGGACCGCGCCATGGCCGCCGACCGCGTGATAGGCGGCCGCGCGGACCAGCATGATCTGACCGTTGACGGAGATATCGGCCGCGCCCTGCGGACAGTGCGGCGGAGCCGGTTTGCCGCAGGCGATGACCAGCATCCCCGCCGGCATGATCAGCCGCTCCCAGAAGCTGCCAAGCTCCTGCAGCGGGTGCACTGAGAGCAGGTCGACGCCGCCCGTCTGTGCGGAGCGGACCGCGCTGGCCAGCAGGGCCGGCTCGGCGCGCACGTCCGCGTCGATGAAGCAGAGCCACTCGGCTTGCGTGTTGAGGGCGCCGACCCAGCACGCGTGCGGCTTGCCCAGCCAGCCCGGCGGCAACGGGCCGGCGTCCAGCAACTCGACACGGGGTGCACGCCGCCTGACGATGCGCGGGGTGTCGTCGGCGGAGCTGTCGTCCACCACCGTCACGCTCATGCGGGCTGCCGGATATCGCTGCCTTTCGAGAGCCTCGAGACAAAGGCCGATGTTCGCCGCTTCGTCGCGGGTCGGGACGATGACCGCAACCGTCGGCATGGCGTCTGCGGCGGGCTGCGGGAGCAGCGTTTGACGCTGGAAAGCTCGCCCATGACGGACGGCGCGCAGGAGCAGGAAGCCGACCAGCACAGTCCAGGCGGGGCCGATCAGCAATCCTCCCATCACGGGTGCGGCGTATTTTGGTCGAGAGCGCGCATCGCGGCGGTGGGCCCGTAGCGCGTCATCAGAACGGTTCTGGAGAGCCAAAGCGTCTCACGGCCGTGCTGAAAATGGTGCCGGGTCAGCGCCGCCGGGTTGTAGGCGCGCGCGAACCCCCAGAGCAGCATGTTCTCGCCCATGGCATGCAGCGAGCCCCGGGCGTCGCCGTCCATGCTTTCGGTCACGAAGCCATGGTGCTGGGCGAGCCGACGCAGCTGTTGCCGGGCTCTCGGGCGCAGTGGCAGAGGCGCATCCGCCCGAACGGCTTTGACGTCGCGCCAGGCTGGCTCGGTTTCGATGTAGGCGCAGAGCGTCTCCAACGAATGCCGAAGTCGCGAGTGCATGCCCTTCGCCCAGCCGAGATCAGGGCCGGATTGCGAGAAGCGTGGCAGGTGCCTGTTCCAGAAGTGCAGGCAGCCCACCAAGTCGCTGCTCTCTATGTCGGTGTCGTCCGGCAGCAGGACCGGCCGGCCGCACCGCTCCAGCGCGACCCGGAAGACGCAGTCGGGATCGTCGCAGTATTCGTAAACATGATAGTAATTGCGCAAGACCCGGTCCAACCGATCGACCGTTCCGGTCCACAGTCGATCCCGTACGGTCGAGACGGGGGCGTCGCCGCCCGTCTGTGGTCTCACTGGGCGACTGCGCCGTAGTGCAGGTCCGACCGTCCCTCGTTGCAGCAAGTTCTTGTAGCCCGGCAGGATAGCCGGTCGAGAGCTCTTCATGAGAGTGTTCCGATTGAGAGCGCGTCTCTCAAAAAACGCCTGTGTCGTCGGGCGGTTTAGTCTGGCGAGTTCAACTGCTTGAGATTCGCTAGCTCCTGCTCGGTTCGATTACTTTCCTGCCCCAGCGGTCAGTCCCTGCACGATGAAGCGCTCGAAGAACACGCCCACGATCGCCAGGGGCGCGATCGCCGCCGTGGAGAGGGCGGCCATCGTCCACCAGTCGATCCCTTGCGACCCCGTTTGGCTGGCGACCATCACCGGCAAGGTCTTGGCGCTCGTGCTGGTCAGTAGTGCTGCAAAGAAATACTCGTTCCAGCAGATCACCACCGAGAGAATGAAAGACGCCGCTATTCCTGGCAGCGCGATCGGGAGGACGATGCGGGCGAACGCACCCCAGACGGAACAGCCGTCGATGAACGAGGCCTGCTCGATCTCCGTCGGAATGGCGTCGAATTGGTCGCGCATGATCCAGATGACGATCGGCAGGACCATGAGCGTGTAGACCAGGATCAAGCCGATCCGGGTGTCCAGCAGCGCCAACTGTTTGAATAGTACAAGGAACGGCATGGCGAGTGCGACGGGCGGCAGGATCAATTGCGACAGGAAGAACGTCAGGATGTTGCGGTTGCGCCAGGGACCGAACCGATACTGAAATCGGCTCAGCCCGTAGGCGGCGAGCGCGCCGAGCAGGACGGCGAGAGCGGACGCGCCGACGGAGATCAGCACGCTGTTCTCGAAGCGCAGCAGGAACTCGTCGCGAACGGTCGATTCGGCGACGATCGTGTCGGGTGATAGGCCAAGCGAGCGCCAGCCGTTCCAGCGCGGCGCGAAGTCGACCCAGGGGATCAGGTGTCCCCGGGTGACGTCGACGGCGACCTTGAACGAGGTCGTCACGGTCCAGTAGATCGGAAACAGGCAGATCAGCGCCCACAGGATCAGGAGCGCATGGCTCACCGCCGACGCGCTGCGCCTCACGTCACCCGCCGCATGACCCGGCCCGCCACGAACAGCAACAAGCTGACGAAGACGATAATGAGCAGGAAATAGAACTCCGCCAGCATCGTGCCGTAGCCGACGTTCGAGCGGTCGCGGTATTCGCGGAACACGAAGCTGGAGACGGTGTCGGTCGCGCCGCCGGGGCCGCCGGCGGTGACGTTGATGACGATGTCGGCGAGTTTGAGCTCGAAGATGATGCGCAGGATGAGCGCGGTGATGCTGACGGGCAGGGTCAGCGGGAACACGATTTTCCAGAAGCTTTGCCAAGGCGACGCGCCGTCGACGCGCGCCGCCTCCATCACCTCGTCCGGCAGGGCCTGCAAGCCCGCGAGCAACAGGATCATCAGGAACGGGATCGAGACCCAGGCATCGAGCCCCATGATGCTGGCGCGGGCGACCCAGGGCGTGGCGAAGAACGCGGGCGTGTCCCAGCCGAGATGGCGGGCGAGCGTCGCGAGCGGACCGAAGCGGTATTCCATGATCGACTTGCCGATCATCCAGCTCACCGCGACCGGGCTGAGCATGAACGGGAGCAGGAAGACGACGCGGAAGAACTTCTTGCCCCGGATCCGCGCGCTCAGCAGCAGCGCCAGGCCAAAGGCGACGACGTACTGCACCAGGACGCCGGTGCAGTAGATCCCCATGTTGCCGAGTGCGTTCCAGAAATACGTGTCGGCAAACAATTGGCGCAGATTGTCGAGGCCATTGAACTGGCGTCCGGATGTGGCGCTGAGGTTCCAATCGCTGAAGGCGATGAACAGGCCGAACACGGTCGGGAAGATCACCATGGCGACGGTGAACAGAACGGCCGGCAGGATGAACAGCGAGGGCACGCCGCGCTCGCCGTGCACCAGCAACCGGCTCCCGCAGAGCGCGAGAGACCACAGCACGAAGGCGTAGAGGACCGGCCGCCAATTCGCAAACGTGCCAAACGCCTGAGCGGCGACCAAGGCAGCCAGCAACACGGACGCGGCGAGCAGGAGAGCCCGCCCCGCGCCCCGACGCGAGGCCGAGATGCGAGGCGGGGCGGTGAGTACCGCTTCAGACACCGAGCGAGGCGCGATAGAGCGCGACTTGCTTCTCGCGCCCGATCTGGTCGGTGATCTTTTCCCAGGCGGCGGCGATGTTGTCCGCCCCGGCCTGGGGCGCGATCTTGCCGGCGAAGATCTTGGCCAGCTCGTCTTCCGCGACACTGTAGTACTGGAAGATCCCGGGGATGCGCGGCTCTATCGCGCCGTTAGGATGATTGTACGATCCCGACGTCGAGTTGAGGTAGGAGGTGATGTATGGCCGGTCGTAACCGGCGGCGACCCACTCCTCGATGTTGAAATGGCTGCGGCGGTGCGCCTGGAAGCCGGACGGGTACATCACGGTCCAGAGCGAGAGGTCCTTGCCGCCGAGATGGGCGGCGGCGCTCCAGGCGGCTCGATGCTTCTTCTCGTCGCCGTCCACGCGCGCCATCACGTAGACGCCCCAGCCGAGATAGGCCAGGTTGGGGGCGAAGTTGGGACCGCTGGGTAGCTTCTCCCACTTGCCGGTCTTGCTGTTATAGACGTCGTCCGAGCCCGGCAGAATATCGAACCCGACCACCTTGCCGATCACGGAGGCATCGCTGGTGTTGGCGGATTGCCCGACGTCGCCCCACCAGGAGAGCATCGACCCGGTGCCCGCCATGAACTGCTGGAATGCCGTCGTGCCCGGATCGGCGTTGAGCTGATCGGCCGGTTCGGAGGGCAGGCAGTCGACCACGTCTTGGATGGCGCGGACCCAGGCCGGGTTGTTGACCCGCGGCTTCATGTTCTCGACATCGAACAGCCAGGCCTTGTCGTCGGGATGCTTGGCATAGGCGGTGGCGCGGCTGCCGAGGAAGTAGAAGCCGAAGCCGCCCCAAGGCTTCGGCGCATCGAGATAGCCGATCGCGTTCTGGCCCCCCATCTTTTTGCCTTTGAGGAACTTGGTGACCGCGTTGACCTGCTGCCAGGTGCGCGGGGGCGCCCAGGGCGTCGTGTTGCCGGCCTCTTTCCAGGCTTTGGCCAGATTGGTGTCGGCGAAGTAGTCGGTCCGGTAGTTGAAGTTGTGGCAGTCGCCATCGATCGTGACCCGGTAGCGCTTACCGTCCCACGTGCCGACCGGGGGCTTCAGGTAGTCCACGTAATCGTCGACTTCGATCTGCTTGGCGACCCAGTCCGGCATGACCGAGGTCAGTCCCTTGCCGCAGACGTCGCCCTCGAATGGCGCGCCCATCTCGAGAATGTCGAAGTCGACGGTCTTGGTGGCGATCGCCTGTTGCAGCCGCGGATTGTAATCGGCCTGCGCAAGGTCGATCCAGGAGATCTCGGCGCCGGTGTAGCGCTCCCACGGCTTGAGGAAGCCGCGGAACAGGAGGTTGTGCAGGTTCTGGTTGTTCAGGCCCATGAAGGTGAGCTTGACGCCCTTGAACTCGCCCGGCTTGACGGCCGCCTTGGTCGCGCCGAGGCACATCTCGCCGACCTTCTGCCAATCGGCATCGGTCGGCGAACCGTTGCCGACGCCGGGGTATTTGAGCAGCTGTGTGCGGAAATCCTCGGCCGCCTGCGCCGGGACGGTGGCCGCGCCGCCGGCGAGGGCTGCCGCGCCCAATCCTGCCACGCCAAGCCCGGCCACGCCCTTGAGCACGTCGCGCCGTCCAGCGGTGAATTTTTCTGACATGTCCCCATCCTTTCTTTTCGTTGTTATTCTGAAGCTAATCTGGCCTGGTCTCTGGGCGGCTGGAAAGTGCCGCGATGTCGCGCTCCCAGATTTTTGCGGCTTCGCTGTCGACGTAGCCGACCTGTACGCTGAACCGCCTGGCCTCACCGGGCTGCAGCAGCACGACATTTCCCTTGCGTCGCTCGGCCAGGAAGCCCTCCGGTTCGCAGGTGGACGGTAGGGCGACGGCAGCGACGCGGTGGTCTTCGTTGTGCATCAGCCAGCGCACGACGTGCGGGAACTCGTGCACGCTGAATGCGATGGCGATGCCGTCTCCCTGCGCACGAAGCAGCATCAGCTTCGTCATGCCGCCGGCATCGTGGTCGAGATCGTGCAGATAGAAGACCTGCTCGGGGTCGTACGACACGGCGCCGTCGAGACGTTCACCGAGCGCCGGGTCGGCGGCCAAGCGGGCGATGGTGGCGAGGTAGTCGGGAGACGACGGCACATGGGCCGGCACGGCGGTGCGGACCGCGACCGTATGCGGCGTGTAGGGCGCGGGCTGGACGATGCGGGCACCGGCGGCGAAGGCGGGGTTGATGTGGCACATGTACATGAGGTCCATCGCCCGCCCGCCGGTGTTCTCGACCGCGAGCCCGATCTCGAGCATCGTCGATCCTGCGGCGAGCGCGACGTGCGGATCCGCCTGGTAGCGGCTACCGAAGCCCTGGGCGTAGGTGCGGCGGCTTTCGACCCGCAGCACCGGGCCGGCATCGCCGTGCTGGAGCGCCAGTTGGGCGCTGTCCATCGTGGCGCAGGCGAACTCGCCGTGCAGCGCATGGGTGTCTTCCGGGCCGGGGCAGCCATTGCGCAACAGCCCGCTGTGGAACGCGAGGCAGCCATAGGTGTCGATGATGCCGGCGGCCGGGCGGGGCATGTCGAACAGGCTCGCCATCGTCAGCCGCACGCCGTCAAACACGGCGTCCCAGACAATCTGGCCCATCCAGGGCAGCACGACGACATGGCCCCGCGCATTGGCGAGGCGGACGGCGGCGATGCCGGTCGGGTAGCGGAAGCCGGTCGCGACCAGCCCCGCCGTTTCCAGCAGCACCCGTTCGGACGCGCCGAAATTGGCCGGGTCGAGCGGGACCGTGACGGTATTCATCGGGCCTCCAACCATCGGCTGACGCGATCGGCGCGGATGAGCGACCGCTCGGCTTCCGTCGCCTGAACCGTCATCGCCGCAGCGGCGTTGGCGTAGTGCAGGGCATGGATCAAACTGTCGCCCGCATCGAGCCGAGCTGCGAGCGCGCCCACGAGAGCGTCGCCCGCCCCGTGGGTAGAGACAACCGCGACCGGCAGCCCGGGCAAGACCAGCTCTCCGTCGCGGCCCGCACAGGCCAACCCCGCTTCACCGGCCGTCACCACTGCACACGGGACGCGTCCAGCCAGCACGGAAGCCGCTTCTTGCGCTGCCGCAAGATCGCTGACCACGCGGCCGCTCAGCATTTCCGCCTCGAGCGCGTTGACGACGAGGATGTCGACCAATCCCATCAACTCGGCCGAGAGGGCGCGCGCCGGCGCCGCGTTCAGCAGCACCCGGGCGCCGCCCGCCCGCGCCAGCTGCGCCGCGGCGAGATTGGCCGCCTCCGGCACCTCGTTTTGCAGCAGCAGCCACGAGCGGCCTGCGAGGCGGCGGGCTTGGGATCGGATCAAGGCCGCGTCGAGCAACAGGTTGACGCCGGAGACGATGACGGCCGCGTAGTCGCCGGAGGCGTCGGAGATGGCGACGCTGATCCCGGAGGTCGCCCCCTCGCGCACGGCCACCCCGTCGGTGTCGACGCCCTCGGCTTGCAGGTTCGCGCGCAGGCGGCCGCCGAACTCGTCGGCGCCGACCAGGCCGAGCATGGTGACCGTTGCGCCGTTCCGCGCTGCCGCGATCGCCTGATTGCCGCCTTTGCCGCCCGGCCTCTCGGACCAAGCCCGGCCGGCAACGGTCTCCCCCAGCCGTGGCAGACCCGGCGCCTCAACCATCAGATCGAGATGCAGGCTGCCCACGACGGCGATGCTCATGCCCGCCGCCGTTTGGGGTCGACCGCCTCCATGGTGCGCGCCAGGTTGGCCTCGGTGCGACCGATGTCCTGCTGCGCGACGGCGACGAACAGCGCGTCGAGGATGTTGAGCTGGGCGATGCGGGCCGCCGCGTTCTCGCTGGTCAGCGGCGAGCCCTGGGCGGTGGAGGCGAGCACGATGTCGGCCTGCTGGGCGAGCCGCGACAGAGCGTGATTGGTGATGACGATGGTGGTGGCGCCGCGCGCGCCGGCCAGCGCCACCGGATCGATGACGGCATGGGTCTCGCCGGAATGGGAGAAGCCGACGGCCACATCGCCCGGCCCGAGCAGGGCGGCGGACATGAGCATCATGTGCGCGTCGTCGAACACGCTGGCGCGCACCCCGATGCGCAGGAATTTGTGGGCGACGTCGCGCGCGATCTGCGCCGAGCCGCCGACGCCGTAGAAGTCGCGCTGGCGCGCATTGCCCAAGGCTTCGGCGGCGCGGGCGAAAGCCCGCATGTCCAGGATCGCCAGCGTCTCCTCGAGCGCCTGGATCGCGGTGCGGAACACCTTGCCCACGGAGGTCGGCGCGTCATCCTCGGGGTCGAGTTGCTGGTGCAGCTCCGCGGTCGGCAACCGATTATAGGCCACGATGCCGCGTCGCATGTCGCGGAACCCGGCATAGCCGAGCTTCTTGGCCAACTTGACCACCATCGCGTCCGATACCCCGATCAACTGGGCAACCTGGCGCAGCGCCGTGCGCTCGGAGAAGCCGCGGTCGGCCAGCATGTGTTCGACCAGCCGTGATTCGAGCTCGCTCAGCGAGGGGAGCATCGCGCGGATCGCCGGACCGACCGCGCGGGCGTCGCGACCCGGTTCCGGCGGCCGGGCGTTCAGCACGGTCCGGCCCCAAGCGGCGTGGCCCCGAGCGGCGTGGCCCCGAGCAGCGCCGCCTGCACGATGCGCTGCCCGGCCACGGCATCTTGGCGGGCCAGCGCGTCGGCCAGCCGGTTGTCGGCCTCGAGGCGGTCGATCAGGTTCAGCATGGCCCGCACGGTGGCAATGTTGGCCTCGCATTCGGCCACCGGGTCGAGCCCGCTGGTGTCGGGAAAGGTGTCGAAATAGATCACTCCCGCGTAACCGTCCCGCCGCGCCTGACGCAGCAATTCGAGCGTCTGCACGGTATGGATCGCGCCGACCATCAACCCGTCGTCGCGTTTGCCGTAGCCGTCGTTTAGGTGCAGCCCCAACAGCCGGCTGTGACGGGCGACCAGGGCGGCCGACGCGGCGGGCTGCTCGCCGGCGTAGAGCACGTGGGCGAAATCGAGCGTAACGCCGAGATTGGGCGACCCGGCCTCGCGAATGGCCAGCAGCGTGGTGCCGATATCGGCGAGCAGCGCATGCGCGCGAGGCTCGTCGGGCTTGTATTCGATGCTGACCGCAACGGCCGGGTTATGGTTCGCGACCTCGCGCAGCCCGGCGATCTCCAAATCCCACAACGTGCCGTACTCGGCCGCGAAGGCATGATCGAACCCGTCCTGGCCGAGCCAGAGCGTCATCAGGTCAGCGCCAGTCTCCGCAGCCGCATCGATGCCCCGCTTGGTCAGGTCGATCGCGCGCCGCCTCACGGCAGCGTCGGGATTGGTGAAGGCGCCGGCGCGGAACGCGGGCTCGCCGTAGTAGCGCATCGCCAGCCCGTTTAGCCGGAGGCCGAGATCGGCCGCCCGGCGCGTCAGCGCGCGCGACGAATGCGTCGCGAAGTGGTCGGGGTAGTTGAGGTCGACGGCGTCGAGGCCTTCCGCCGTCGCCGCCCGGGTCATCAGGGCGACCGTGTCGGGCTTGCCGCCCTCCTCCGGCCAGAAGAGTTCCGGCCGGCTGGCGAACGAGTTCAGGCGTGTCGCGAAGTGCAACCGGCAATCCCCCTTACGTGTCGATCTTCACCTCGCTGGCGTGCGGTGTAAAGTTTTCGATTTCGGGCTGCTGTCCGTTCTGTTCCCGGTTAGCGCCGGCGCGATCAGGACGCGCTCTGCGCGTGAAGTGGATCGAGGTGATAGAACCTGGCGGCGTTCGCGCCGAAGATGGCCGATTGCGCGGCCGGCCCGAGTGGGCGCGTGAGGTCGTGCGCCCAGCGCCACCACGTCGCGTAGTCCCGGCGCAGCGTGAGCACCGGCCAGTCGCTGCCGAAGATCAGGCGGTCCGGGCCAAACAGGTCGAAGACGGTTTCGGCGTAAGGTAGGATCGTCTCGAGCGTCGCGCCCGGGGCGGCCTCGGTGAGCAGGCCAGAGAGTTTGCAGTGGACGTGCGGTATGGCGGCCAAGGGGCGCAGCAGGTCGCGCCAGGAAGCCAGGCCGCCGCCGGCGATATCGGGCTTGGCGGCGTGGTCAATCACGATCGGCAGCGCGGGGTGCCGATCGATCAGCCGAAGGAGGTTCGGCAAGTGGCGGAGGCGGGCGAGGGCGTCGAAAGCGAGGCTGTGGTCGATGATGGCCTCGTAGGCTCGGGTCTGCTTGGGGTGGAGCAGCCAGTCGTCATCGGCGATGTCCTGCCACATCGGGCGGATGGCGCGCAGCTTGCGGTGTCCGGCCAGCGTGGCGAGGCGGGCCGGCGCGTCGTCGGCCATCATGTCGAGCCAGCCGACGACGCCGAGGATGCGCGGATCGGCGTCGGCATGGGCCAGCAGGAACTCCGTCTCGGCATGCGTGGCGGCAGCCTGCACGAGGACGACGCCATCGATTCCGGCCGCGTCGAGGCAGGGCGCGGCATCGGTGGGCCCGAAGTCGCGATACAGCGGTGAGCCCGGCGTGAGCCAGTCGTAGTCGCCGCGCGCGAGCTGCCAGTAGTGGACGTGCGCGTCGATGTTCATGGCGTCGGCACGGCGTCCTCCCGAAGGAGCCCGGCGGCGGCCAGGTCGGTCCAGAGCGCGGGCGGGACGGGATGGTTGATGAGGCGGACGTTCTCCTGCACCTCGGACGCGTCGCGGGCGCCGGGGATGACGCTGGCGACCGTGGGATGCGTCAGCGGAAATTGGAGCGCGGCGGCGCGTAGCGGGACGTCGTGGCGCCTGCAGATCGCTTCGATGGCCGCGGTGCGGGCCAGGATCTCGGGCGAGGCGGGGGCGTAGTCGTAGCGCGCGCCGGGTCGGGCGCCGGTGGCGAGGATGCCGGAGTTGTAGGGGCCCCCGATGACGATGCCGATGCCGCGCTGCAGGCAGAGCGGCAGGAAGCTGTCGAGCGATGTCTGATCGAGGAGCGAGTAGCGGCCGGCCAGAAGGAAGCAATCGGGGTCGAGCTGCCGGGCGAAGTCCTCGCACGCCTCCCACTCGTTCAGCCCTGCGCCGATGGCCGCCGCCGCGCCCTGGTCGCGGAGCGACCGCAATGCCCGCCAGCCGCCCGACCGCACTTCGGCAAAACGGTCGGGGTAGGCCGAGCCGTGATTGCGGCGGTCGCAATCGTGCAGCAGCAGGATATCGACGCGGTCTGTGCCGAGGCGCTGCAGACTATCCTCGAACGAGCGCATGATGCCGTCGTAGCTGTAATCGATCGTGGCCTGGAACGGCGCTGCTTCGGGAAACAGCGCGTCGGAGACGGAGCCGCCGGCGGCGGTGCGGCCTTTGGCGGAGAGACGCCAGCCGACTTTGGTGGAGAGGATCGGGCGGCGCGGCAAGCGGCGCAGGGCGGCGCCGAGGCGGTGTTCGGCCAGACCGAAGCCGTACAGCGGCGCGACGTCGACGTAGTCGAGGCCGGCCGCGGCCGCGGCTTCAACCGCTGCGATCGCCGCATCCTCCGTCTGCGCCTGGTAGAGGTTGCCGAGGCTGGTGCAGCCGAAGCCGAGCGCCGTGAGCTGTAGGCCGGTGCGGCCGAGTGGGCGGGTCATCATGGGCGGATGTTCCCAGTCGACCGGCGCAATCCTTTGAGCACGTTCGTCCTCCCCGCGCCGCAGCGCCATTTTGGCCAAATCGTGCCTCCGGCTCCGCTCGCCGTCGAGCCCCTCGGTTGCGGGTCGCCGCATGCAGCTTGCACGGCGCGAGCCGGAGCGGCACTGGATGCGGCGCGCTCTCGTGGGATCCCGCAGCCTTGTGCAACGATTACGGCAACAACATTCCGTATCACGCCTACCTGGAGGCGTTCAGCGACACGCAGGTCCCGGTGCGGTTCCCCGCTGCCGCCCCGAACCTGCAGCCGCGCGACGATATCTGGCCGACCGACACCGCGCCGGTAGTGCAACAGACGGAGAGCGGCACGGAGTTCGCCCAACTGCGCTGGGGCTTTCCGCCGGGCCGGCCCAAGGGTGCGCCGATCATCAATTTCCGCTCGGAGGGGCGGCGCTTCCCAAGCGGGCGGTGCCTCGTGCCCGCCTCGCACTTCTACGAGTTCACGGGGGCCAAGTCGCCGAAATCGAAGTGGCGATTCACCAAGGCCGGGGAGGATTGGTTCTGCTTGGCCGGTCTGTGGCGTCCCATGCCGGACGGAACGGGGGACGCATTTACCTTGCTCACAACCGAACCAGGCCCGGACGTGGCCCCCATCCACGACCGGCAAGTCGTCGTTCTGGAGCGCTCGGATTGGCGGGCCTGGCTGGACCAGTCGCGCCCGGAGTCGGAGCTGCTCCGCCCCCTGCCCGAAGGCGCTCTCCGGGTCGAGCAGGTGCGGTGACGGCGCTCCGCTCAGTCGCTGCGTGCGGCGCCAGGGGCGGCGTTCACGCAGCCGATCGCGTGCTTGGTGCTTCGCTCGCCTGGCGCGCGGCCTCGGTGCAGGCCGCCACGGCTTCGGCCAGAGAACTGGTGAAGTAGTCGGCGCCCGTCGAGCCTTGCACGGATTTGTCCTTGAGGATGGGGTCTTGCACGGGCCACAGCCCGACCATGATGGGAGTGCCTCGAGGCAAACGTTGGCGGAGCCGCCGGACGAGGTAGCGCAGATGCGCCGGGCTACCGCTGATGTCGAGGTAGGAGATGCAAGCCATCGCGACGCCGTGCACGTCGAGACCCTCGATCGTGTCGCGCGCCACATCGCCGTAGCCGACGAGCCGCGCGCCCATGCCGTGCTTCTCGAGCAACTGAACCAGCATGGAGGAGGCCGCTTCATCCAACGGGCCGCGGCCGGCGATGCAGAGAACGGCTCCGGGCCCGCGCCAGGCTGGCGGCAGTGCCTCGATTGAGGGTTCGATCGTGGGTGGATCGGCTTTGACCGGCAGTTCACTCTCGTCCGCGGGGACCTCGACCGCAGGCTCGTCCGATTCCGTCGGAACCGGCTGCTTGTCGTCGTGTCCAGCAAGGCCCGCGACCACGATCTTCACGGTGGATTTGATCCGATCCATTTGCGCGTGGCCCAGCACGCCCCGTTGCGCGTCGTTGGCGGCCAGCTGCAAGCCCTTGAGCGCGACCTCGTCGTAGTACGTCGACAGCGACCGGTCCTTCAGGAGCCGCTCCGCGTGGTCTTCGGCCTCGTCGGCGTCGCCGGCCAGGATGCGCTGGTAGAAACTCTCCACCGGCGTCAGCGCCGGCCGATCGCCCAGCAGCACGTCGAGGAATTCGAGGCGCTTGATGTGCCGGCCCATCACCACCAGGCACAGCGTCAACGGCGTGGACATGATGAGGCCGACCGGACCCCAAACCCAGGACCAGAAGATCGCCGCGACGACGACGGAGAATGGCGACAGCCCGGTCGAGTGACCGTACACCATCGGCTCGATCACCTGGCCGGTCACGCCCTCGACGACGACGTAGAGACCCAAGGTCCACAGCACCATCCACCAGCCCGGCTCCACCGCCGCCGCCAGCGCCATGGGCAACACCGCCGAGAGCAGCGATCCGACATACGGCACGAAGCGCAGCAGCCCCGAGAGGATGGCCCACAGCACGGGGTTCGGGACGCCGATGACGAGCAGGCCGATGCCGACCACCACACCGAATACCGTGTTGATGCTGAGCTGCGCGACGAAATAGTGACTGAGCCGGCGGGCACCATCGTCGATCGCCAAGGTCGTTCGGTGCAGGTCGTCCGATCCGAGCACGCGGATGAGACGATCTCGCAGGTCTTCGCGCTGCAGCAGCGCGAACACGGCGACGATGAACACGATGCCCAGCGTCGCCAGCGGCGACAGGATCGGGCTGAGGTATCGCCACGCCAGTTCCAATGGGGAGCCTGCGACGGGGGCCGCACTCCGCGAGGTGCCCACGGGGTTTTCAGGCGCCGGCGCTTGCGTGGGTCCAGGCACCCCTGCGGCCGGCGGTTCGCGGCGCGAACCGACCTGGTCGGCAAGGCGGGTAAGTCGCCCCACCGTGTATTGGCGGACG
>JAVVHH010000076.1:0-18025 GCA_032249615.1 Acetobacteraceae bacterium
GGCCATCCTGGTGTTGATCCCGGGAGTGCCACTGGGCCTGATTACCGAGGGCGTGCAGACCTTGGCTGGCGTGCTCCTACCATCGGCAACGGTATTCCTGCTGCTGCTGTGCAACGACCGCGCTGTACTGGGGCCTTGGGTTAACGGGCGCCTCACCAACCTCTTCACAGGGGCGGTGATCGCCGTTCTCGTGCTGCTGTCCATCGTTCTAACGGCGTCGGTGCTGTATCCGGATATCACCGGTGAGACGATCCTGTTCATCCTGGGCGGTGGTCTCATCGCAGCACTTATCCTGGCCGGCATCACGCTCCTTTTCAGCAAGCGCAAAGCGGTGCCGAAGCCTTCGCTGGACCGCGAGCTTCGTCCGGCCTGGCGGATGCGGCCACTATCTCAGCTGACTCCGAACCGCATCACCGGCCCGACCCGGATTTGGATGCTCGTGCTGCGCGGCTACCTCGTGATCGCCGTCGGCTTGGTGCTGTTCCGTATCGTCCAGCTGGCACTGGCATGAACGGTCCCAAGACCATGCCGGTCAGGGTTTAGCAAGTCGGCAGCGTCCATATGACCGCTGTCTAGTGCTCCGACCTCAGACCTAGAACCATCCTGAAGAGGTTAAATCCATGAGCGAGACCATTCAGAAACCCGGCAGTTGGATGCGGCGCGGTCGCCACATCGACGACCTGAGCGACGCCGAAATCCTGGCGCTGGCCATCAGCAATGAGGAGCAGGCAAGCCGAGCCTACACCGAATTCGCGGAGGCGCTGCGCGCGGACTACCCGGACACGGCACGCATGTTCACGGATATGGCGCAGGAGGAAGTCGGGCACCGCCATCAGCTGATCGAGCTGTTCCGGTCGAAGTTTGGCGAGACCATTCCCAAGATCGACGCCACCGATGTACGCGGCCTGCTGCAGGAGCGGCCGTCCGGGCTGGTGAAGTTCGGCGGTGCAGAAGGCTACCGCCGCCAAGCGCGGCAGATGGAGGCCAACGCGAGCCGCTTCTACCACCAGGCTGCCAGCCGCACCCTCGACGCGAGTATCCGCAATGTCCTCGGCGACCTGGCGGTCGCCGAGGCGGCACATGAGCAAACCGCCGACCAGATCGACGAGTCAGCACCGCCGACCGAAGGCCGGGTCAAGGAGGAGGACGACGCGCGCCGCCGTTTCGTGCTGCAAATCGTGCAGCCCGGACTTGTGGGCCTCATGGACGGCTCGGTCTCCACCCTGGCGCCGGTGTTTGCGGCGGCGTTCGCGACACACAACTCCTGGAATGCCTTCCTGGTCGGTCTGGCGGCATCCGTCGGTGCCGGCGTCTCGATGGGGTTTGCGGAAGCCTTGGCCGACGATGGCAAATTGTCCGGCCGGGGAACGCCCTACCTTCGGGGCTTGGTCTGCGGGTTGATGACCATCGCCGGCGGTATCGGCCATACGTTGCCATACCTCATCCCGGACTTCTGGACGGCGACGATCGTCGCTGGGGTCGTCGTGCTGTTCGAGCTGCTTGCAATTGCGTGGATCCAGTGGCGCTACATGGACACGCCGCCACTGTCAGCGGTCGCCAAGGTCATGCTGGGCGGCGCGATCGTATTGGCACTTGGCATTGCAATCGGCAGCAGCTGATCGAAAGCCAGCCAGCGGTGTGCAGATCAGGCGTGACGGCAAACATGTGTTTGGCGTCACCATCCTGGCGGATCATGCGGAGGCTTGTCATACCCCTGCTTTTCTGTGCGACAAACGGTGTCGGAATGAAGCAGTGTGCGGGAACTCTGAATTGGAGGTTTTCCGCACATGTTGGTCGGCTATATGCGCGTCTCGTCGGACGGCGACCGCCAGACCACGGCCTTGCAGCGCGATGCCCTTCTCGTGGCGGGCGTCGATGACCGGCATCTTTACGAGGACAAGGCCAGCGGCGCCCGTTCCGACCGGCCCGGCCTGGCCCGCGCCCTCGCTTTTGCCCGGACCGGTGATTGCCTCGTGGTTTGGAAGTTGGATCGGCTGGGCCGGTCCCTGCCGCATCTGCTGAGCATTGTTACCGGCTTGCGTGAGCGCGGCGTCGCCTTCCGCAGCCTGACCGAGCAAATGGACACCACGACGCCACACGGGGAACTGCTCTTCTCGATTTTCGGTGCACTCGCTCAGTATGAGCGTGCACTGACCCAGGAGCGGGTGCGCGCTGGCCTAGCTGCTGCCAAACGCCGCGGTCGTCGTGGTGGCCGTCCACCAGAGATCAACGCGGAGAAGCTCGATGCGATCATCGCCGCGCTCAACGGCGGAGCCACCAAGGCGGCGGTTTGCCGGACATTCGGTGCCAAGCGCACGACGCTGATCGAAACCCTCGCCCGCGCTGGCTGGTCAGGTCCGGGCACGGCGGCGATCGGCAAGGAGCTGGAGTGCCCGTCTCCTTCCTAAACGAGGAGCAGGAGCGGCGTTACGGTCGCTACGCCGGTGAGCCCGATCCCGAGCAATTGGCCCGATACTTTCACCTTGATGACGCAGACCACGCCTTTGTGGCGGCGCGCCGCGGTGCCCACATGCGGCTGGGCTGCGCCGTCCAACTTGGCACGGTCCGGTTCCTGGGGACGTTCCTCGAGCAGCCGGATGACGTGCCGGGATCGGCCGTCACCTTCATGGCCGTGCAACTCGGCATCCAGGTCGGCAGCCTCTTGTCGGAATATGCCGCTTCACGCTGGCGCAGCCGTCATCCGGTCGAGATCCGCGACCGCTACGGATACCGGGCATTCTCCGAGCCCTTCGTACAGTTCCGACTCAACCGCTGGCTTTACGCCCTATGCTGGACGGGCTCAGACCGACCGAGCGCCCTGTTTGATCGCGCCACGGCGTGGCTGATTGCCCACAAGGTGCTGCTTCCAGGCGTCACCACGCTGGAGCGCAACATCGCCCGCGTACGCGCTCGCGCCGGACAACGGCTCTGGCACCAGATGCTGATGGGCATGACCTTCGATCAACGGGAACGCTTGGAAGCCTTGCTCGTACCGCCCGAAGGTGCACGGCAGAGTCCGCTCGATCGCCTGCGTAACGGTCCGGTCCTGCAAAGCCCGGCTGAGCTGGCGCGCGCTGTGGCAAGGCTCGATGAGGTCCGGGTGCTAGCGGCAGGATTACCCCGCACGGACCGGCTGCCGCGCACGCGAGTGCTTGCGATGGCGCGGTTCGCCACGGCAGCCAAGGCGTCCGCGGTTGCCCGTCTGCCGCAGGACCGCCGCTTGGCCACCCTAATCGCCTTCATCAGGACGCTGGAGGCAACGGCACAAGACGACGTGCTGGACCTGTTCGACATCGTGGTCACGCGCATCTTCGTCGATGCCCAGAATGTCGGCCGTGAGGCCCGGATGCGGGGTCTGCGCGATCTCGATGCCGCGGCCCTGACGTTGCGCCAGGGGTGGGCCTTGCTGCTTGAACAGGACAGCGCCGATCCCCTCGACGCGGTGTTCGCCGCCGTTCCGCGCGATGTGATCGAGGCGGCCATGGCTCGGGTGGATGCGCTCGCCCGTCCGCCCGACGATCCCTACTTCGATGAGTTGCTAGCCCAACATCGCCGGGTTCGCCGTTTCCTGCCTGGGCTGGTGCGGGCGGCCCATCTTGGCGCCACTCCGGCCGCCAAGCCTCTTCTTGCCGCCCTGCAGCACATGAGCAACGTCAACAACAGCGGGAGCAAGCTGCCCGTCGAGTTCATCCCGCCCGGCTGGCACGCGCGCGTCGTCGTCGATGGCGTTGTGGACCCTAAGGCTTGGACGCTGTGCCTGGTGGACCGCATGCGTGCGGCCCTGCGCCGGCGCGATCTCTTCGCCTCGCCAAGCTTGCGCTATGCCGACCCGCGTTTGGGTTTGCTGGACGGCGCGGCCTGGGAGGCGGCTCGTCCCGCCATCTGCCGATCGCTCGGCGTCTCGGCGTCCGGTCCCAACGATGTTGCGCGCATGGCCGCACGCCTCGACTCTGCTTATCGCGACACGGCGGCCCGGTTGCCGGAAAACGCGAGCGTGCGGATCGAAACAGCGGCCGACGGCACGGCGGCGCTGTCTCTCTCCGCCCTCGACAAATTGGTGGAGCCGCCGAGTCTGGTCGCACTTCGGGCGGCTGTCGCCGCACAAATGCCCCGAGTGGATCTGCCCGAGCTGCTGCTGGAGATGCACGCGCGCACCGGCTTTGCAGCAGAGTTCACCCATGCCAGCGAACGCGGCGCCCGCGCCGGCGATCTGCCCACCAGCATCTGCGCCGTGCTGCTGGCGGAAGCCTGTAACACCGGCCTCGAGCCGTTGATCCGCCTGGACACCCCGGCCCTGCGCCGCTCCCGGCTGAGCTGGGTCAGACAGAATTATTTTCGTGCTGAGACTCTGACACGCGCCAATGCTGCTCTGGTCGCGGCCCAGGCAGCCATCCCGCTCGCCCGGGTATGGGGCGGCGGAGATGTAGCGTCAGCCGATGGCCTGCGCTTCGTCGTCCCCGTCCGCACGATCCACTCGGGACCAAACCCGCGCTACTTCGGCCAGGAGCGCGGTGTCACCTACTACAACCTCATCTCGGATCAGTTCACCGGCCTAGGCGGCATTGTCGTGCCCGGCACGCTGCGTGACAGCTTGGTCCTGCTCAGCGTGTTGCTGGAACAGGAAACTGCACTCCAGCCCACGGAGGTGATGACGGACACTGGTGCCTACACCGACGTGATGTTCGGCATCTTCCACCTGCTCGGCTTCCAGTTCAGCCCCAGGTTGGCCGATATTGGGGGCGCCCGCTTCTGGCGCGTGGACCCCAAGGCCGACTATGGCGCGCTCAACGGGTTGGCACGGCATCGGGTGAAGATGCCGCTTGTCGTCGACAATTGGGACGATCTGTTGCGGCTGGCCGGCTCGCTCAAGCTCGGCCGCGTGCAGGCGGGCGGGTTGATCCGAACCCTGCAAACTAATGATCGGCCGACCAAGCTGGCACGCGCGTTGGAAGAGTGGGGTCGCGTCGTGAAGAGCCTCTATCTGCTCTCCTACATCGACAACGAGAGCTATCGCCGCCGCATCCTAGTTCAGCTCAACCGGGGCGAAGGTCGCCACCAACTCGCCCGTGCCGTGTTCCACGGCAAGCGCGGCGAATTGCGTCAGCGTTACCGGGAAGGCCAGGAAGACCAACTTGGTGCGCTCGGTCTCGTGGTCAACGTCATCGTGCTCTGGAACACGCTGTACACGGACGCGGCCTTGGCCCAACTCCGCGCCGAAGGCCATCATGTCCGGGAAGAGGACGTCGTCCGCCTGTCACCGCTCGGCTTTGAGCATATCAACATGCTCGGCCGATATGCCTTTATCCTGCCGGACACCATCGCCCGTGGCGAACTCCGACCGCTCCGCGATCCAGCCTCTGCCAGCACCGAAAACGAAGAGGTCCTTACATAGGTTTTCCGTTCCATTGCTCCCCAGACCCCATGGCCGCCGCCTCTGTCCGGCTGACGCCATCGTAGATCGCCGCCAGGGCCAGCAACCGCCGGGTCTGCCCGGCATCCTTGCTCTCGCGAGCCTTGGCCCGGAGGCGGGCAGCGTCGTAATCCGTGCGCAGTGCGATCGCCATGACGGCTCTCCCGGTTCGAACCTCACCGAATCAGATCGTCACCGCGTCGGGCAAGCCCAGGAGTCAGCCGCCAGGAGCTTTGGTATAAGAGCGAACTTTCAGCGAACATTGCCCCATCAACGCGGCCGCTTCACGCGCCTGCTCGATGAAGAGACCGACAACCGGGCTGAGGGTGCGGTTCTTCAAGGTGAAGATCGCGATCGGCATTGGCGGGACCAGGAGATCGGTGCGCAAGGCCTTCAGCGACCATTGCTTGGCGTTGAATCGCAGCACCGAGCCGTGCAGCATCGTCAAAAAGCGCCCCTGAGAGACGAGGTGCAATCGGAGATGGGGCGAGAACGAGGTCAGGGCTCGGCGCGGGAGAGGCAGACCGAGGCTGCGGAACGCTTCGGCGATGTAGGCCCCGGAAACGCTGTCTTCCGGAAACAGGATCCAAGGCTCGTCAAGCAGTTCGGCGATGGTCACGGTCGGTCGCCGGGCCCAGCGGGTCCGGCTGCCAGCGGCGACGAAGAATCCATCCTCGCACAGAGCGTCCACCTCCACGTCGTCGTCCGATACGGGCTTGAACACGCGACCAATCAGAAGGTCGACGCTACGATTTCGGAGTTCTCTGAACTCCTGTTCTCCGGCCTGGGCCGTCAGCACGCGCACCGATACGCGCGGATACCGGCGCGACAGGCGGTCGATCACTGCCGGGACAAAGCCGGCGGACAGGGATTCTGGACAACCGATCCTGACTTCTCCCGCTCCGGGGTCGGAGAGGAACTCGATGTCGCGGATGCTCTGCTTGAGTTCGTCGAAGACGACGTGGGCACGCCGGAGCAGGGTGCGTCCGAACATCGTCGGCTCGACCCCGCGCGGGCTGCGGTCGAGCAGGCGGACGCAGAGCGCCGCCTCCAGCTTGGCCACTGCTTCCGAGACGGATGGCTGAGACAGGCCGAGATGCGCGGCTCCCCGCGCCATGCTGCCCCAGTGCACGACGGCGGCCAGAATGTGCAGATCCCGCAGCGTCACTCGCCCTCTGACGCGCTCCCAGTTGAGTGTCGGGCGAAACATCGGCTATGCCTATAGCTACCTAGGAATTTCCAGCCTTCCCCTATAGCACGTGATCAGGACAATGCGCTCAGGGGAATGGAGGGAGAGAATGAGCGGCCACCCAGTTCGTCGTGCCGTCCTGACCGCCTGCATGGCATTGCCCGCCTGGAGCGCCTTCGCGCAGGACACGGCCGATCTCGTCGGCACCTGGCAACTGGTGTCGTCCGTGACCGAGAAGGACGGCAAGACCACCGACCAATTCGGAACCGGTGCCGCTGGCATGATGAGCTTGGACGCCAACGACCGCTTCATGCTGACGATCATCGGTCCGGACCTGCCGAAATTTGTCGCCAACAACCGGGCTGGCGGGACAGAGCAGGAGAACAGGGCTGTAGTGGGCAGGAGCATCGCCATGCTCGGGACCTTTGCGGTCGATCGAGCGGGCAAGACGCTCACATTCAAAGTTGAGCGAGCGACGTTTCCGAACTGGGACGAGACCGAGCAACGACGGCGGATCGTTGTCGCGAACAGCGAGGAGCTGAAATATGTGACCCCGACCGCGTCTAGCGGTGGCATCGGCACCGTGACCTGGAGAAGGCTGAAATAGAGCGGCCTCCGCCCGGCGCGAACGCTCCTGGTGATCTCTCCGATTGGAACGCCGTTCAGCTTTCCCGGACAACGAATCCCCTGATAAGGGAGCAGGAGATCATCAATGGATCGCGCTACCGGCACTGGCCTCCGGTGCCGTGATCGGCCTGTCCATCGCCGCACGGTCGGACCCATGGCGATCCTGTGCATCAACCCGAACGCTCAGGAGCGAGCACAGTACATGCGGCGGCCTACGCCCGCGTGGTCCTGCTCGGGGTTCAGCAGGCCCGGCTGCTTCTGGTCAGTTGCCGCCCGAGATGAGCATTTTCCCGGCAAGGCTAATGGGCAAAAGCTGGCGAAATCAATTGCCAGGTGCGCCGGCTTACGATTCATAATGGGCAGTTCGGCCGCTTCCTCACCCGCCAGCAACCTAGGCGGCTCGGCGTCGCTCCGAACCGTGGTGGGCTGTTCGTAGCGGAATCGCTACGCGGGCTTGATGTGGGCCGAGCGGATCACGCGGTGGTACTTCTCCGTTTCCCCGGCGATGAACCGGCTGAACTCCGCAGGAGGGCCAGGCATGACCGTTGCTCCCAGTTCCCGGAACCGAGCTCTGACCGCCGGGTCGGCAAGCCCGTCGTTCACGGCCCCATTCAGCGCCTCGACGATGCCGCCGGGCGTGTCCCGCGGGGCGCCGAGGCCGAACCAGGACCCGGCTTCGTAGCCTGGGATGAACTCGCCCATCGCGGGCACGTCCGGCAGCGCTTCCGAGCGCGTCAGGCCAGTCGTCGCGAGCGCGATGAGACGCCCAGCCTTGATATGCGGCATCGATGAGGGCACCGGGTCGAACATCGCGTCGACCTTCCCCCGCAGCAGGTCGGCGAGCGCGGGCGCGGAGCCGGCATACGGCACCGGGGTCACCTTCACGGCCTTCATGAGTTCAAACAACTCGATGGCAATGTGCTGCGGCGTCCCGACCCCTGCGAAGCCGACCCTTAGCCGGCCCGGGTTGTCCTGTGCGTAAGCGAGTAGCTCAGGGACAGTCCTCACGGGGACAGACGGGTTGACCTCAACCACGAGAGGCACGCGAGCAATCGAGGCGACGGGCGCGATGTCGCGGGAGAAGTCGAAGTCGAGGTTCTCGAACAGAGTTGCATTGATGGTGTTCACGGGGCCGCAGAGAAGCAGCGTGTGGCCGTCGGGGGCAGCCCTGACGACTTCCAATGTTGCCGTGTTGCCGCTCGCACCGGGTCGGTTCTCGACGGCGAACTCCTGGCCGAAGCGGCCGGACAGGAACGGCGCGACGGTCCGGGCCGCGATGTCGAGCGGCCCTCCGGCCGGGAAGCCGACCACGATGCGGACGGCCCGCGACGGATATGGTTCCGCTCGCGCCGACGGCGGGAGCGCCGGCGCGAGGGCGGCGCCCCACGCCAGCTGGAGTAACTTGCGACGTCGTATGTCCATGTCCGCTCTCCGCTACGGCCTTCTCGGCGCCGGGCGGAACGGTATGCCGTGCAATACCATAGCAGCAATTACATGTTAGCTGCAGAATCCATATGCAGGGGATATGGCACATGGATCTGCGGCAGCTCCGGTACTTCATCGCCGTCGCGGAGGAAGGGCACATTACCCGGGCCGCCGAGCGGCTCGGGATGCAGCAGCCCCCACTCAGCCAGCAGATCAAGGCAATCGAGCAGAAACTCGACGTGCAGCTGTTCCGCCGCAAGGCGCGCGGGGTCGAGCTGACGGAGGCCGGCCGCGTTCTCCTTGACCAGGCGCGGGCCGTGCTCGAGCGCCTTGACCACGCCCTCCTGCTGACGCAGCGGACGGCCAGGGGCGAGCAGGGACGGCTGCTGGTCGGGATCGCGCCGACAGCGCCCTTCCACCCGTTCGTGCCGCAGGCGATCCGGGCGTTCCGCGAGGCTTACCCGCTCGTGTCCATGACCTTTGAGGAGTGCCTCAGCAGGCAGGCCATCGAGCGGCTCCATAGCGAGCAGATCGACGTGGCGTTCCTGCGGGCGCCGGTTGCAGACCCGCAAGAGCTGGCCGTACATACCCTGCTCGAAGAGCCGATGGTCGTCGCGCTCCCGAGCTCACACGAACTTGCCGGCGGCAGCCTTCGTGGAAAGCCACTTCCCCTGCGTGCGCTGGCCGGGGAAGTCTTCATCCTGTTCGGGGGCAGCGCGGGCCCGGGCATCGCCGACGCGAGCCTGGCGGCGTGCCACCGCGCCGGCTTTAATCCCCGCCTTGGCCAGCAGGCGCCCCGGATCGCGTCGACACTGAGCCTTGTCTCCGTCGGGCTTGGGGTCGCGTTGGTTCCAGCCTCGATCCAGCGGGTGCGAGTGGACGGCGTGGCCTACCGTCGCCTGCTGCCCAGCGAACGGCCGGCAGCGGTCCTAAACCTCGCCCTGCGTCGGGGCGATCCGTCGGCCGTTGTCCAGAACTTTTCCGACCTGGTCCGGCGCGCCGCGCGCGACAGGAGGTGGAGAAGGGAGGGGCTGGACTGACGTACGGCGGCTGCACAACCGCCCTCATCTGACCCGAAATGGCAGCCGGTGACACGACTGTTGGGAACGGGCGCGAACCAATCGCACGGCAGCGGTCGGAATGGTCGGCTTTGCGACACTTTCGCTGGCCCGTGTTCTCGTGGGCTGACGCAGGGCGGCGTGTTACGCGGGCCCTGTCTTGAGCGCCTCATACAGGGCTGTCTTGCCTACCTTCACTCGGGTGGCGACCTCGCGTACGGTCAAGCCCTTGGCGATGAGGCCGCGGGCACGCTCCAACTTTTCCGCACTCACAACGGGCTTGCGCCCGCCTTTCCGACCGCGAGCTGTCGCGGCCGCAAGGCCAGCTCGAGTACGTTCCTGGATGAGGTCGCGCTCGAACTGCCCCAGGGCTCCGAATAGGTGGAAGACTAAGCGGCCGCCTGGGGTCGTCGTGTCGATCGCCTCGGTGATGGAGCGAAAGCCGACGCCATGACCCGCGAGCGAGGTCACCGTCTCGATTAAATGCGGGAGCGAGCGGCCAAGGCGGTCGAGCTTCCAGACTACCAGAACATCCCCCTCCCGGACGTAGTCGAGCGCGGACTGCAGCCCGACACGGTCGGCACGCGCGCCGGAGGCACGATCCTCGAACACTCTCTTGCAGCCGGCAGCCGCAAGTGCGTCGTGCTGGAGCGCAGGATCCTGGTCAGCGGTGCTGACGCGCGCGTAGCCGACATTTGCCACGGCCAATCCGTCCGTATTCCCGTCCGGCAATCACCCTGTCCGGCTTCCCATCTTCTGTCCAGGGTTTCCGGACATTTTGGGCCTGCCCGGTCAACGATCGTTTGCCGGACAGCTCCGCCATAGGGTCCGCCGCCCCTGACCGGAGAACAACCATGGCGTACCGACAACTGCTTACGGACGACGAGCGTCGTGCTCTTCTTGGCATCCCGCCTGATGCCGACAGCATGGCGCGGTGTTTCACTCTGTCGCGGGCCGACCAGGAGCTCGTGGCGGCTCGTCGGAGGGATTCCAACCGGATCGGCTTCGCCGTTCAGCTCGCCCTCCTTCGCCACCCTGGAATTGCCCTGGCGCACCTTGAGCAGCCGATCGAACCTCTTGTCGATTGGCTGGCCAGGCAACTTGAGATTCCGGCGGCGCCGTTCATCGGATATGCACGACGCCCGCAGACGATGACCGACCACGCGCGGCTTCTCGCCACAATGCTGCGGCTTCGGCCGTCGGCGAACACCGATTTGCCTATGATGATCGACGCGGCCGCTCAGGCTGCCTGGAGCACCGAGCGCGGGCAGCCGATCGCCGCGGCAGTTGTCGCCGCGCTCCGCGCCACTGGCATTATTCTGCCGCCCAGCGGCGTCATCGAGCGTGCCGCCATTGCCGGCCGGGCTCGCGCGCGCAGACAAGCGACGGATGCCTTGCTCGCGGGCGTTTCCGACGAGCAGATCGCCAAGCTGGACAAGCTGCTCGCGGTCGATCCCTCGGTGAGCATGACGCCGTTCGCCTGGCTCAAAGCGATGCCGGTCGCCCCCAAGGCGGACTATATACGCGAGCTACTCGACCGTCTGCGCCGGGTCCGCAGCATCGGGTTGAACCCGGACATTGCGGGGCGGATCCATGAGGAACGGCTGCGCCAGTTCGTTCGGGAGGGCTACAGCTCGGACGCCCATCAGCTCGGCCGTTATGCTGCACGCCGGCGCCGCGCCATCCTGATCGCGACCGTCCTCGATCTGGAGGCACGCTTGACCGATGCGGTGCTGGAGATGGCGGACAAGCTGATCGGCGGCTTGTTCGCCAAGGCGCGCAATTCCAGGCGCCGTCGCTATGAAGCCAGCGCCGGCGATGTCGGCCGGCTGATGCGGCTGTTCCACGGCACCATCGGCGCGCTCGCCGCGGCGCAGGCGGATGACCGTGATGCTTTCGAAGTCGTGGACGAAACCATCGGATGGGCGAAGCTGCTGCGGGTGCGTGGCGAGGTCGAAGACCTGGCCAATCTGGCCGGCGAGGACCCACTGCTGCGTGCGGCGGAGCGGTGGAAGACACTGCGCAAGTTTGCGCCCGACCTGATCGAAGCGCTGGAGTTCCGGGCCGCTCGTGACCGTGACCCGGTCCTGGCCGCGCTCAAGCTCCTCGCCTACCTCAACCGGTCCGGCAAGCGTGAAGTCCCGGCGGACGCGCCCATGCCGTTCCGAAAGGAGTGGCGCCGCTTGGTGATGGATGGGGCGGAACCAGACCGACGCCTCTACGAGACCGCGGTGCTCGCGACGTTGCGCGACAAGCTGCGCTCCGGCGACATTTGGGTCGAGCGATCCTCCAGCTACCGCCGTTTCGATAGCTATCTCCTGCCGTCCTCCGCCGTGCCGGCCACTGCCGCCGAGCTCGGCCTACCCACGACAGCGGACGAATGGTTGGCCACCAGCGCCGCCCAGCTCGATCGGCGGCTGAAGCGCTTTGCGGGACGGCTCCGGCGCGGCGAGCTGGAGGGCGTGGAATTCCATGACGGCCGCCTGCAAATCTCACCGGTGAGGGCCTCCGCCACGCCGGAAACGCGCGCTTTCGCCGATGCGCTCGAGGGGATCATGCCGCGAGTGCGCATCACCGAACTGCTTCACGAGGTGAACCGGGCGACTGACTTCGTCTCCGCCTTCACCAACCTGCGCACCGGCGAGCGCTGCGAGGATGAGAGCGCGCTTCTCGCCGCCATTCTGGCCGACGCCAGCAATCTCGGTCTCGGCCGCATGGCCGCGGCGAGTCACGGCGTCACCCGTGACAAGCTGATCTGGACCGCCGACGCCTACATCCGGCCGGAAACTTACCAGGCGGCGCTCGCCCGCATCATCGACGCGCATCACGGCCTGCCTATTGCCGCGATCTGGGGCGACGGCAGCACCTCGTCCTCGGACCGCCAGTTCTTCCGGTCCGGGAAGCGCGGCGACGCTGCCGGCGACATCAACGCGCGCTACGGCCAGGATCCGGGTCTCGGGTTCTACACCCATGTCTCCGACCAGCACGGGCCGTACAGCACGCGCGTCATGTCGGCCACCAGCCATGAGGCGCCGTATGTGCTCGATGGCCTGATGCACCATGGGACGGCGCTGCGGATTGGCACACATTACACCGACACCGGCGGCGCGTCGGACCATGTCTTCATCCTGTGTGCGATGCTCGGGTTCCGGTTCTGCCCGCGGCTGCGCGACTTCCCCGACCGCAAGTTCGCCTGCATCGAGCCGGCCGCCACCTACAAGGAGCTGCAGCCGCTGTTCGGGCGCCGTATTCGAACCGACATCATCCGCGAGCACTGGGACGAGATCCTGCGGTTGGTCGCGTCGCTGCAGGCCGGGACCGTGCTGCCGTCCGCGATGCTGAAGCGGCTCGCGGCCTTTCAGCGGCAAAACCAGCTCGACCTCGCCTTGCAGGAGTTGGGCCGGATCGAGCGCACCCTGTTCATGCTCGACTGGCTGGAATCGCCGCAGCTCCGGCGGCGCTGCCATGCCGGCCTGAACAAGAGCGAGCAGCGGCACGCGCTGGCTCAGGTTATCTGCACGTTCAAGCAAGGGCGGATCGCCGACCGCGGCTCGGATGCGCAGCAGTTCCGGGCTTCAGGCCTGAACCTGGTGATCGCGGCCATCGTCTACTGGAACTCGACTTATCTGGCCGATGCCGTGGACCATCTCCACAGCCGAGGCCAGGCGGTTGCCCCCGAGCTCCTGGCCCACACGTCCCCGCTCACGTGGGAGCACATCGGCTTCTCAGGCGACTTCCTCTGGGACCGGGCGGCCGCCTCAGCCGGGCAACGCCGGCCGCTGAACCTCAGCTCGGAACGGAGGGCAGCGTAAGGACCCAACCCATGTTCGCCAAGCGTTCGCTCTTAGCGTTGTTCAGCTAACAACCGACGCTCTGTCCTCCACCGCAGCGATGCCAGCCTGCACTATGCCACGGCTCGTTTGCAGGATGCAGGAGTACCAAGGACGATCGGACTGCGAGAAGTCGTCGCCGTCCAGGAACACTCCTGCCAACCGCTCGGCCAGCCCGCGCCCTAGGGTAGATTTTCCAACTCCTATTGGGCCACTGAGGAAAACGATGTGTCCAGGCATGTGCTGGCGTATCACGAACTCCCGGTGACGGTCCGCTCTGTGTCGAGGGCGGTCGGTTGCGCAGCTTGCATGCCGATTTCCGCTTGTTGCACCGGTATTCCCCGAAGCCACCAGTCCGCTTCCATAAAGGATGAGCGTTGCGGCTCAAGACTTAGGGCAGGGCACCCCCGTCGACATCCCGTTCACGGTCGAGTTGCCGGCCGCTCGGACGACGTCTACAAGCGCTGATGCAGCTTCCTCGTGCGCCCCGTGCCGTCGTCTTCGACATGGATGGTCTGCTGTTCGATACGGAAGCGCTCTACCAGGAAGCCATCCTATCGGCCGCACGCGCGGCGGGGCATGAGATGCCGCCTTCCGTCTTACAGCGTCTGTTGGGCAGTCCATGGCTCGCCAGCCGCGCGATGCTGATCGAGCATTACGGCGAGGCGTTCGACTTGGACGCGCTCTGGGCAGCGTGGATGCGCAACTTCGAGACGCTCATCACCGATCGGCACTACATGAAGCCGGGCGTCACCGAGTTGCTCGACACGCTGGATGGTTTCGGCATTCCGGCGGCAATCGCCACGTCGTCTTCGCAGGCCACGGTGCGCCGGCACTTGGCCGCACATGGCGTGTCGGACCGGTTCCGCCACGTCGTCGGCCACGGCGACTATGCGCGGGGGAAGCCGGCGCCCGATCCGTTCCTGTTGGCGGCGGACCGTTTACAGGTGTCGCCCGCGGACTGCATCGCGCTCGAGGATTCACACAACGGCGTCCGCTCCGCGGCTGCGGCCGGCATGATGACGATCATGGTGCCGGACCTGTTGCCGGCCACCGACGATATCGCGGCGTTGTGCGTCGGGGTCGCCGACAATTTGCATCAGGTGGCGATGGTCGTTCGGGGCAGCGTCGGCGCTGGCTCGAGTGCGGCGGCAGCCGCTCGACAAGATCGCCGTCGCAAGTATCGGTAGCTATCCTTCTCGAAATCGTGTCGGCCGACGCTTCGGCAGCTTCGCGGCTTTTTTGCGCTCCTGGATGGTAGCCTCGTCGTCCCTCTCTTGAGCACCTGGCGCTGCCGTTGGACGGTTCGCATCGGGCAGTCCCCAATAATCATAGTTGCCGGTCATCAACGCGACGACGCGCCGCATTTCATTTCGAACACGTTCTGCCGCCGCTCGGGCCTCTTCACCCTGGTAGGGAGGATACTCGCCTTTATGCGCAGCCACGTTGAGAGCCCGTGCGATCTGATTGACGTTATTCCCGATCCGCCGCAACTCCTTGAACACCTCGCGCAATGCTTCGACTTCATCTGCGTTCCACTGCGGCCGCCGGGTCAGGTGGACCAGTGCCAGCGAACGCAACCAACCAGCCGGTGTCGTCGCTCTCGATCGCGCGGCCTCAGACAGCAATGCCCGCTCCGATGCCTTGAACCGAACTCCAACCTGCTGACCACTTCCCGCTCCCGAGGGTGGAGGCGGAGGCTTCCCGTCCATTGCCTCGCCCACGATCCGGCGTAGCGCAGCGGAAGTGCCGCCTTCTGTCCCACGCGCCCACGCTTGGAAACGGGAGGCCAACTCACGGTCGATATGGGTCGAAAGGGTAGTCTGATCCGGGCGTCTCGGCATGCTTCCCAAGCAAGTTACTAACTTGCTACCATCTCACATATCCTGCCCTAGTCCCAAACCCATAAGCTTCTACGGGTCAGAAGAAGGCTGGGCAGGAGGGAAAGAAGGAGGGGTAGCGCGGCCGGATTTGCACCGTGCAAATTTTGCCCGCTCAAACACCCCGGAGTTGGTCGTTCCAATCCTTGGCGCCGGGCTGGAGCCGGCTGAACTCGACACCGGTCGCGGCGGTCAGCTCGGACAACCGATGTGCCAACACGTCGCCCCCGGCTCCCTGGTCGGTTGCTGCTACGAGTTGCCGGCAAGGGCGCAACGCAATCTGCAAGGCCTCGACCGTGGCAGGGCCGTAACCGCCCCCGGTGGAGACGTACGTTGTGCCTGTGGGCCAACCCTCGATGGTTGCCAGGCTCAAGGCGTCGATGGCGCTTTCGGTCACAACCAGGCGGTCACACGGTTTAGTTAGCCCAAGCAGGAACAGCGTCTTGGTGCCTCCTTTGGCGAAACCCCGGTAGCGCGGCCCCCGCATCTCCCATCCCGTCGTCAGCCCGGCACCGGACTGATGCCTTGCCAAGACTGTCCCGTAGATACCTTCCCGAAGAACGTCATCCTGCATCGCGCGCTCGACCGTCGGACTAGGGATGCCTCGGGTCTCGACCAGGTAGCACCACCCCTGAGAGCCACGGCATATCCGACGTGCTTCGCCCCAGCCCGCAGCGGCGTCGATCGGGACAGCCGGCGCGCTCGGTCGGACATTGCTCGTCCTGGGTGAAATACCAGCGAGGGGCCGCAAGGCCTTGCGGGCATGCCCAAGGTTTCCGCCCCATACATGCTGGGCCAAAGACAGGACGTCACCACGCCGATCATTAAGGGGGTCGAACCATCCCTTACCCTCGTGGGTGACGATGACGATGCGTGCCGCGCCATTCCGATACTTCACCGCGCCGCGTGTGCTCTCCTCGCTGTCCAGATCCCAACCGGCCGCGTCGAGAACGGCGCGGCAGTCGACCCCGGCGCGCAGCTGATCCAGCTCGTCACTCGCCACTCGCTCGGCAAACCCGTCAGCAGGCATCGGCATGTTCGCTAGTCCCCCTGTCCAGAAGCGTCGGCCGATAAGCAACGGGCGTCGGCTCCACCCCAAGCGCGATGACGGTGGCCGAATAAGCACTGAGAACCAGAGCGCTCGCCAGCGTCACAACGCCCGCCCGCAGAGCGTCGCTCCACATCTGCATCGCCGCAAAGCCGATCGTTGCACCCGCGCCACCGATACAGCCGACCACAAAAGGCCCGGCGAGCAACGGCTGCAAGAACCGCAGCACCACGACGAGCACGACCGGCACGCCACCAGCAGCATCCCTGCCAGCAAGCGAACCGCCAAGGCGCATGCTGGCACGGCGCGCATCGCTGTTAGCGAGCGCTCACGCCGCGCAACTCGGCGAATGGCACCTCCTGCCGCTCGCCCCCTACGTCTAGGAACACATGGTTCCTTGCCTTGGGACGCTCGGTGAGCACAAGGACACCCCGAACACCAGCGGCCGTCTCCATAGTGAAGGTCGGCTCTGGCTTCGGGCGGCCCTTCGGAGCTGGGGCATCCTGGGGCTGATGATCGTTAGCCGGAGCGGCTGGCTCGGCCTGCGCTCGGTCCGGCTCTGGCAAGTCACCCGGGACAAGGGGAGGGGGCTCCTTGGAGGCATCCTCGAGCTTGCGCTCCCGATCTATCACGACGCTGCCGCTCGCCTTGCCGGTCACGGCTGCGATGATGCGCCGGGCTTCCGTGATGGTCAGGTAAGTGTCATCGCTCGCAAGCAGGCCTTCGACTTCGGTCGGGTGATCCTTCCAGGCACGGAAGAGGTCATACATCGCCCGGATATCCGCATTGTCGATCCGGGTTGCCAGGAAGGGGGGCAACTTCGGCACCGCCCGGAAAGCGGCAATCTGGTAGTCGCGCAAGTTGCAGATTGCCGCGATCTCCTTGCCCTGCTTGCCTTCGGCGTGCAGCTGATTGACGGCAGCGGCTAGCTCGCTGTTGGACAGGTTCGCGCGCTGTTGGTTCTCGATGACTTGGGTGGCGTAGTCGCGCTGCCCCTCGGGCACGATGACGGCCGGGATGTCCGGCTGCTCCGCCAGCTTGGACGCCCTAAGGCGCCGCGCCCCGAACACGAGCATATATCGCCCATCCTCGGCCGGCCGCACGCCGATGGGCTGCAACACGCCTCGGTCACGTATGGTGGCGGCCATGCTCTCGAGCTCGGCCGGGTCGAACGCCTGGCGGGGCTGATTGGGGTCCTCGTCGATGTCGACCAATGCGATGCGCAGTGGTTCGCCCGCGCCTTCGCCGGCTGCTGCGCGAAGGTTAGAGAATGAGGCCGCAGCGAAAGACGCTCGTTTAGCCATGGGTCAGCTCCATTTTCTGCTCAACGGTCTGGAACACGCCGCGTATCTCGGCAGCCGCCTCGCGCGCTGATGCACCCTTCATGTTCCAGACTGGTTCGCGATCGCTCGCGGCTCGGGCGTAGAGGTCGCGTTTTGCGACGACACCGGGGAAGAGAAGCTTTCCGACATGCCCGGCCAAATCCTCGAACATCTCGCGCTCGCGCCGGCTCTTGCGGTCGTAGAGGGACGGCAGCAGGCCGAGGAAGTTCGGCTCC